>CAYWZS010000036.1:0-36904 GCA_964462905.1 uncultured Anaerolineaceae bacterium
ACAAGTTTGGGCTTTTTTTGTTTCATTCATGACTCTACTGAAAGAACTCAAAATGCCCCCAAAATCGCGGTTCACAACGGGTCATAAAAGTAGGTTAATGGCTCAAAAATCCGGCAAAATGACCTTTCTTCAGAGGAGTCATCATATGGATCAGGGAGAAAAATCCAGTGGCTACATTTCGTAAAACCATCATCAATGTGCACAACGAAACGTCCTCAGAGTTGCCCCCACAGCGTGAAGGGGCGAGTACAAATGCTGTACATGGCGGCGTAGCACGCACGAAGGCATATAACGCGCTCCACACACCCATTGTACAGACGGCGACCTATACCTTCCGTGACACGCAGGGCGTGATTGACTTTATGGAGGCGAAGACGTGGGGTGCCGGTCACGAGCGTGAGGAGTATGGCCGTTACGGAAACCCAACTGTGAGTGCAGTTGAAGCGAAGCTGGCTGCATTGGATGGTGGTGAGGACGCTGTGCTCTACGCCAGTGGTATGTCCGCTATCACGTCCGTACTGCTGTCTGTATTGCCTGCTGGCGCACATATCATCATGACGGATGATTGTTACCGCCGTACCCGTCAGTTCGCGCAAACCTGGCTGAAGCGGCTTGGTATCGAGACAACGGTTGTCCCGATGGGTGACTATGATGCAATAGAGGCGGCCATCATTAAGCGCAAGACGCGCTTTATTCTGTCGGAAAGCCCAACAAACCCCTATCTGCGTGTGGCGGACCTAGAACGGCTGGCAAACATAGGGCAACGGCACCACGTCAAGACGATGATTGATAGCACCTTCGCGACCCCGGTGAATCAGCGTCCACTGGAATTCGGGATTGATTTTGTGGTCCACAGCGCGACCAAGTACCTGAGCGGACATAACGATGTGTTGGCAGGTGTCGTTGTGGGGGGCAATGGTGGACAGATGAAGGCGTTACGGGATGCGCGTGGGGTGCTTGGTGGTGTGCTAGACCCGCACACGGCCTTTTTGCTAGATCGTGGTGTGCGCACATTAGGGGTGCGTGTGCGCCAGCAAAACCAAACGGCGCAGGCCGTCGCCGAGTGCTTAGAGGCGCATCCTCGGATTGAGCGTGTGTGGTATCCAGGATTAGCGTCTCACCCAGACCACGAAGTCGCTGTTGAGCAGATGAAAGGCTTTGGTGGAGTGGTTAGCTTCGAGGTTGCTGGTGACCTGCATACGACAGGCAAATTTATAGACGCGACCCGTATTCCCTATATCGCGCCGAGCCTAGGTGGGGTAGAGAGCCTAATCGAACAGCCTGCGCTAATGAGTTACTACGAAAAGACAACCGAGGAGCGCCTCGCGCTTGGTATCAAAGACAATCTAGTGCGTTTTGCTGTAGGGATTGAAGATACTGAGGATATTCTAGCGGACCTGGAACAGGCGTTGGACGTGCTCTAACCTTTTGTCTGGGGGCGGTGATGTCCGTAGCATCACCGCCTTTGCGGTTCAGGTTAAACCTGTGGGCTTAGTACTTCTCTGGTGAGGATAGCAGCAATTTCCTCGACATTACCCTCAGCCTCATGCAGTGGGTTGGGGTAGGCGGGGGCAATGTCTTCCATGTTGTCTGTATGATAGTTGACCACGGCTTCCGGGTCTTTCAGGACGTGACCAGTCAGCACGCCGACGACGGTCTCCCCAGGTTGAATGATGCCTGCCTTAACGAGCTTGCGCGTCCCTGCCAACGAACAGGCAGAAGCTGGCTCACAGCCGATCCCGCTGGCGTCGATAAGCGCTTTAGCGTCCATAATCTGCTGATCCGTGACCATTTCAACGACGCCATTTGTCCAGCGTAACGCCCGTAGCGCCTTGGCGTAGTTCACCGGGTTGCCAATTTTGATGGCGGAAGCAACGGTCTTGGCCTTTTGTGCCTCAAAGTGTTGGAAGCCCGTCTTGTACGCTTCATAGAGGGGACTGGCTCCCTGTGCCTGGATGATGGCAATGCGGGGGAGCTTGTCAATCAGGCCAAGTTCGTACAGTTCGTGCAGCCCCTTGCCAAATGCTGAGGAGTTACCGAGATTGCCACCGGGGACGACGATCCAGTCCGGCACCTGCCACTTCAATTGTTGTATCGTCTCAAACATGATCGTCTTTTGCCCCTCTAGGCGGAAAGGGTTGATCGAGTTTAACACGTAGATGCCCAGCTTTGCTGCGACCTCACGCACCAACTCCAGGTTACGGTCGAAGTCCGCGTTGATGCGGATTCCGGTGGCGTTGTAGGCAATAGCCTGGGCGAGTTTCCCAGCGGCGACATTTTTGTTCTGGAAGAACACAATCCCCTCGATGCCCGCCTGGGCTGCATAAGACGCCAATGCCGCTGAGGTGTTGCCCGTGCTGGCACAGGCTACCCGCTCCATGCCAAGCACACGGGCCTGCGTGACACCACCCGTCATGCCACGATCCTTAAAGGAACCTGTTGGATTCTCCCCTTCGTGTTTGAGGTAGAGTATGTCAATCCCGGCCCACTTTGCCAATTTGGAAACTGGGTAGAGGTTGGTATTGCCCTCTGGGCGGCTTACGACCAGGTCATTAGGTACGTCCGGGTAGACAAGTTCCTTGTAACGCCAGACCCCACTATTGTAGGGCGCATCCAGTGGCCCCAGTCCCAGCCGCGAGTCAAACAATTCACGGCTGACGGTGTTTTTGAGAGCCGTCATGTTGTGTTGTACATCCAACAGGCCGCCGCATGTCTCACAGGTATACATTAACTGGTTAATCGGGTATTGCTGACCACAGTCAATACATTGTAAGATGCTCGACATTCTGTTCCCTCACCTGTTGTTAAAGCCTCACCGCACAAGGATAGCACTTCTGATGACAAATGCTATAGCAGAAGCCTTCGCGCCTGCCTCGGCTGCCAACCTGGGTGTTGGGTTCGACATCATTGGCCTTGCGCTCCGCGAACCTGGGGATGTGGTCCGTGCGGAATACCGTCTAGAACCGGGTGTTGTGATCGGAAAAATCGAAGGCGATGGCGGCAAACTGCCGTTGGAGACTGCTTGCAACACAGCGGGGGTGGCTGCGCAGAGTGTGCTCAAGAAAGTTGGCGTAGCGCATGGGGTACGGCTCACAGTTCAGAAAAATTTACCGTTAGGCAGTGGTCTGGGGAGTAGCGCGGCGAGTGCTGTGGCGGGGGCGGTCGCGGTCAACGCGTTGTTGGGAGAACCTTTGTCGCGTGCGGAACTGCTGGCCCCTGCGCTGGATGGAGAGGCGGTTGCCAGCGGGTACCACCCGGACAATGTGGGACCGTCACTATTCGGGGGCATTACCCTGTTTACCGCCGCCAATGCCGAATCAATGACGCGCCTGCCCGTGCCACATAACCTCTATCTGGCATTGGTCACGCCGGACATTGTCGTGAATACGGCGGATGCGCGTGCTGTTCTGCCAGAACAGGTTTCGATGAAGGCAATGATCCATCAAACTGGGGCAGTCGCAAAGCTGGTGGATGCGCTGCACCGAGGCGATATCCGTGCAGTGGGGGCTGCAACGGAGCGGGACACTGTGGTTGAGCCAGCCCGAAAGCATCTCATGCCGCTATTCGACAAAGTGCGTGAGACTGTCCACGAACATGGGGGGTTGGGGCTGTCGATCAGTGGGGCAGGCCCAACACTCATGGGCGTGTGCGATTCATTGGAGATAGCGCGTGACCTCGCGGGGCGCATGGCGGCTGTTTATGCGGCAGCGGGGGTGACAAGTGTGGGGCGTTATGGGGATGTTTGCCCCGATGGGGCGCGGGTTCTGGTAGTTAAATAGGCCATTGTGAAATTGTTGACAACCACATGTCTACTTCCTATACTCCAATGTGTAAATTGGATTAGAGTTTTCTATACACTACGCATAGGAAGTTAGGACATGACGCTCGTCAAACATTATATCGGTGGTCGTTGGGTCGAAAGTTTCTCGAAGGAAACCTTCAAAAGCTATAATCCTGCTACGGAAGAATTGGTCGCAGAGGCCGCACATGCGTCTGCGGAGGATGTGCAGGCGGCGGTTGAGGAAGCAAAGGCGGCGTACCCGAATTGGCGGTTGACCCCCGCACCGCGTCGCGGCGAAATCTTATACGAAGTGGCCCGCGTATTGGAAGCACGTAAAGAGGAATTGTCTCGCCTGATGACGCAGGAGATGGGCAAGATTCTTGACGAGACCCGTGGCGATGTGCAGGAAGCCATTGATATGGCCTACTACATGGCAGGTGAGGGACGGCGTCTCTTTGGTTATACAGCCCCTGTTGAGATGTACAACAAATTTGGGATGGCCCTACGCGACTCCGTTGGCGTGGTTGGGTTGATTACCCCCTGGAACTTCCCGGTGGCGGTGCCAAGTTGGAAGATGCTCCCGGCGCTGATTGCAGGGAACACCGTGGTTTGGAAACCGAGTGAGGACGTTCCCGCAAGCAGTGCGTTGTTTGCCGAGATGTTTGTCGAAGCCGGATTGCCCCATGGCGTGTTGAATGTTGTGCTAGGGGCAGGGAACACCGGTGCAGCATTGGTCCAACACCCTGATGTTCGTGTGTTATCCTTCACAGGTTCGACAGACACAGGCATCAAGGTTTATCAGAGTGCGGCTGCTTTGGGTAAAAAAGTCACTTTAGAGATGGGTGGTAAGAACGCCATTATACTGATGGATGACGCCAATCTCGATCTTGCTGTTGATGCAATCACATGGAGCGCCTACGGCACCACAGGGCAGCGATGCACGGCCACGAGCCGTCTGATTGTCCAGCGTGGGATCAAGCCGAAACTGATAGAGGCGTTGGTTGCTAAGGCCAAAGCACTTACACTCGGCAATGGGCTGGAGCCAAGCACAGACGTTGGGCCACTGGTTAACCAGAAGGCGCTGGAGAAAGTTTCTTCATATATGGAGATTGGTGTGGCTGAGGGTGTACAGACGCTCGTCGGTGGGAAGGCCGCAGAGATGGATCGAGGGTTCTTCTTCGAGCCAACGTTATTAGATGGTGTGCAGGCTGGGATGCGCGTGGAGCAAGAAGAAATTTTCGGGCCTGTACTGTCCGTTGTTGAGGTTGCAGATCTTGCTGAGGCCGTGCGCGTCAATAACAGTGTGAAATATGGACTGTCCAGCAGTATCTTCACGGAAAATGTGAACGCAGCATTTCGGGCTATTCGCGATCTGACGACAGGAATCGTCTACGTTAACCATGGCACGACAGGCGCGGAAATTCAGTTCCCGTTTGGAGGAACGCGTGGCACCGGTAATGGGATGCGTGAAGCGGGGCAGGCCGGGTTAGACACGTTTACTGAGTGGAAGTCGGTATATGTGGACTACAGCGGTAAGCTGCAACGTGCTCAGATCGACAACCGTTAAGGGTAGTCGTCTGGCTCAGGTTAGGGTATCATTAATACACATGGGGGAACGTGGATTGCTTCTCGCAATAATTTGAGAAAAACGATTCTGCTAGGTAAAGTAGTAATAGTAGGTGGGGTATTATGATGCTGTATTGGGAGTTCCCGCACGAGATTGTTCTAGCTTTGCGGGCTGCCTATCCTGATGCAGATGTTGAAACGCTAGGTATCACGCAGTTACACCAAATGATTGTGACACTTCCCAACTTCAAAGACGACCCCAATGTGGGTTATGACGATTTACTGGAAGATATTCTTGGGGAGTGGTATGAGGAGGTCAACACATAAATATGGACCTGAAAGAACTCCAGAGTACAGAGTTCCCTGTGCCGGACGACATGCAGGCAAATGTTGCTGTTACGAGCTTGAGCAAGATCTATAACTGGAGCCGCCGCAATTCCATGTGGCCGCTACTGTTCGGGCTGGCCTGTTGTGCGATTGAGATGATCGCCACGGCTGCTGCTCGCTATGACTTGTCCCGCTTTGGGATGGAAGTGATGCGTGCGAGTCCACGCCAGTCGGACCTGATGATCGTTTCCGGTACGGTGACGAAGAAAATGGTGGTGCCGATTGTTCGCCTCTATAACCAGATGCCAGAGCCAAAGTATGTGTTGGCGATGGGTGCCTGCGCGAGCGGCGGTGGTCCATTTAAGGAGGGCTATAACGTCGTTTCCGGTATTGACAAGTATGTGCCGGTAGATGTTTACGTCCCCGGTTGCCCGCCCACCCCACAGGCATTGCTGCATGGGCTGATCGCACTTCAGAAGAAAATCGATGGTCAGTCTCTGGCGAACTTCGATGATGTGCCGTGGTACGGTGTGGGGCCGTCTGAGCCGACGCCGATTCCAATTCTAGGGCCGGATATTGTTGATCCGCGCCAGATGGAACTCATTCGTCGTCAGGCAGAGAAGGCGGCTAACGGTGAGGAATTTGGCCTGCGTGAGTTGCCCGAACACCGTTTCGTGGACGACGCGCCGCGTATTGCGCCTCCGGCAGGTGTCCAACCGGGGGCAGGGAGAGCAGCAGCGGCAATCGCTGAGAGCGCCGAACCAACAGAGGACGATGCCGAGCGTGCCGAGATGCGCCGCCAGAAGCGCCTGGAAGCTCTCCGGCGTAAGCGGTCTCGCGTCGCAGAGAAGAGTTAGGAACACGGACTTTACTAATGGTTGAACAGGCTGTACCAGAACAGAAGACAGTGGCGGTTGATGACGCAATCAGCCGCTTGAAGGAACGATTTCCGGATGCCGTATCCGACGACGCACGTGAGGGGTACAGTGGCATCATGGTGGACAAGTCCAAGTTGGTTGAGGTGGCGCAGACAATTCGTGACGAACTTGGCTACGATTACCTTTCCGGCGCGACAGCCGTGGACTACCTCAGCATTGAGGGGGAAGACGACACGCTTGAGATGGTTTACCACGCCTACAGCACAGACGGCGGGCCGATGTTGGCATTCAAGGCCAAGACGGAGCGCGATAAGGCGACCATGCCGTCGCTCACTGGGGTGTGGCGTGGTGCTGATTTCCAAGAACGCGAGGCCTATGACCTCTTTGGTATTCAGTTTGAGGGCCACCCGAACCTGAAGCGTATTCTCTTGTGGGATGGCTTTGAGGGCCACCCGATGCGTAAGGATTGGAAAGAAGCCTACTACGAGCAGGATCATAAGCCGTTTGACAGCCGTTGGCCGGGAGGGCATGTCCACCGCGCCGAGGAAAAAAATGCCTATGGCAAAAATGTCCGCTATCCGGCAGATTTCGACCTGAGCAAACTCAACGATACATCTGAGTCTGATCTCTACGCGGGGATGGGCCTTGGTGTCAATGTGGAACACATTGATGATGAGCTAAAGACGGATCAACTTGTGGTAAACCTGGGGCCACACCATCCCAGTACACATGGCGTGTTCCGCATGATTATCACGATCGAGGGTGAGACGATCACCGCGCTTGAGCCAGTGATGGGTTATCTGCACCGCAATCACGAGAAAATTGGTGAGCGTAACACTTACCTCCACAACATGCCCTTTACAGACCGTCTGGACTACATCAGTAGTATGGGAAACAACTTGGGCTATGCGCTGGCGGTGGAGCAGTTGTTGGCGCTTGGTAGTCGGTACGAACCACCAACCTACCGCGCTGAGGTGATTCGTGTGTTGATGACGGAACTCACGCGGGTCGTGAATCACCTGTGGGCGATTGGCTTCTTGCTGAACGACTTGGGCGCGTTCTTCACCCCTGCGCTTTACGCGATTGCCGAGCGCGAGAAGATTTTGGATTTCTTCGAGGCCACGGCTGGCTCCCGCTTAATGTGCAATTACATGCGCTTCGGCGGTGTAGCGATGGACTTGCCGGAGCGTCTCAAGAGCGTTCAGAACCTCGTGAATGACCAGGTACGCGATTTCAACACGATGGAGTACCTGACGGAACTCATCACAGAGCGATTACCGCGTGCGATTGACGAACTGGACACTTACCTGACGGACAGTGAGGTCATCACGTCGCGGACAATCGGCGTGGGGTGCTTGTCTGCTGAGGACGCGATTGCCTACAGTGCATCTGGCCCGTTGTTGCGTGCCAGTGGGGTACCATATGATATCCGCCGCGCAGACCCCTACAGCATCTATCCAGAACTTGACTTCGAGGTTTGCACGCGTCCGAACGGTGACATCTATGATCGCTACCTGATCCGTATGGACGAAATGCGTCAGAGCCTGCACATCCTACAGCAAATTCTGCCGCGTCTGGAAAAGACGAAGGGGCAGGATTTCTTCGCCGGGACCAAGAAGTACAACGTCCGCGTGCCAGTTGGTGAGTCCTATGGCCGTGTAGAAAACCCGAAGGGGGAGTTGGGCTTCTACCTTGTCTCCGCCGGAGACAAGAAGGGAACACAGAACCCGTGGCGTTATCATGTACGCGCCCCATCCTTCATTAACTTGACGCCGCTAGGCATTATGTCCCAGGGGATGAAGGTGGCGGACGTGGTGGCAATTCTCGGTAGTATCGACATCGTACTCGGTGAGACAGACCGCTAGTAATTGACCCGGCAGCGGCGCAACAGATTGTGCCGCTGTTGGTTAAGGAGTGATAGTTAACGCTATGAATGGTATGGGTATTGGTATTGTCAAGGGCCTGGGTGTTACGCTCAAACACTTTGTAAACACCTTTGTCGACGATTTTAAGTATGCAGGGCGGCGTTATTTCAATCAGGATGTATTTTCGGAGCGCCAGGGTGTCTCGACACGCGGGGTGTACACCGTACAATATCCTGAGGAGAAGATTGCTGTGCCGGAGCGGTTTCGCTTTGTACCGTTTCTCGTGGTGAATGACTACGACGCGCCAGAGGCACCCGGTGATGACTGGTGTACCAGTTGTGGTATTTGTGCCAAGGTGTGTCCGCCGCAGTGCATCTGGATTGTGCGTGGTGAGAACCCGGAGACGGGCCGCCCGATACCACAGCCAGAGGCGTTTTACATTGATATCGACATCTGCATGAACTGCGGCTACTGTGCGGAGTTCTGCCCGTTCGATGCGATCAAGATGGACCATGACTATGAGATGGCGAGCTATGACCGCACCCGCAATCACATCCACGATAAGCAGATGCTCTCCAAGGAGCAACGTTACTGGACCACCATCGCGCCGACCCGTGCCCGTGAGGAGGCGATTGGTCGCGACGGTTGGGAACACAAGGACGTGATTAAGGAACAGAAGAAGGCCTACAAGAAGGCGGGTAAGTCTTGGGAGCCGGACTTTTCGGTGTATCCAGGCGATGTGCGCCGCGAGATGCAGGCTGCTGGTGAGGAAGTTGTCGCGGACCCTATGGCCGAGATGGTCGCTGAGGAACCACAGATCGACGAGAACCGTCTTGAGGCCATCAAGCAGAATCGTGTACAGGCACTAGCACGCCGCCGAAATCGGTAGTGCTCGTTACGACAACCGAACAGGACGATTGGAGGTGGGCCTTGTCTCAGGCGTCCACCTTTTTTGTCTGTGGATATAACCGCACAGAGTTGATGATTAGAAAATCCTGTATTATGCTCATGAGAACGAGAAAAATTGTATTCTGTAGTTGAGGAGACCCGAATGAGTGATCGTAATGCAGCGGTAATGGCGGCGCTGAGTACCGTCATTGAGCCAGAAATCAACGCGGACATTGTCTCGCTGAATATGGTCCGTGACTTGGAGGTGACCAATAACACAGCCAAATTCACGATTGTGCTGACAACCCCGGCTTGCCCCCTTAAGAACGTGTTCGTTGAACGGTGTAACGAGGCCGTTGTTGGGAAAGTTGACGGCATTGAGCAACTGGAGATCAACTGGGATGCTGAGGTGCCGCAGGATAGCCGGATTCGTGGCCGGATGGATATTCCCGCCAACAGCCTGATTGCTGTGGCGAGTGGCAAGGGCGGCGTAGGTAAGAGCACCATATCAACCAACATCGCAGCGGCACTCGCAGACAGTGGCGCTGAGGTTGGTTTGATTGACGCTGATATTCTCAACCCAAATATCCCCAATATGACGGGCCTGTATTCTGGGCGGCCACCAGTTGTTCAGGATGACGATGGTCAGCGCCGGATGATGCCATTGGAGGCACATGGTATTAAGCTGATGAGCACGGGTTTTCTAACGACCCCCGATAAGCCGATGATTTTGCGTGGCCCGATGCTGGACAGTGCCATTCGTCAGTTTTTCACGGATGTAAAGTGGGGCCGCCTGGACTACATGGTGGTAGACCTGCCGCCAGGGACGGGGGATGCGCCGCTGTCATTGGCCCAGTCCTTCCCGCTGACTGGGGCGGTAATCGTCACGCAACCACAGGAGGTCTCGGTTGCCGACGCGCTACGAAGTGTCGCCATGTTCAAGCAGTTGAATGTGCCAATTTTGGGCATTGTCGAGAACATGACTGGGGAGTTCTTTGGTGAGGGCGGTGGCGAGAAGCTGGCGCAGGAGATCGAGGTGCCGTTCTTGGGGCGTGTGCCGATGGCCGCAAACGTCCGTGAGGGTGGCGACTATGGACGTCCCGTTGTGTTGTATCAACCGGATAGCCCGCCCGCAGTGGCGTTGCGAGCAGTCGCACAGGCAGTCGCAGCGCGTGCCAGCGTCGAGATGCTCAAATCTGACAATGTCGTGCCAATCAACATCATCGGCTAGGTATTTCACGGCGACACAAGAACCACTCAGACAGATTGGTTCTTGTGCTTGCTAGTCGTCCATCCCCAGGACACGGATGTCATCACTGCTGCTAGCCGGGTTGTAACGCCCAACCGTGACCCAAAATAGGAAACTAATGACCAAGGCGGCAAAAAACCCGAATGCGGCCTCACGCAGGATGCCATACCACCACACATACACCGCAATCAACAAGATCGAAAATACAGTAAAGTAGCGCACGGCGCCGCGTGCTGTGGGGTCGGCGCGTTGCTCCAATACGAATAGCAGGGTGAACAGTCCCATTGTCACGAAAAAAGCAACCCAATCCATCAGTTTCTAGCCTCTTTGCTCATCCATTGCGTCTACGTACCAAAGCATTATACCGCTGTCACTGTGCCCACGTACCCAATGTCAGCAGATACTAAGGCTCTTAGGGTATTATCTGCATCGGCAAACAGGTCACACATTCGTTTAAGGGCTGCCAATTGCTGTGCGATGAAACGGGCTGCGTCGTTCATATCCCCGCCATCATCTGAAGGACCGTAGTTCCTCGGCTTCTGGCATATTCTTCATCCTGTGGAACGCACCGATGGCCTCATTTTACACTTGTTTCATGGTTCGAGTTGCGAAGATGGGGTTGTGTGTCAATCAGACTTCGGATATACTCTCATACAAATCGGGGCATGGCGCAGCCTGGTAGCGCGCTTGCATGGGGTGTAAGAGGTCGTGGGTTCAAATCCCGCTGCCCCGACAAAAGACTACCATACTTGTGACTTTGCTTTCATTTCCTTTTATTCGGCGTCAGTCACCTCCTCCACTGGGAGCACACCGAAGGTACATGAATTGTAGTCCGCCCCCAAAATAACCTCGAAATCGGCCTCACGATTAGGGTTGGGTTCCTCAATGACATTGCTGCGTGTTACATTTAGAATGTCCACAATTTCAAAGCGGCTGCTTCCCTTTGTTTGTCCTGTGTAGTCCTTCAGGACAGTGGATTCGTAGTTTGCGGCGTCAGCTTCACCAGCGGGGAAGGCTGCAAACCCACTGAACTGTAGGCGTTCCGCCGCAACAATATCCAGGTTTGGGTTGTCCGTTCCGTTTAGTACGCGAACCGTTGACCCACGGATCTCAACCCGATTGGTGCTGGGTGGGGTGTAGAAGTCCTCAAAGAGGGGTAGTAGCGTCTCGTAGACGGGTAATTGCACGTTCTCGGCGTCTGGTGTGGTCCACGGTTGTGTGTGGTACGTCGGAATAAAGGTGAAGCTCTCGATCTCGCGACTCTCTAAGTTAAGCGCGAGCGGTAACAGGGACAATGCCTCGTTGAGCGTCATATTGGTTTCGATGATTTCCACACCTTCATTCCACAGGGCCGGTAGGCTGGCAAGTTGCCCACTTCCGAGGGCCTTGCTGAAGATCGCCCGGATGACCTGTTGTTGACGGCGTCCACGGTCGAAGTCAGAACTGTTCTTGCGAGAACGGGCGTACCACTGTGCATCGAAGCCATCTAATGTATAGTAACCGACATCTAGCGTTCGTAGGTAGTAATTCTCCTCGATTGGTCTTGTGAGGTCCAGTTCCTCAATCGGCGCAATTGGATAGAAGTCCTGAATTGCACAGTCCACTGCAATATCCACCCCACCGACAAGATCAACAATTTGCTCGAACTCGGTAATATTGACCTTGGCGTAGTAGTGAACATTGATGCCGAAATTGTAGAGAATCACCTGGCGGAACAGACCAAAACCGCCACTTGGCTCCCAACCGACACTTTCGCCCCAGCCGTAAGCCACATTCAATCGATTCATGCCCAGGCTAGGAATATACACGTACATATCACGAGGTAGGCTCATCATGGAAACGGTGCCCGTGTCTCGGTTAATCGACACGATAATCATCGTGTCTGTGCGAACGGTGTTGTCCCCGGTGACTTCCTCGTCACTGCCCAACAGTATGATATTTACAAGGTCAAAGTTGCGTGTGATGGGGGTGAGGGCCGGCGGTACAGCCGTGGGAGCGACGACATCCGCTGGTGCGTCTTGCGGTAAGATGACAGTTGGCAGCACGAGCGGGTCTACTGGTGGCACAGTTGCCGTTGCTGCACCCGTTGTTGGTATCGGGGTGTTGACAGCGGGGAGCGCAACTGTAGCAGCCGGACGTGGTGTGTTGGTTGTAAGTGCGGGGATTGCCGGTGTGAGTGTGTCGCCTTGTCCTAACGGCTGCTGGAAATCCGCCAGAACGAAGCCATCTGTCTGGGCAGCACCACCCTTAACAGGAGCGGCCAGTGTGGCCTGCGCCTCATATTCGGCGCGGTTGGCATTGTAGCTTTGTTGCGCCTGTATGCGCTCGGTGATGGCATCTAGAACGTCCTGGCCTAACGACAATGCCCCGCCTATAATCAATAATGGCACGAGTATAAGCACAATGAACCCAAGCGTGCGGCTCCGTTTGGGTGTGGATTGTCCGTCTGTCATGCGGCTTTTCCCCTAATTCGTCATCTCACAAATCGGCCAACAGTGTAGCCGATGTGCGGATTACCGAACATGCCTCATTCGAAAATCAGAGGTATCGCGCACGGCTGAATGAAATTGCCTGTAGTATCCACGACGGTTAACCGAACCCAATATAGCCCATCGTCGAACAGCTCCGCGTTTATCTGCCCCAGTACTCCATTTGCAACTTTTCCCTCTGAGCGCGAGTAGAAGTTATAGATGTTGGTGAAGTCTGGACGCACCTCAAGGCGGTAATACTGGAAATTCTCTATCGTAGCTGTTCCCGTGACTGTGAATAGGCCGCTAACTCGTGTTCCTGGTGCCGGGCCAGTGATAACCGAGGCAGGCACCGTGCAACCGTCAAAACTATAGTTCACGATAGCCGTCGCATCTGGCACCTGGGGAATCCCTGTACGAACAGGACCGCTGGGTGGACGCGGCACAAATAAGTTATCCCCCACGCCGATATTGTCCGCGTCTGCAATGCAATTCACCGTGCGTAGCTCACCGACCGTACTGCCGACGGCTCGCGCAATCGAGAATAAGGTGTTGCCGGGTTGGACTGTGTAAATCGCCCATTCTGGTGGGGCACTACAGGGTTCAACGGTCACAGCAGCCAGGGGAATCGGCGTTTTTGACGGTGATGGGGTTGTGGTGGTGGTTCGGGTAGGGGGGGCTGTCGTGCGTGGTGTGACAGAAGCCGTTACCGTATCTTTGGAGCGCGGTGTTTGTGTTGGGCTTGGGGTACGGCGGCTGGCTGTAGTTGTGGCCGTGAGGGTGGGGGTATCGGTTGGTGTGACAGTCGGGATGCGTGTCGCCCTTCGTGTGGCGGTGGGCATGGCTGTTGGTTTCTGTGTGGGCGTATCGGTGACGGTTGGGGTAGGTGTGGGGGTCTGTGATGGTGTCGTGGTTGGGGTTTTACTGGCCGTTGCCGTTGTATCCTCCACGTTGCTGATGATGTCTACCGGAGTGCCAGTTGCCTCAGCTTCATCATCGATAGATGTAATCAACACGGCAGATAACGCCACCGCCCCCAATATCAAGACGAGTAAAACGGCGGTCCAGATTTCGTTGCGTATATCGCGTTGCATGAGTTAACCTGTCGCCTCCGGTTGAAGGCTAAGTAGCAATGTGAAGAAGAAGGTGGTTCCCGTGCCGAGTTCACTTTCAAACCACAGTTTGCCACCATGCGCTGTGACGAGTGCCTGGGCAATGGACAGCCCAACACCGGTGTCGCCTAAACCGGTCACAAGTTGATGATCTTGGCCGTATCGCCGTGCAAAGATCGTCGCTTGTTCGTCTAGGGGGATACCCCCACCACTATCGCGTACAGCAAAGAGTACAAAACCGTCATGGGGCTTTGCCTGGATGGTGATCGTGCCGTTCACTGGCGAAACGATGTAGGCGTTGGTGAGAAGTTGACCGATCACCTGGTTGATCCCATCGACATCAATGTAGATTTCTGGCACTGAATCATCCAATTCGATCTGGAGGATGAGGTCTTTTTCGCGAAATTGGTGATTAGCATTGGTGATTGCATCCTCGATGAGGCCAATCACATCCGTCTGAACGAGGTCGAGTTGGTAGGTCCCTGTGTCCAGGGCAGTGAGATGAGCAAGATCATTTAGCATCGTTTCCAGACGTACCACATTCGCGGAAATACGTTGAATGAATTTCCGTTGCATTTCTCCCAACAGCCCAGCAGATTCGCTGACGAGCAGGTCAATGTACCCGACAATAGAGGTCATGGGGGTTTTGAGTGAATCCACCATGTCCATCAATAATTCGGGATTTGTGGCCTCTACAGGTGCAGGGTTACCACTATTGGTGCTGGCACGCTTGAGATGTTGAATCTCTGTACGCGCTTCGCCCAACTCCGTCAGAAGCTGGTTGCGCTGGCGTGTCACCTCGCGGATCATCTCGCGAACCTCGTCGCTTGCGCTGTTGCTAAGTTGCTGGATTCGATCTCGATCTCCATCCAGCCGTGCGATGAGCATGTCACGCTCGTTTTGTAACGAACGCATCTCCGCACGAAGGCCATGACGTTCGCTGTCGGCGGCCTCAAATTCAGATTGAAGTGTGCTAAACTGCTCACGCACGATCTTGAGTTCATCCTCATAGGTCGAGAGGTCCGCCAATAACCGTGCTCGTTGTTCCTTGATGGCGTTAACCTTGTCTGATAGGTGGTTGCGCTCTTGGCGCAAGGTGTCTCGTTGGCGCGTAATGGCCTCACGGTCGGTCGCGAGATGCCGAATTTCGGCTTCCATCGTTTCGATCTGGCTCTCGCGTTCGTCCTCCTTGCGGATGCGTGCCTCAAACAGACGGCGTTCTCGCATGAGTGCATCTTGTGCCATCTGTAGCATGTCGTTGCGAACCTGCAAGATCGAACGTTGTTCATAGAGCTGCTTGACGATTTGGGTGAGGCCCATATCGCTGGCGTCGATACCCATCGCTTCTAACTGATCCCGGATGTCGTCTAAACGTAGCGCAAGTTGATCCCGGTCTGTTTCCAACCGTTCCTGCTCGCGGGCCATCTCCTCCACATAACCTTCTGCCGCTGTTGGCTCAGGGTTTCCACCAATGGCCCGCAGTTCCTCCAGTTGAACGCGCAGGGCCTCCAGTTCAAGTTGTAGGTCACGCTTTTCGCGGTTTAGGATTTCAATCTCCGCGTTGAACAGGGCATCTTCCTCGGTTCCGGTGGCACTGGCGAGTGCTGTCTCAGCATCCTGGAGGCGCCGCTGGAGTTCGGCACGTTCAGCCCGTAACTGCTCGTGCTGGCTGTTTAGCTCGACAATTCGCTGTGTAATCGATAATCCCTCGTTGGATTCTCCCAGGAGGCCTGTGAGCCGGGTGCGTTCGTCATCTAGTTGCAGCTTCAACTGCATCACCTGTTTTTGCAGTTCGTTGTTCTGGTAACGAACGGCGTCCAGCGTGGCTTGCATGTCCCGCTGCGCCTCTAAGATATCTGCATCTGTGATTTCATCCAGTGGAATGCCGGATACCATCGCCTGTATAACGCGCTCCTCAGCACGGGTTGTTGCGTCCTCTGCCGCATAGCTTAATGACAGCAGGCTACCAGAGATGATGCCAATGCCCTTCAGTAGCTCACGTTCAGCGTCCCGCAGTTCACGCTTTGCATACGGCAACCCGATGACAAGGACCGCAATAAGCTCGTCATCTCGCATGAGTGGTTGGAAGTACGCTGGGCCGACCTGTGGAACATCCAATCGGCTGTAAAGATCGTCTAGCTCATTGGGGTTGCGGTCCACAAACAAGGGTCGTTGCTGTTTGCGTTCAATGGCGTTGGTAAGTGTCACTTGGTCTTCCAAGTTCAGCGAGAGCATTGCCGGGATTGGGCGACGCATTGCGTGGTCATAGGCGATAAGAATATCGGCGTAATTGGCATCCTTGATGCTTAACAACGCGCCGACATCAGCCTTTAAGACCTCGACGCTGGCCCGCACGACCTGGGCTGGAATTTCTCCTGGCTCGGTTTCTTCCAGGATGAGGCCGAGTGTGCGGAGCAACTGAACAGATTCGCGTTCAACAGGCGAACTGCTAGGGGAAATTTGTACCTTGGAGAGCGGCTGTGAGAGGTTCGTTGTGATAGTAGGTGGGCTTGGTTGCGGGGAGACACCGGTAGTAGCCGTTGTGTTACCGTGGCCGCCGATTTGTGGTTGCTGGGTCGTAATGACCAACTCATATCCCTGAATTACCTTGCGGTAGACCACTGCGGGGACGATGGGCACGGCCAAAAAAAGTGCCATACGAGCGACACCACTGTAGTCGCCGATTAGGGTACCCATGGCAATTTGCCAGATGTTCCCCGCTGCCCCAAGTAGCAGAATCAGGAAAAACACGATTTTCAGAGGCGCATCCAACACAGCCCGGAAAAAGACAATACATAACAGGAGACCCACAGCCGAGATGAGCGCCTGTGCGAAGGCCCAAGTCACGCCAAAGGTTGTGAGGTTGAAATCTGTCGTAGGTGCAATTTGCGTCCACTGAAGCCCAGTGAAAATGTAACTGATGGTCGTCAGGGTAATCAGCGAGAGGAGCAACGGCAGGCCGAAGCGCCATGGCTCGTCGGTATCCACCGTTAGGAACGCCCATCCAGCTAACAACGTGAATCCCAGGCTAACCGCCCGCTCCAAAGGTGGGAGGATGATACGTGTGCTCTGGTCTGTGTAGATCGCGTAATAAGTCCCAACAATGATGAACATCCAGCCCATTAACGCACCGAGTAAGGTGCCGCCATAAACAGCAGCCGTGCGGCTACTGGGGTGGTGGGTGCGTTGGACCCGAGCGATGCCAAAGCCTGCACTTAACGTCAAAACGATGAATGTGTAGTAGAAGAAGTCGCCGGGTGGTTGGATGAAAAGATCGGTGAATTCAAGCAAGGACAACCTAACCTGTCAATGTGATGATCTGTTCGTAACAAGTGTGATGAAGTATAACATAAGGGTTCATCTATTCGCGAACAGGGCGTTTGTGAATGGTTTTAAATCGATTGTATGTCGTTTCTAATACCCTGTTGAGCGTGTTTGTGGGGGGCAAAATAAAAAAGTGAAGTTTGACAAAATATGGGCCACAGGGATACAATAATTTTGTTGATGAATATAATCAAAAATTCGGTGGTACGCTCAGAACGGCTATGCAAAAGACAAGACAGCAAATTCTAGATGTGCTTAATCACCTCGGCAAAGCGACCGTACAGCAAATTGTCGATGAGCTACAACGTTTGCGTGGGGATGACATCACACCCGTCACAGTGCGTCATCATCTCAATCTTCTCCAACGAGATAGCTTGATCCACTGCCCAGGGATGCAACATAGCAATCGGCCTGGGCGTCCTAAGCATGTCTATGAGTTGACCATCAAGGCGCACGATCACTTGCCGACCAACTATCAACACCTGACGGGAAGCCTGTTGTCGCGCATGAGAGAACACCTGCCCCCCGCAAATATTAACGTGATTTTTGAGGGCGTGGCTGTGAGTATGGCTGCCGAGGCATGTATTCCCGACACGTCTTTGGAGGACAAATTTGACATCGTCGTTGAGTATCTGAGCGAACATGGCTACGACGCCGAATGGGAAGTTAGCGAAGAGGGCTATATGTTACACACCAGTAACTGTCCCTATCATGACATCGCCCAGCACGACGAGACACTGTGTAATATGGATATGCGCTTGATTGCCAGCTTAGTTGGGGTGGTGCCCCGCAGGATCTCGCTGGTTGCGAAGGGTGATGCGACCTGTTCCTATCTGTTTCCCTTAGACACATTGACAGGGTCACAGCAAGATACCCTATAAGGTGTCCTAATGGCCCATCATTCCTTGTGATTTTTATCACGTATGTGAGTTTAATTGACCCCTTACAGTGTGTGTGCTATAGTCGATTTACAAACTAACTCATTCGCAAGCTATTTAGGAACCAAACCTATGACCATTATGGACCCAAACCCGGAAACTATGACAGAGACAACCGAAACATCAGTGGTGGTTGTCACCCCGCGTGCTGTTGCAACCATTAGCCACCTGCTCCAGCAGCGCGAAATCCCGAACCATGCCTTGCGTGTATTCGTCTCCGGCGGCGGCTGCTCCGGGATGCAGTATGGTATGGCCTTCGAGCAAAACCCGCGCGAGACCGATACGGTAGTTGAAGCTGCCGATGGCGTTCGCCTGCTCGTGGACCCCACCAGCATGATGTACCTGAAAGGCGCGACGATTGACTTTGTTGATAGCTTGATGGGTGGTGGCTTCCGCATCGACAATCCGAATGCGACCTCTAGCTGCGGTTGCGGTTCCTCCTTCCGCACGGAAGGCGACGCACAGGCCAGTGGTGAGAGTGGCTGTGGGACCTGTAGTAGCTACTAAGCTCACATCTTCCGATGCAATGCCAGGAGACACCCTTGGGTGTCTCCTTTTGATTCACCCGCGTGTGAGTGTGACTGCCAGGCCGAGAATACCTAATGCGCCTAGGCCAAGAATTGCGAAGAGCGGTGGGAAAGATGTGGGGGCAGAGGGTCGGTTGCTACCCCCTGTGGTAGCATTCTCTGTCATGTTACCGGGTATTGCTGTGTCGGTCGGGCGTAGCGAGACATTGGGGGGATAAGTAAAGGTTGGCAGCACAGTCGCTTGATCTGGTGCAATCATTTGGCTTTGACCCTCTGCGGCGACTGTGCCTTCTGGTAACTGGATAATTCGTGACTGTGCTGTGATCGTGAGCGCACCACCAGGCGCTTCCAAGATTGCAGCCTGCGTTTGGCTTGCTGCCGCAATCAGCGTGTCCTCTGTTGGTGTTGCGTTTAGTTCGATTACGGGTATCGCTGTCTCATCCCCCTGAATAATCTGTACCAAGTCACGATAGACCCATCCGCGACCGCTGGGCACTTGGTCGTACTGAAACTGATACCAGTTGAAGTAGACGCCAAGCACGACATAGCGTTCCCCAGCACGAATAGCACCAATACGATTGTCCTCGGTGATTTCAGGGCTGGAACGCACATTTACCTCGGATAGCGGCTCGAGTAGAATGCGGTTGTTGGTTTGCACAGGGGCAGGGATGTTCGCCGCTGGGGTAGGCGTGGCCGTGGCGACATCTGGTACTGGCGTGATGCTGGCAATTCGCACCTGCACCGGGGTTGATGTCGGTTGTTGGGCTGCGGAAATGCCGCCGATTGTTAACATCACGAACAATGTCAGTGCTTTTCTTGTGTGGTGCCACATCGATATTCTGCCTCCGAACTACCACGCAATCCGATTGTAGGTTACTAGCCGGCCCTGTTCTGCTCGCATCGTAATACCGTTTCGCACCATCGTTCCCTGGTAAACCTGGTTTGGGATACCGTATACCGTCCATCCACCCATCGTAAAAGGGGGAACGGTGCGTCCAACCGGACAACTTTGACAGTCCGACGGTAACCATTCGCCATTGTAACGCCGCGCAATGTGGAGGTGGGTCGCGTTAGAAAATCCGCCTTCGCAGGACGTAAATCCCAGCGGGTCTCCAGCACGGACACTTTGCCCTGTGCGAATATCGCTCGTGACATGCAGGTATAGAATTGTCCAGCCTGTTTCCTCATACCCGTCGTTGTCTATGTCGAGCATGAGGGATCCCTCGTCACTGCGTGAGATCACGCCATCCGCAACAGCCCGCACGGGAAATGCTGATGTGTAACAAGCCGCATCACCGGGCTGGCGGTTATCTGGCGGCGCAAGGTCCACAGCCGCCCAGGCGCTTCCGTTACCCCAACCACCATGCGGCCCACCTGTGTAAAACCACGTTTCATCCTGTGCAAAGGGAAGTTGCAGAGCGGGTTGTATCAGGTCTGCCGGAACTGTGGGGGTGTCATCTGCGAAGGGATCGCCGAAGAGCATGTTGTACGTCGTCAGAAAACCGCCTACATCCACCGATGCCTGCCACTGGCTGTACGATTGGTTGAACGCCAGGAACGCTTGTAGGGCGACCGTACCACCATTGAGCGACGGTTCATATAAAAGGCGCTCTCCTGATTCAAACGCGATAATTGACAGGTCATCGTACCGCCAACCGTAGTAGGCCGCGTTCATGCGGTCTGCCGCCCAAGATAATTGGCGGTAAAGTCCCTCCCGGTTCTCGTCTGCTTCGCCAAATGGGAACTGTTGCCAAATCTCTGTTTGATCGTTGCGCGTCAGCCACCCACCACGATATTCCAACAAGGCCAACAGCAAACGCGGATCAACACTGAACTCACGCGAAACCCGATCAACAATCTGTGCAGAGGTTAGGGTTTCCTCAACTCGAAAGCCACTAGGTTGACTTTGCCCGACGGTATCCGTTAACGTGCGAATGGTACCGGGTTGCGTGGCGATAAATGCCTCTGTGTTAAACGAAAGCGCGGATGCTGTTCGCACAAATCGACTGTTCGACATAAGTTTTACAGCCGGTGTGAACTCGTTTGGCGGCGCGGGGAGTTGCAACAACTGTCCCACAGATAGCATATTAGCGTCCGTGATGTTGTTGAGCTGGACCAGCTGTTCCAGCGAGATCCCATTAGCAAGCGCGATAGCCCCCAGGGTGTCACCCGGTTGTACGGTGTATGTCATTTCGCCTTCATCTGCTGCCGTTCGTGGTGGGTCGGGTGTTGGGTCGGTTAGCATCACGGTTGGAATGACTGTGGTTGCGGAGGGAGGTGGGGTACGCATAATGCTGGGCGGTTCAAAGGTTGCTGTGATGGCGATTGGCTCGCGATTTGGACTACAGGCACTTGCGCCTGTGAGCACCAAACCGATGATTGCAATCTCTGAAAACCGCACCAGTCGTTTGTGCATGACCCCTACCGCATTAGTTATAACTCCAAATGCCCAGGTAGCCCTCCGCGATACTCAACGGAAAGGTGTCCTGGATATCAGTATCAATGATACTGATGATGGGGTTCATGTCATCAGTGATTTCGCTGTAGACGAGATACTGGCTATCTGGCGACCAGAACGAATGGCTTTTGGCAAACTGGTCAAAATAAGTGAACACATATACCATCTCCGTGGTTGGTACAAAGGCGCTGTAGCGGCGCACCTCGCCGGTATCAACATCTACCACGGACCATGCAAGCTCTGGCACCTCCGCCTGTAACGCGGGACGTGCTATGCCCCCAGCCTTCGTGGTGAAAGTGCCTTCAGGCGTTGCAAGTGTGACAAACGCAATTTTGCTGCTGTCCGGCGACCAGAAGAACGGCCCGATCCCACTGACGATGGTTTCTGTCACGACATCACCCGTGCGTGAGTCTAAAACGGTCAACGTGTCATTGCGGCTAGTATAGGCGACATAATTGCCACTTGGCGACCATGAGAAGTACACAACCCCCTCTAACCCCTCAACCAATGTTTCGGCAATCTCGCCAGAAATGATCGAAAGATCCGTACTGGTTTCATTGGAGTTCAGGGTACCAACGAGGAGCCGATCATCCACTGGTGACCAATGCGGTGTCTGGAAGATGCCAGGGCGGTAATCAAGTTCCTCGATCAATGCACGCTCATTGACACTGTAGATGTCCAAGCGGCGATTGTTGCGTTGCCACAGCATGTTCTCGCCATTGGATGACCAACTAAAGTAAAAGGGGCCACCACGTCCAATAATTTCATTGGGGAAACCACCAACTTGATCCTCGACCATTCGAATAAACAGGCCCCCCGTTGTGCGATTGTTCACGAGCATGGCAAGCTCGCGGCAGGTTTCTGCCATGTCACAATTCTGCGGAGACCACGCCGCGTAATTGAGAACCTCGTCCTCACCGATATAAATTTCGTTGCCGATTGCGGCCCCGTCTTCTGAGACGTAGACGCTGGTGGTGTAGGAATCCGTGTCAATTTCTGTGCTGAAGTATGCTAGTCGCCCATCGGTCGACCAGGTTGGCATCTGGTAGCGGCGGATGGTGGTGCGGTCGCGGTCGGCATCGTCGGTGAGTTGGACCGGGTCATTCCCCAGGCCATCCCAAACGTAAACGTTATAATCTGTGCCGATGAACGCAATCTTGCCTGGTATGTCGGCGTCGTCCTGTGCCAGGGTTGTCGCGAAAAATGCCATGATAAACAACACAAGAAGGTATTTCGGGTAGGCACGCATAGGGAAGTTCCTGTCATTCTACGATTGGGGGATTATCTTTCATCTATTAGTATACTGTGCAGTGTGCTAGATTCGACAAATACTTATCAGATAACGAGAATTCGAGGAGCAAGTGAGCAATGGCATTCTCTGAAGCAGACTTTCAAGAGTTGTTCGAGACGATGAAGGCGAAGTTCAACCCGGAGAAAGCCACTGGGTTAGAAACGACCGTTCAATTTAACCTAATGGGCGAAGAAGAAGTGCAATATCACGTTAACATTAAGGACTCATATGCCGAGGTGAACGCGGGTGCTGCTGAAGACCCCAAGACAATTTTCATCGCCAAGGCAGAGGACTATGCCGATGTGGTTCACGGGCGTATCAATGCGATGCAGGCGTTTATGCAGGGTAAGCTCAAGGTCAAGGGAGATATGGGGCTGGCAATGAAGTTGCAGTCGATTTTCGGCCTGTAGTGGTGGGGTGGTGTTGTGGGTTGCTACCCCAACACCTGTGTTGCTAATCATCGTCGCCAAATGCGTCTATCAGCGCATCAAGGTCCATGTGCATTTCCGCGTTGTGAATCGCATCCTCGACCAAGTCATAAAGTTCTGGGTCGCTTTCTTCCACGGCCTCTGCAAGTTGGCCTAGGTATTCTGTGGCCTCATCCCCACCAATTTCACCAAGCGCCCAGATACTCACCTCTTGTAGCTCTCGGTCGTGATCCTGGAAGGCGAGCCGCGCTGTGCTAGAAACAGCTGCTTTCAGTTCGATCTCACCGCCGGCCCGCACAGCCTCATACTGCATTTCTGGATCATCGCTGTTCATTTCCCGCAGCACAATCTCACCCCAGTATGGGTCGCAACTGCGCCCCATCGCGTACAATGCACTAACGCGCATGTCATGTTGTGGGCTGTCGTAAGCCGCCTGAATGAGTGGACGCAAATCGTCACGAGTACAATTCGAGATTGCCTCGAGTGCTCGCCGCCGGACCAGCAAGCTAGCGGTTGAATCTTCCCAGACCTGCATCACAGCATCCTGGGCGCGTGTTGCGTCAGCAACGGGTATATCTTCATATTCTCCAAGCCGAATAAACCGGCCCAGCGCGTTGAGTACCTCAGATTTAACCGTTGGTTCGCGCTCTACTGCTAACACCTGTAGTAGGCGGTCCAGCACAGCAACGGTGTCATTTTCCCAGAGTAGTTCGACACCCGCCCTTCGCACCTCTGCTAGGTCATCTGCGAGCAACACCATCGCAACCTGGTGATATTGGAACTCGAAGTCTGCCTCGCTCGTTTCAACCAGTTGGCGTGCCACGCGTCCACGCAGGCTGTTATCCAGCTTACGCCATGCGTCTGCGAATGTAGATCGTTGGTCCGTAGATATATCCGACAGGCCGTAGAAAACTGCGGGTGGGAGCGTCGCGGTGGCAGGCGTGATAGCTTGTAGCTCTGCCAACGCGTCTTGGAGTGTGAACTCCTGTGGATTTTGCAGGTCGTTTGAAGTCATCCAGCCTTTTTCTCCTTAACGAATCAGGTCTGTTACGGGGTTGATGATGTCGTTAATTACGATTACCACTGTGAGAGAAAGCAAGAAAGCCAATCCCAGTAGGTGAACCACACTTTCGCGCTCTGGTGGGATGGGCTTGCCACGTACTATCTCAATGAACACGAACAGAATGCGCCCGCCGTCTAATGCGGGTAGCGGCAATAGATTGGTGAACCCTAGCGCAATGCTGATAATCGCGACGTAGTTCAGGATTTCGATGGGGCGCTGCTGCTCAATGCTCTCTTGGAGGAAGTAGCCGCCAACCTGACTGATACCAACAATGCTGACCGGGCGAGCCTCGGCTGCCGTAATCTGCCCACTGGTGATTTGGCTGGGGATGGCAGCGATAGATGTAAAAATGCTGTTGAATCGTGCAAAGCTGTAGTTCACTGCGTCTACGAACGACAGCGACACAATCGCTTGATTCGGTAGCGGACGATAGAAAAGACCTGCGTCCGCATTGTACAGGGCAGCATCAATCACAATGCCCATTGCCCCCTCACCTTCCGGCGGGTTACCCCGTGGGACCAGTTCTAACTCGACGATTTCACCGCCGCGTTGCACCACAATAGACACCGTTTGGTCCAGGTTTTCTCCTGTGAGCGAGATCAGTTCTTGCAACGAGTTTATAGGCTCATTGTTGAACTGTGTGATGACATCTCCGACTTCCATGCCAGATGCCTCAGCCGGCGAGCGTTCCGCTACGCCCACGATGTACACAGCCACGTTGTCAATCGCTGACGAGAATGTGGGGACGCTGTCCAGGGTCCCCTTAACCTCAACGCCCTCCTCACCGCGCAAAATGGTAAAAGATGGCGCGGCATCTGCGTTGCTCAGTTGCTCGAAGAAATCCTCCGAGATCGCAAAACGTCGGCCGTCCACGGATGAAATCACATCATTCGTCTGCACACCAGCCCTTCGTAGGGGGGAGTTATCCTCTACGACAATGACCTGTAAGTGTTCACCTGGGATCCCCACAAGGCCGATGATGATAAACACAACGAAAGCCGTCGCCACGTTGAAGATTGCGCCAGCAGACAGAAACCAAATACGCTCTAGTGGTTTGGCATCACCAACTGCCTTGATGTTTTCCAGGCCACGCTTTTCTGCTTCTTCGCGCTCTTGGTTTGCGCTTTCGTCGCCTTGTTGGCTGACTAAGTCCTCCCCTAGTGGGCGTACAAACCCGCCGAAGGGCAACACATTCAATGTGAACTCCGTCCCCCACAGCGTAAACATCTTGCCGATACGTGGCGGAAAGCCAATACCAAATTCCAGGATCGTCACACCGACGGAGCGGCCCGCCACAAAGTGCCCTAATTCGTGAATGATAATCACGGGGACCAGCACCAACGCAAATGCGATGATGGCAGCAAGCTCATTATTTTGTAGTAGCCAGTCAAACATAGCAGTCACCTATTTTCGTTCTTGATAGACAGCAGAGCATGGGGCATTGTTAAGCATAGGTAGTTTGCATGAACGCAAGACGAATTGGCAATGACAACCTCATGACCACCCAGGCTACAGCCCCTGCTAAGATCATTTTATGTGGAGAACACGCAGTTGTATACGGAAGTCCGGCGATTGCAATTCCTCTGTCCCAGCTACGCGTGACAGCAACTATCCACACCACTGATAAAATCTTTCAGATCATGTCGCTGCAAACGGGGGAAACCCTAACCTTGGTGGACCATGCAGACCATCCGTTTGTTGTCCTCTGCCTGGGGATTTGCCAACAGCTTAATGGTCTACGAATTGAAATTGACTCGGCTGTCCCACCAGGTAGCGGCTTCGGAAGTGGTGCTGCCGTCGCAACAGCCATCGTGCGGGTACTCTACGCTTACATGAGCCAAACAGTAAGCCTGGACGAGATTAATGCGCTTGTCTACAAGACAGAACAATACTTCCATGGCACACCGAGTGGTATCGACAACACCGTTATTGTACACGAGAAGCCTATTTTTTTCGTAAAAGATCAGGGGTTCGAGCCATTTTTTGTTGGAAAGCCTTTGAACTTTGTCATTGCCAACAGCGGAAGTAAGGCCGCTACCCGTGAAACGGTTGGCGCAGTGCGGGAGCGGCATCAGGCAGAGCCTCAAGCGACACAAGCGCTATTCAACCGCATTAGTGAGATCGGGCGGGCCGCTCGTGCTGCAATTGCTGACGGCAACCCCTACGTTTTAGGGCCATTGCTGACAGAAAACCACGATTTGCTGAAGAAATTAGATGTCTCATCGGACAAGCTCAACCGACTTGTTGAGGCCGCGCTACAGGCTGGTGCATTGGGCGCGAAACTCTCTGGTGCAGGCCGAGGCGGAAATATGATCGCGCTCGTGACGGACGAAACACAGGTGTCTGTCCTAAGCGCCTTGCAGAAAGCAGGCGCACACGCCGTCTATGAGACTGTCCTAAGCTAAGGCGAGAGCGAATTATAGGTCATGTTCGGCAATATCGGGTATAGCCTGTTGGCATGAAACTGAATATTCCCAACTGCACTGGATGCCCCCACCAGGTTCGCCTCGTCAAACAACGGCAAGATGAGCGCTTGTTCCATGATGACCTGCTGTGCAGCGACATACCGCGTCGCTCGCTCCACAACATCGCGTGATTGTGTCGCCAGCATCAGTGTTTCGGTTAATGCTGGGTCGTTATAGTTGGTCCAGTTCGTTGGGCTGCCCGTCGAGAAGTCACTAACAAGATATGTGGGTTCAACTCCCAGGTTTTGCGTTGCGACCAAGTTATACGGCTCGCTCTCAATTAGGTTCAAGAGCGTGTCCTGTGTGGGGGCGATTACCATATTGGATGCGATACCTGCGTCTAACCACTGGATACGCAATCGTTCAATTGCGGCGAGTTCAGTTTCATCTCTTAGAAATAGTAATGTGACTTCCAGTGGCACACCGTCAATATCAAGGATGCCGTCGTCGTCGTTGTCTTGAAACCCCGCCGTGTTAAGCAGGTCACGAGCGGCCAGTAGATCGTAAGAATAGGCATCCTGGAAGTTCGTGTTGTGAAACAGGGTCGTCGGGGAAAGTGGGCTGTATGCCGGGTCCGTAAATCCCTGCATGACAGTGTTTACAAGTTCCGGGCGGTTGGTCGCTTGGATGATGGCCTGCCGCACTAACAAATTATCCGTTGGGAATTCGGTCGTGTTCATCATGAACTGACGCGGTTGCCCCGATGTGACCAACGGAATGATCTGCAATTGCGGGTTCACAGCCAAGGCCCGTGCTGGGTTCGGGGGGAGCTGACCGATAAGGTCTACATCCCCGTTGAGTAGCGCTTCCCCTCGTGTCCCTGGTTGGATGTAATAGCGAAATTGCACGCGTTCAACCGCTTCAGCCTTTGGTGGATCGTAAAATAACGGTCCCCAAGTGTAAACTTGGTTGCGCTCTAACGTTACATATGACCCTGGTATGAAGTCCGTGAAGCGATACGGCCCTGTCCCCACCTGATAGAACTGGTAGCGTAGGTCGGAGTAAGTTTGTAGGGCGGTTGGGCTGGCGATACCCAAATAGAATTGACTGAGGCTATCGAGAAACGCGGCATCCGGTTGCGCTAGTCTTAGAATCAGCGTGTAGTCATCGGGTATTTCGTAGCTCCCAAATGCGGCCAGAAGTTCATAAGCGCGTCCGCCTTGCCCAATGCTGAGGATACGGTCTATATTGGCTGCAACCGCCTGTGCATTAAATGGTGTGTTGTCGTGAAAGGTGACACCTTGCCTCAACTCGAATGTATAGGTGAGGCCATCTTCGCTGGTCGTCCAACGTAGCGCCAAGCCGGGGACAAAGTCTAAGCTTGTTGGGTGGCGGTAGACCAATGTGTCATACACCTGACGCAACACCAGGCCAACTTCTGCTGAGTTGGTCTGGTGGGGGTCAAAGGTCGCTGGGTCAGATACAAGACCGTATTGCAATTGTATCGCTGACGCGACTTCAATAGGCTCACTTGTCTCTGTGCCGCACCCGGCCACGACGAGAAGAAGGCTGAAGTTCATGATAAGGGCAGTGACAACAGCACGCATGTTCTGTCTTTCCAGGTCGTTGTCCGTCCAATATGATTTGGATCATATAAAATGTTGTTGGCGAAGAAACAGGTTGAATTTGTGACGGATGCATCCAATCTAAATCTCATCGCCCCACCTACCGAAGAGGTCATTTATCCTTACCGACGGGTTTGGCGTAGTGTTGGTCTAGAGACTGGGCTATTGTTTACTCTGGTTTTGGTGGTGGTCTTTGGGTCTACTTTAGTTACGATTCCACAGAATCAATGGTTGCTGTTAGCTATTGTACTCAGTGCGGCACCGCTTATCCTGTGGGTAATCTTCTCCTGGTTGTCGGAACAACGTGTGCCACAACCGCGCACGCGCATGTTGGCTGTGGTTGTACTTAGCGCCTTGGTCGCCAACGGTGTTGGCTATCCATTCATTACACATATACTGCAAATCGAAAGCTGGGTGACACGAGGGTCCGTCACCGAGCAGATTCTAGTTTACATCTTCGCCTATGGTGTCTTTCAAGAGGTACTAAAGTATTTGGTACTCCGGCACACGATATGGGTTCAGCATGTGCGTGTCCGCTACGATCTCGTGGCTTATGGCGCGGCGGCAGCTGTTGCCTATGCTGCCGTGTGGAACTTTCACATTATCTTCGAGAATAATCCGCCTCCTGCTGTCATTGCGATCTTGGTATTCGTGACGAACGCGCAACAGGTCGTGGGCAGTTTAATCGTGGCCTATGGCATGGCAGAAACGCGCCTTGCCACTGCTAACCCAATCTTGACGCTGGGCATGGTTAGCGTTGCTGGCATTGTCAATGGATTCGTGACTGTCCTTGCCAATAATCTGGCAAATACACGGCTAAGCTTGGCCGTCAGTTCACCGCGTCAGTTGGTAGATTTGTTGTTGGCGCTGTTGATGCTCATTGGCATCGCTTTATCCGTGGCCTTTCTGATGCGGACCTCCGAGCGCAACGCAGAATTAGCCCAGGGGGAGGAGTAACGGCGCATGTCTCAAGTAGAGTTTATCGGCTTTGATGAACCACGGATCACGACATCTCAGCAATGGAGCCAATACCTAACGATAGCTTGGGGGGGGGTGGCCCTGCTGATTGTATTGAATGTTCGTGGGGCTGTTCTGTCGGCCACGAGTACCTATGTAAACAATGAGGTCGGCATTGTCGCATCGTATCCTGAGGCATGGTTGCTTGATGAGATTGGGGCAGATTATGTGTTCCGCGTGCGCGATATGCAACGTCTTGGCTTTAAGACGACGTTTCAGGTGTCTTTGCGCCCTGTGAGCGCCGAAACCTCGCCGCGTACAGTTGTGGATACGCTCGCAATGCAACGCGCCCAAACGCTCGCTGCCTACACAATCCTCTCTACGCAACCATTTCCGCTGTCAGAGGACCCCGATGCCCAGCAAATTACCTACACTTATGTGGACACAGCCACCAATCCCTTTCTCGAGAGTATCCCAACAGTTGTTGTGGGTATTGATATTGTCGCGATCTCCGGTGGGCAGACGATTGTAATGACCCTGCTTTCCGATGCGGAATCGTTGGAGATCAACCGTGAGCGGTTCTCAGCGTTTGTCGATCAGTTGGAGTTTTAGCCATATGCGTCAGGTCTCGTTAGGTATGTTGCTTGTATTACTGCTTGTTCTGTTACTTGACCCCATTGCTGCTCAGGGCATTACACCGATTGAAGATCGTTTGGAACGTATACAGCGGGCGACGGTGTTCGTGTATCAGGTGCAGGAAAACCCGGATGATTTCATCATTACCTGCGTTGGTTCTGGCACGATTATCAGCCGTGAGGGGCTAATTCTAACGAATGCCCACAATAGTGCCCTCAGCGAAGATTGTGACGGCGAGACGCTCATTATTGCCCTGGCTATCCGCCCTGGTGAACCCCCTGTGCCACTTTACCGCGCAGAGGTCACAGAGGTTGATCCCGGTCTGGATGTGGCGCTCTTACGTGTGACGCGCAGCTTGGACGGACGATTGTTGAAGACGAACGATCTCTCTTTGCCCTTTGTTGCGCTAGGGAACTCCGCGCGGGTTTCATTGGATGACACGATCACAGTCGTAGGGTATCCAAGCCTGGATGACACACCAGTCCAGACTGTGACGGGAACGTTGAGTGCCTTTATCTCTGAGCCTGGGGCCGAACGTGTGGCGTGGATGAAAACCAGCGCCTCAATTCCGGCGTTGATGTCTGGCGGTGGTGCCTATAATCAGAATGGTGAGTTAATAGGCATTCCCACAACCGTAACGGTTACGACCAGTGATGTACTCCAAAACTGCGACACAATTCAGGATACCAACCGGGATGGCCTAGTTAATGACAGTGATGTTTGCATCCCGATTGGTGGGTTTATTAACGCGCTACGCCCGTCAAATTACGCCCGTCCGCTGTTGCGAGCAGCGGCCCTGGAATTAGATGTCGATATTCTAGGGCAGGCGGTAGCTCAAACGCAGACCAACATCACCGATGAACCGCAGATCACACGACTCTTTTTCTCAACATCCGTGAATGACGCTGGGTTGCCCAGTACCATCGTTTCCAGCCTGCCGACTGGTGCCACGAGTCTCTATCTCTTCTTCGACTACGCCAATATGACCCCACTGACCGTTTATGAGGTACGTGTGGCGACAGACAATGTCCCAAATGCGAACTTTAGCCTCGCCCCTGTGCGTTGGAGCGGTGGAGATCGTGGGGTGTGGTACTTTGGGATTAGCGGTCAACCGTGGCCCAATGGTGTCTACGATTTCACGATCTTTGTGGATGGTGAGGCTAAAAACACCGCCAGCATCTTAATTGGTGGCGCACCCACAACCACCCCGGCCATTAGTGATATGGTGTTTGGTCTCTCAGATATTGACGGCGCACCGCTCGGCAATGGGTTCGTATTGCCTACAGGAACCACTGCTAGCGCTCGCTTTATCTACCGTAATATGTCAGATGGCATTGAGTGGGTGACACGTTGGTTCTATGAGGACAATGAAATTTTCCGAACGCCGTCGGATGTTTGGCGCGACGGCTCGGACGGTGCCAAAACGGTGAGTATTCAGGACCCCGGTGAACTGTTGCCAGGTCGTTACAGGTTGGAGGTTTATGTCGAGGGGCGGTTGTTGGCGACATCTGACTTTGTGATCGCTGGTGTCGCTGAAGGAGCGTTTCCCGTTGTGTTTGCTGATGCTCACTTCGCAGCTGCTAACTCTCCAGAGGAAGCGCCTGAAGCCCCGGCAGGGTCCAACTTTACTACCGAAGTTAACACCCTCTATGCACTCTTCGACTGGCAACAGATTACCCAGGGTACCGAGTGGACTGTGCGTTGGTTTGTAGACAATGATCTGTTTTTCGAGGAAAAGCTGCGATGGTCTGGCGCATCTCAGGGAGAAAATTACCTGATGCGTTTGAGCAATCCGCAGGGCATCCCAGATGGGTCTTACCGGGTGGAATTGACTGTGGGGGCCGTGCGATTAACTGTGACCGAAGCTCTCGTAGGGATTGGTCAGTTGCCGATTGATCGCTTTGCAGATCCGTCTGGGGTTCAGGTCGTAGGGCGTATCGTGGATAGCGTAACGAATGAAGGTGTTGCCGATGTAACCTTTGTGATGATCAGTGAGGACTTCTCCGTTGTCGATTTTATTTGGGACAGTGAGCAAATCTATGCGATTGGCACAACCGACCGCAACGGTAACTTTGAACTCGACCGCCTGCTTGAACTCTCAACCGATGACCGTATTGTACCATACAGTGTCATGATTCGTGCGGATGGCTATCTCCCAGTGGAGCTAGATGGTTTTGTTGTCGATGCTGAGACGGATAACCCCTTGAACCTGACAATTTTCCTGAAACGAAGCTAGGGAATCTCGTGGCGAACAAAAAACGTCTAGATATCGCAGTTCATGAGCGTGGGCTGACCCTTACGCGTTCCAAGGCACAGGGGATGATTATGGCCGGGGAGGTGTTGGTGAATGGGGAAGTCGTAGACAAGGCCGGCACGCGTGTCACCGATGCGGACGATATTACCCTGGTGAGTCGTCCGCGTTTTGTGAGCCGTGGCGGGGATAAGCTGGCAGGGGCACTAGCAGACTTCGCATTTAACCCCTCTGGTATGGTTTGTGCGGATGTGGGTGCAAGCACAGGTGGGTTTACCGATTGCCTGCTACAAAGCGGGGCGGAACGCGTCTATGCGATTGATGTCGGCTACGGACAACTCGATTACAGCCTGCGAGTGGACGAGCGCGTAATCGTCATCGAACGTACCAATGCGCGTTATCTGGAATCATTGGATGAACCGATTGATCTTGCTGTCGTGGATGCGTCGTTTATCTCGTTGACGAAATTGCTCCCAGCGATGCACGGTTGGCTCAAACCTGCCGGGGCCATCATCGCGCTTATAAAACCACAGTTTGAAGCGGGCCGCGATGACGTAGGCAAGGGCGGCATCGTCCGCGATACGAATGTGCATCGTCAAGTCTTACACGAAACGCTGACATTTGCTCTTGGTCTTGGGTTGTTCGTGTCCGGCTTGACGGTTTCCCCCATCAGAGGGGCAACAGGCAACATTGAGTTTCTCGTTTGGTTGCATCAACCTACTGAAACCGACACAGAAATAGACCTTTCGATTCTGATTGAGCGGACCCTCCAAAAATTAACCGATACTACCTGATACCCTTCACTAGATTTGCCTTAACACGAACCTGAAAAATGTTTGGCATTTTCTGAAAAATGTGACTATAATCATACCGTCTGGGTAAATTGGTGTTCGCCAAAAATTTTGTGCAATTTGCCCAAATTTTGTGCAAATATCTAAAAAGTTAACGGAGTAAATAGCGTTGGCAAGTGTAACCTTTGAAAATATACACAAGGCATACGGCACGACGGTTGTTATCAAGGATCTCAATTTCCACGTTGAGGATAAAGAGTTTCTGGTTTTGGTAGGGCCGTCTGGTTGTGGTAAGTCTACGAGTCTGCGTATGTTGGCTGGCCTGGAGGAAATCTCCGGCGGACGCATCCTTATCGGCGACCGTGTGGTGAACAATGTCGCACCAAAAGACCGCGACGTGGCGATGGTGTTCCAGAGCTACGCGCTGTACCCGCACATGACGGTTTATGATAACATGGCGTTCGGTCTGCGCCTTCGCAAAACCCCTAAGAACATCATTGATGAGCGGGTGCGTGAGGCCGCCAAGAGCCTTGGTATCGAACCGTTGTTAGAGCGTCGTCCGCGTCAGCTTTCGGGTGGTCAGCGTCAGCGTGTGGCGGTAGGCCGTGCGATTGTGCGTGAACCCGCTGTGTTTTTGATGGATGAGCCGCTGTCCAACTTGGACGCGAAGCTACGCGTGGAAGCCCGTTCCTTCATCAGCAAGCTACATCAGCGCCTAGAGACGACCTTCGTCTACGTGACGCACGACCAAGTCGAGGCGATGACGATGGGAACCCGTATTTGCGTGTTGAATGCTGGTGACTTGATGCAACTCGATACACCCTACAAACTCTACCACAACCCCTCAAACGTGTTTGTGGCTGGGTTCATCGGTTCCCCTTCTATGAACTTCTTCGATGCGACCCTCATTAAGACGGATAGCGGCATTTCTATAGACACGGGCATCTTCCAGCTTCCTGTTCCGTCGGATATGATCGACGCTGTGCAGTCTTACGTGGGTAAGACGGTGATCTTCGGTATTCGCCCAGAAGATATTCACGACCAGGATTTCCAACCGGCTAGCATCAACCCGGTGCCGATGGAAGTAACTGTAGATGTGATTGAGCAGATGGGTAACGAGATGATCTGCTACTTCGAGGAAGGCGGCAAGACATTCATTGGCCGTCTAGACCCGCGCACCCGCGCTCGTATTGGTGCCCGCATCAACGTCGTTATCAACATCGACAACATTCACCTGTTTGATGCCGATACCGAGCAGTCGCTGGCCTTTGACGTGAAGGCTGAGAAACTGACCGCTGAGCAGGGCTAGGCTTCTCCACTCAAGGGCAAAAAAAGATCGCTCCGATGAGCGATCTTTTTGATTTCGTTTGGACTGAGATTGATGCTAATCCACAATCACACGACGGAACTTGTATCCGTATACAATCATACCCGTGCTACCCTCGGTCGTCAGTTTCCGCGTGACCATTTCAACCCGCTCCCCAATTTTCGGTTCGGTGTCGAGGTCCGTGAGTTGGGCCGTAATAATCGGACCCTCATCCAGCTTCACCATCGCTAGAACATACGGGGCTTGCCACTCATAACCTTCGGGTGGGTCTTGCACAACTGTGTAACTGTAAATTTCACCGAACCCGGAAAACTGGACTACCTCAGCCCGTTCATCCCGCGTCCGCGCATCGGTCATAAGGCCATCCACTGTAGGCTGGGGACGCGCTGGTTGGTCTGGTTGCTATCCTGAACCTCATTGATTTCAACGTCGGCACTGTCCTCTTGAGAGGTGACACGACTTTGAAGACTGATAGACCCATCTTCCAGGCGAACCCCTTCGAGACGGTAGCGTTGGGCATTGAGACGCCAGTGACGTGAGATTTGCATAGTTGTGACTCCTGTAGGGTTACGATGTAACCGTTGCTGTCCATTTCATACTTACACTCTACAGCTTGTGAACTCTCAAAACCTATCAGACAGGCTGTGAGAGCTATCACAAACCTTTGCATGTGAGCATTTATGCCTGCAATACGTGGCTAACCACTGTCGTGCCGAGTCCCCCGATATTTTGGATGAGGGCTGTGCTTGCTTGCCCAACTTGGCTATCTTCAGCAGCCTCACGAAGCTGTAAGGTAGCCTCAACAGCCTGATATACACCCGTTGCACCCACCGGATTGCCACGACTCTTCAGCCCGCCGAAAGTAGATAGCGGAAGTTCACCGTTGAGGCCAATACGTTGCCCGTCGTTTTCTGCAAGAATCCATCCTTGTCCTCTGGGTGCAAAACCCGCAGCCTCAAGTGTCAACGTGGAGAGAATGGTAAAGGCGTCATGAAGTTCAAACAGGTCAATGTCGCCATGGGCGACACCCGCCATTGCGAGTGCTTTCTCTGTAGACGCTGCCACTGCATTCAGGTACAGCATATCGTTACGATCTTGAAGAGCCAGCGTGTCCGTTGCGACGGCGCTACCCACAATCTGAATCGGGTGTGGAACCATATCCATTGCACGCTCACGGCTGGTAAGCACCACTGCCGCAGCGCCATCCCCATCAGGTGCGTTGTCAAACAAGTTCACAGGCGTAGCGACCATCGGTGCTTTGCCGAACGCCCCCCCTCTTAACTTGTTGCGGAACATCGCGTTCGGGTTACGAGAGCCATTTAGGTGCGCGTTGACACTGAAACCCTCGAATGCGCTCAGTTCAACATCATACTCATGCATGTAGCGTCGCATCAGGAGGCCCGCCATTGCAGTCAACGTGGCTCCATGCGCCAACTCGTAGTCGGTGTCCAGCCCCGTGCTACGCTGGCGTACACGCGCACTCGCAATCGCATCAGACATCTTTTCCACGCCAATAACCAATACTGTGTTGACAACCCCCGATACAACGGCCAGATACCCCGCACGCAAGGCAGCTCCACCAGAGGCATCTGCCGCCTCAATATTATAGGCCTCAGCGCCACGTAACCCGGCGTAGTCTGCCAGGAGCGCTCCCAGTTGCGTTTGTTCACTGACGCACGCACCATAGGCGTTAGCTGTGTAGACCGCATCCACAGTCGCCAGGTTCGCGTCTTTAAGGGCCGCGAGTGCCGCTTCCGCTCCCAGCTCACGCAGACCGCTCCCCCAATGTTCGGAGACAGCCGTTTGTCCAATACCAATGATCGCTACAGATCTCATGATTTAACCCTTTAGCTTGCCGCGATAACGAGCGTAGGTAGCGTAGTCAACTTCAGTGCGCCGACTAATATAGTCGTGTGTTGTTGGGGCCAGGTTGCGCCGTGCCTCGATCTTGTCAGTCACTACGAGATCAAACGCGTCGGAACCAGCGCCGCTACCATAACTAACCATCAGAATACGGCTGCCGGGTTGTGCAATGTCGAGAATCGCCGTCAAGCCGATCATGCAAGAACCAGAGTAAACGTTGCCAATCTCGCCAGCCAGCAATCCTGTTTCAACCTGTTCTGGTTTGAAGCCCAACATCTTTCCTGCACGCGATGGGAACTTAACATTCGGCTGGTGGAAAACAGCGAAAGCATAGTCATCTGGCCCTGTTCCCATCAATTCCATGAGGCGTGTTGCCGCAGATATGGTGTGGTGGAAGTACGCAGGCTCACCTGTGAAGCGGTCCCCGTGGCTGGGGTAGGTTTCATCGGACCGCCGCCAGAAGTCTGGGGTGTCTGTAACGTAGCTGTAGCTGCCCTGGTAGACCGCTAACGAATCTTCTGCTGGGCCAATAACAAAGGCCGCGCCACCAGAGGCGGCTGTGTATTCCAGGGCGTCGCCGGGGCGGCCTTGGGCCGTATCCATGCCGATACTTAAGGTGTAGCCACCCATCCCACTACCGACGATACCAATCGACGCTTGAACGGCCTCGGTCCCTGCTTTACACGCAAATTCCCAGTCAGCAGCGGAGATACTGGGTGATGTGCCCAGGCTTTCAGCCACAACGGTACTGCTCGGTTTGACAGCATAGGGATGGCTTTCACTGCCGACCCACACTGCACGCAACGCCTGCGGGGTAATCTGGGCACGCTTGACGGCGTTTCGCCCCGCCTCAATCGACATTGTAATGACATCCTCGTCTAGCCCA
>CAYWZS010000037.1:0-35971 GCA_964462905.1 uncultured Anaerolineaceae bacterium
TAAATCTGACGACTGTCCGCGCCGATGATCTCCCCGTTGAGCGCGTTTGCCATTGCAATCGCGAGCCGGGTTTTACCAACGGCGGTTGCCCCTAAAATCACGAGTAGCGGTTTACCAGCCAAGGGCGTCTTCCGCGTGCTCGATGAGGGGGTGTTTGCCACGCGGGAATGCCACCGCAATCACATCAATCCGCCATAGCGCATTATCTGGCAGGTTATGGGCGCTGGCGTAGGCGTAAGCGGCACGGAGCATCTTCCGGCGCTTGGCGGGGGTAATGCTGGCAAAGGCGTTCTCGGTGTTTTCGTCCTGGCGAGCGCGGACCTCCACAAATACCAGTGTTTCACCCTGTTGGGCCACGATGTCAATTTCGCCGAGGGTGAAGCGCCAGTTACGTTCAATGATGGTGTAACCGTGGGATTGGAGGTGCTGCGCGGCGAGTTGCTCCCCCAGAAATCCGATCCGTTGGTTGTTGCGGTTGCTCATGAGATATTCTCCGTGTGTTCATGGCCTATTGTGGTGAATAACTTTTATGAGAGCAAGGTGATGGGTGGCAATGGGTCGAAATTGCGGTATGATTCCCACGTTTGAACGTAAATGTAACGGAACAGTGTTAAAGCTGTTCGATAATCGCAAGGAAGGTTTTTACTCAATGGTAGGGTTTTTCAGTGCCAGCGCGACATGGATCGCGCTGATTGTTGGTGGCGTAGGTGTGTTCTACGCGTGGCGCACGGCACAGTGGGTGCTGGCGCAGGACGCCGGGAACGAGACGATGCAGAGGATCTCGGCGGCGATTCAAGAGGGGGCGCAGGCGTTCCTCCAACGCGAGTATCGTTATGTTGGGATCGTGGTGGCCGCCGTGACGGTGCTGCTGCTGATCCTCAGTACCGTTGGTGATTTCGGTATGAGCTGGCTGACGGCAGTCGCATTTGTCGTTGGCGCGGGTGCGTCTGCTGCGACGGGCTACATTGGTATGACCATCGCGACGCAGGCGAACGTCCGCACGACGCAAGCCTCCTCCAAGAGCCTCAACGAGGGGCTTCAGGTGGCCTTCGCCAGTGGTTCTGTGATGGGAATTTCGGTGGTGTCGCTGGCGATCATTGGGATTAGCCTGCTGTTCATAATTTTCACCACGATCATGGGCGGCGACACCGTTCGCGCTGCGGCTGCACTGACAGGCTTCGGCTTTGGTGGGACGACCATCGCAATTTTTGCCCGTGTTGGCGGGGGTATCTTCACCAAGGCGGCGGACGTAGGTGCGGACCTGGTGGGCAAGACCGAGGCTGGCATCCCGGAGGACGACCCGCGTAACCCGGCAGTGATCGCCGACAATGTAGGCGACAATGTGGGTGACGTGGCTGGGATGGGGTCTGACCTGTTTGAGAGCTACGCCAGCTCCATCATTGCTGCAATTTCGCTGGCGGCGCTTGGTACGCTCGGCGAAGAGCGTGCATTGGCTGGCGAGGCGTATCCGCTGTTGGTGGCTGCCGTTGGTATTCTGATCGCGCTGTACGCAACGGGCCTCGTCAAGACGGAAGAGGGCGCGACGCAGGAAGATTTGCTCGGTAGCCTCCGCACAGGTGTTTGGGGTGCTTCCGGTATGGTTGCTGTGGCAATCTTCGTCCTGAGCCTGCTCCTGGGCTTGGGCTGGGGTGTGATGTTGGCGACATTGGCCGGGTTAGTCGGTGGTGTGATTATCGGTTTCAGCACGGAATACTACACGGCAGATACCTATCAGCCGACCAAGGACCTCTCCGAGAGCGCCCAGGGTGGCCCCGGCATCATTGTGATTCGTGGTCTGGCGGTCGGTATGGAGAGTACGCTGCCCCCGGTCGTTGTGGTGATCGTCGTGACGCTGGTTGCGATTAGTGCGGCTGGCTTCTATGGTGTGGCGGTGGCTGCTGTCGGGATGCTGTCCACGCTGGGGATCACGCTGGCAACGGACGCCTACGGCCCTGTGGCAGACAACGCCGGTGGTATCGCCGAGATGGCCGAGCTTGAGGGCGGCGTGCGTGACCGCACGGACGCGCTGGACAGCCTGGGTAATACCACGGCTGCCACGGGCAAGGGCTTCGCGATTGGCTCTGCTGCAATGACCGCACTGGCGCTGACCGCTGCTTTTATTCAGGCGTCTGGCCTGGCCGATGACGCGATTGTCCTCACCCAGCCGGAGACGCTGGCGAAGCTGACCACGGGCTTGATGATCGGTGCGGTGTTGCCGTACATTTTCAGCGCCCAGACGATGCTGGCAGTGTCCAAGGCTGCTGGTGAGATCGTAGAAGAGGTACGCCGCCAGTTCCGCGAGATTCCGGGCCTGATGGAGGGTGAGGCCGATCCGGACTATAAGACCTGTGTCGCTATCTCTACCGAGAGTGCGATTCGTGAGATGATCGTGCCGGGTGTGATCGCGATTGCAACGCCAGTGGTTATTGTGGTCCTGGCGATGCTGGGTGAGGGCAACGCGCTGGGCCGGGTGGTTGGTGCGGAGACGATGGTCGGCCTGCTGCTTGGCTCACTGATTAGCGCCTTCATGCTGGCGGTGATGATGGCGAACGCAGGTGGTGCCTGGGACAACGCCAAGAAGTACATTGAGGCTGGGAACTTCGGCGGTAAGGGGTCTGACGCGCACAAGGCGGCGGTTGTCGGTGACACCATCGGCGACCCGTTCAAGGACACCAGTGGCCCGTCCTTGAACATTTTGCTCAAGCTGCTGGCGATTGTGTCGCTGGTGATTGCGCCGCTGCTGGCGGGGTAGCGCCGGAAAAACCGTATCCAGTATCAACAAAAGCGGCACGCATTGTGGGTGCCGCTTTTCGTTTGGGGGGTTATTTGTGCTTGAAGCGCACGAAAATCCGCCCGAAGTTATTGCTGTCCTTGTCTACCCGGTGGTACATCTTACGGACATGCTTCTGGTCCAGGTAGCGCAGCACCTTCTTCTTGAGTTGGCCGCTGCCCTTGCCGGGGATAATCTCCACGAGTGCAATTTTCTTGTCCACCGCCTCCTGCATAATGCGGTCCAGTTCCTCGTAAATTTTGTCGCCTTTGTTGTAGATGGGGTGCAGGTCCAGTTTGAGTTTCGCCATTAGCTGTAATCCTCCGCGATCATCCGTGCAGCCGCCTTGCCGGAGAGCATCACCATCGGGACGCCGCCGCCGGGATGGGCCGTACCGCCTACAAAGTATAACCCGGTCACGTCTGGGGCGCGATTATGCGGACGCTTGAAGGCGGTCCATTTGCTGTTGGAGGATGCGCCGTAGAGTGCGCCGCGCCGTGCGCCTGTCAGCCGTTCGAGGTCCAGTGGTGTGAGAATCCGCTCGGTGCGGATCTTTTCGCGCACGTCGTAGCCCTTATCCGCTAACTTGTTCAGCACATGGTCGCGGTAGACGTCTGCCTGCTGTTCCCAGTCGTAGGCGTCACCGAGCGGCGGCGCGTTCACCAGCACGAACCAATTCTCACAGCCGTCTGGGGCGTGGTCTGGGTCCGCCTTGCCTGTGATAGACACGTAGATCGTTGGGTCGTGTGGCGGGACGCCGTGCTGGAAGATGTCGCGGAACTCGGCGGGGTAGTCCGGCGAGAAGAAGATATTGTGGTGGGCGAGGTCGTTGTGTTTGGCTTCCACGCCCAGCAGCATGATAAACCCGGAACAAGACGGCTCTAAGCTGGTGAGCTGGCTTTGGCGTTGGGGTGAGGCGATGTAGTCTGGCAGCATCTTCTCGTAGACGAGCGCCACGTCGAAGTTCGCGACTACCGCGTCTGCGGGTTCGACCTGCCCGCCGGATAGCACAATCCCTGTTGCTTTGTTCCCCTCGACGTTAATACGCTTTACAGGGCAGCCCGTGTAGATTTCGACGCCGAGTTCCCGCGCCAGTTTCTCTAAGGCGGCGGCCAGCGCGTAGATGCCGCCCTCTGGATACCAGATGCCGCCTGTTAGCTCGACGTGGGCGATCACGTTGAGGGTGGCGGGGGCTTGGTAGGGACTGGCCCCGGTGTAGGTGGCGAAGCGCCCAAGCAGTTGGCGCAGGTGTGGGTCATCTACGAAGCTGTTGATGGCCTGTGACATCGTGCGGAGTGGGTCCACCTGTGGCATTTCTGGCATTGGGACGCTGAGAATGTCCCATAGCTTTGGTGGGTTGTTGTAGATAAAAACCGGGCCTGTGATGCGGTGAATACGGGCGGCATAGGCGAGATAGCTCAGGTATCCCTCCACATCGCGCTCGTTCAACGCCTCAATCTGTGATGCCATCTTCGCGAGGTCACGCGAGGCATCTATCACGGTGCCATCGTCGTAGAAGTAGCGCGTTAGTGGCTCGACAGGTTGTAGTGTTAGGTAGTCGTTCATGTCGCGGCCAGCGGCGGCGAATACGTCCTCCAACACATGCCGCATGGTAATCACGGATGGCCCGGTGTCCCAACGGAAGCCATCGGCCTCTATCTGGCCCATCTTGCCGCCCACACGGTCATTCTGTTCGTAGACGCGCACGCCCCAGCCGTCAGCGGCGAGCCGGACAGCGGTCGTCAGCCCGGCAACGCCCGCGCCCACAATGGCGACGGTCTTAGCCATGATTCAAGCTCCTTTTTCGGCGAATAATGGTGCGGCCCTTCCAGCGAGGGCCACCGTAACGTAGGTACCAGTAGGCACTCTGCGCGGCGATAACGGTCATGAGGACCACGGAGACAGGGAGTAACAGCGCATCCGTGATACGTTGGCGGGTGGCGGCGGCGGTCAATGCTCGTATCAACAGCCCGATAGCCGTCAATGGGCCGCTGTACATAAGGTGTTGCGTGTTTCCGGTGAACAGGCTTACGAGTAACCACAGCGACGGGAACAAAAATACGGCCCAGTGAAACACGCTCCCGGCGAACAGCCCCACGAGTGAATCGCCATAGCCTGCCGTGATGTTTTTCGCATAACCATTGCGTACTTCCGACCAACTGGTGTACATCCGACATGTGACAAGGGCGTTTCCGTCCACCATACGCAGGCGCAACCCCTTATCCTTGGCGATCTGCGCCATGCGGATGTCCTCAACGATGTCGTTACGCACGGCGGCGTGTCCACCAATCACATCATAGGCCGAGCGGCGTAATGTGAGGCATTGTCCGTTGGCTGCTGCAAACGCCCGGTGTTGGATGTGATTCACGGCGAGATGCGGCAGATACCCCAGAATGACGAAGGCCATCAGCGGGACGCACAGTCGCTCGCCCCAGGTTTCCGTGTGTTGCGTAGACCAGATCGTGAGCATATCGGCATCAGTACGCGCCAACTCGTTCACAAGTGCAGAGAGCGCCCCCCCACCCCACTGCACATCAGCGTCTGTGAACACGAGATAGTCCCCCGTTACGTGTTGGCTCAGTTGATGACAGGCCCAGTTCTTACCCGCCCATCCCGCCGGAAGTGGCGACCCGCTGACGATTCGTAGGCGCTCATCATCTGCCGCCGCATCACGGGCTATGTCTGCGGTGCCATCTGTTGAGTTGTCGTCTAGCAAGATGAGTTCAAAGTTCGTATAAGATTGTCCCAATAGCGCTCGAACCGTCTCCCCAATAACACGCGCCTCATTGCGGGCTGGGATTAAGACGGAAAAGCGCGGTTGTTCGTTTGCCTGGGGTGCACGGCCTAGCCGTAGCATCGTGAACACATTGAGAATCGTGATGCCCGTGATTCCGGTCAAAATCACTGTTAGGACACTCGCGATTAGTGCCATATCGCCGCCACTTGCTGCACCCACGGCTTGACCCCCGGTGGATTGTGGAGGCCGTGGCGATGAGTGAAAGCCAGAAAGCCGATACACACGAGCATAAACGTGAGCCACACAGTCGGTGCTTCTGTCCATAGGAGGTAGACCAACACGCTCCACAGGGTAAACATCGTCACCCAGGCGCTCTCGCGAACGGAGGTGTTCCAGTATACGAGCAACAGGGCAGACACAACAATGATCTCTAGGATCGCAATCCCCACCCACGAACCAGCAACTGAGGCAATCGCTTTGCCGCCCTGAAAGTTGAAGAAGATCGGATAGGCGTGCCCGACTGGGGGAGCCAGCGCAATCGGGATCACGCGCCAGTCTTGAATCCCAAAGACGTAGTAGGCTAAGCCCACTGGGACCGCCGCCTTACAACAGTCCAGCAGGAAGGCCAGCGCCGCCCACCGGACACCGCCCGCCCGTGCCACGTTGGTCATGCCGGGGTTGCCATCGCCGACGGTTGCGAGGTCAACGCTGAGAACGCGTTGTGCGATGAGCTTAGAATACAACACCGACCCGGAGAGGTATCCCGCGACGGTAAATAACAACGTACTAAGCATGTTCTCGCCTCAGTTGTCGGATTGCCAGCGCGAGGAACGTTCCCATCAACACAAAGCCGAAAGCCGCCGGGCCTGGTTGTCCCCAGAAAACCGCCTGCCCAATCGTCTGTAAGCCCCACACAATTGCGTAGATCGTAAGCAGTGGCATCACCGGCAGGTCACGCGGACGCGCCACAAAGGTAACAAGCGCCGCCGTCACGAACCAACCGAGAAAGTTGACCCACGGGATGCCGAAGTAACCGCCGGATTCGAGGTCCCACTGCCACAGGTTCCAGCCGACCATTTGTGGGTCTAGGAAAAAGTCCCATGCGGTCATCGCAGCGGCGGAGATTAACACAAAACGCAGGCCATAGCGTCGCCCGTTGATGAGATAGCCCACCGCCCATGACGACGGCAGCATCATTAGCCACGCGAACGCGATCAAGATCGGTACGTCCAGCAGTTGAGGCTGGAGTACGTCAGTGTAGTCGTAGTGGCCGAACGGGAACCCGGTGGTGGTTCCAACCGCCTCGACGGCCCACGTTAGCCCAACGACTGTTGTGACCACGCGCAATGCTCGCGTCAGCCCCAAGGCGCTCACGAGAATGGTAATCACCGCGCTGGCCTGAAGAATGGTTGTGAGGTTGACACCCCATACAATCGCAGAGGTGCCGACAGTCCACTTGGCAATCGGCAACGAGATCATGGCGAGAATCCAGATACCCGTGAGTGCCAGCGCACCGGGTGAAACCGTTTCGAAGGACTTTGGGAGGCGTTGGGTGATAACGTTGGTCATAAGATGCCTTTTGGGTTTAGTGGTTGGTCAGGTTAGCGGTAAATTGTTCGATGGCGGCGACGACCTCCGGCCAGTAGTCGGCGGTGGGGTCCAGCGGATTGTGATTGGCGGCTACTTCGAGATAGCTCACGTCACCTTGCAGGCGATCCCGCAGGCGGGCGGTGTTCTCTGGTGTGACGAGATCGTCTGTATCGCCCTGAATAATCAGTGATGGCGCATGGACCGCAGCAGCCAAGTCGTAGCCACGAGCACCGACAGCACGAATGTTGGCGAAGATGCGGGTGTCCACCTCCAGTTCGAGTGTCTGGCGCTGGAACTCCGGGTCGTCAAAGTCAGCATTAGGCATAAAATTGCGTGTCCCTTGTTGGAAGTCGGGGTCGTTGAAGTCCGGCTTGAAGATGCTAAATGGCTTGAACTTCGGGATCACGTAGCGCAACACGGGGAGCGCCGTCCATAGAAAGTTGTTGATTTTCCAGAACGGCGCGAACAAAACCAGGCCATCCGCCCCGCTGCGGGCTGCGGCCTGGATACTAAGGCCACCGCCCATCGAGTTGCCGACGAGCAAGATGGTGTCGTGGTTGGCGCGTAGGTCGGTGGTAGCGCCCTCAACGGCCCCAAGCCACTCGTCGGCGCTACGGGTACCAAGCGTTTTGATGTCTGGCCCGAAGCCGGGGAGTAAGATCCCATGTGCTGTCCAACCTTGAGTGTGTAGCAAATCCGCGACGGGTCGCATCTCCTTGGCAGACCCTGGAAAGCCGTGGACCAACAACGCCGCACAGCCGTTTGCCCCCTCCAGACGAAATGGCTGGTGCTCCTCCCCGGCGAAAGCGTCAATGTTTATCATCGGTTTTGGTTGTCCTCATGATCGTCTGCGGACATAATAAGCGCGTGTACCACGTCGAATAACATCAGGAAACCGCCCTGGATGACCACGCCCCAGCCGTTACCCCGCATCAGGCGGTCGCGCCTTCCCCGCGTCCAGGCGAGAAGCAGCCCACCTAACACGTAGAACACATCTAGCCCGGCGTTTACCCACAGCGCCCGACGCAAGTTCCGTTCTTCGCCTGCGGTGATGTCGGATTTATAGGGATTATCATGGTTGTTATAGCGCCGACGAGAGAAAAACGACCCGATGAGCGCAATCCCAGCGTTGATTGCGCCCCAGCTAATTGACTGCATGGCAATGCCACGCCAGAACTTGTTGCGCTGCTGCTGCATCCACAGGCCGCCAACCATGTTGAGTACCGCCCACCACAGTAGCCGTTGGCTCACAACGGTTTGAAACCGCCAGATATCTAGGCCACGCGGCGGGCGACGAATGAAGAAGGGCGTTTGGCGCGTCTGTCTCCGCATGACCTAGTCTCCCATCCCCGGCGCGGCCTTGCGTTTGCGGTTGGCTTTACGAACATGTAGCCAGTTACGGAGGCTCGCCGGGATGCGCCGCTCGCTCTCGTGTTCCAGTACGAGCGTCAGGCCGAACACAACCAGGACGTTCGTCAACAGGAAGAAGATGGCCTCCTCAATTGGCAGTACACTACCGATGAGAATTGGCAGGGACTGTTCCGGGTTGATGGTCCAGGTGCCAGACTGAATGGCGAGTGCGTCCGCGGAGCTGAGGTAGATCCAGGTGACGCCAATCGCCGTGAACACGGTGTAGCGGTGCCGCCATAGGATGTCTGCACCGACGATCAGTTGCAGCGTAATCGGGATCAGCGCCCACGATACTTCTAGCGCCAGATAAGTGCCGGGCTGCCAGAAGTCGCTGACGAAGGTGAGTGCCAGTAGGATTACGCTCAACAGCCAGACGACAGCCGTAACCCCGGTGGCCCACTGGCGAATTTGCGTTCTGCGTTCTGGCGTGGGCGGAAGTTCGCCGATGGGCATCCGCCGCATCAACCAGGCCGTGAACAGCCCCGTCATGATCGTCTGGATGACGAAGAAGGTGTACTCCTCGATCGGTACCCAACCGATGACGATACCCGTCACAAGTTCCGGGTCATACCACCAGACACGGGTCGCGACCAGGTAGTTATCCCAGGGCGTTGTGTAGGCGACAGCAACGACAACCAACCAACCGATGATGGTGTATGGCCCCCAACTGGTCAGGGTTGGGGGCATCGGTTTACCTGTGCGCTCGTCCCACCAGTTCAAAAGGGCGAGGATCATAATCGGGATACCGACGAAAAGGGCAAGAAAACCAAAGTAGCTCATGAGACGTTATTTGCTCCGAATTTCCACCATTTAGGAGAAAGATCATGGTTAATCACCGTTGCAGCGTTGCGCCCCGCAGCGCCCATAATGCCGCCGCCGGGGTGGGTGCTGGCCCCTGTCAGGTAGAGGCCGTCCACGGGGGCGCGATAGTTTGACATCGTGAGCGCGGGGCGCATCAGGAACATCTGGTCCACAGACATTTCTAAGTGCATCACGTTCCCGCGTAGCAAGCCCAACTCACGTTCGAGATAGAGCGGTGTTTCAACCAATTTGCCTATGACGGCGTCTTTGATGTTCGGCGCGTAGGCCGCCAGTGTGTCTAGCATGTGCTCTGCAACTTCCTCGCCTACGTCATCCCAGGAACGGCCATCTGCCATCTCATAGGGGAAGTATTGACCCCACAGGAACATCGTATGCTTGCCTTCTGGAGCAAGCGTTGGATCAACCGCTGAGAAGGTCATCGAGATAAGGGCTGGGTCTTGTGATGGACGCCCCGCCAAAAAATCACCGTAGGCCGCGTCCAGGTAGCCCATTGTGGGACAGATGAACTGCATCGCCCGGTGTTGGGGGCCGGGTTCGCCGCTGGGGTCGGACGGCATAATGGTGTAGTTCGGCAGTTCGTCCAGCGCATAGCGGACAATCATCCCGAAGCCGTTACCGATGCGGCTCTTCTTGATGAGGTTCTGCGCGGGGACGGGCATGTCGTCGCCCAACATCTTCATCGTGGTGTAGATGTGTGCGCCGGAAACAACCGCCTTGGCCGCTGTGAACGTTTCACCGGAGGCGGTTTTCACGCCCACAGCCTTGCCATTTTCGACGAGAATTCTCTCAACGGGCATACTGGTGTGAATTTCGCCGCCGTGCGCCTCGATCATACGGCGCAAAGACTGTGTGAGTTCGCCGGAGCCACCACGCGGACGTTTCATGCCGCTCTCGTGATACATGGGGTGCCACAGCGCAAACGGCGCGGAGAACGGTTCGGTTGGCGGTGGACCGGATTGGGCCGCCATCCACGCAATCAACGCGGGAACTTTCTCGTTTTGGAATTGGCCGCGTAGCATTTGGCCGTAGCCGCGTAACAGGTCGCTGATGCGCTCCATGCGGTTGTCGTCCATACCACTGCCAAATCCCAGCGTCTTGACGAGGTTGAGCGGTGTGGGCGTGTGCTTGAACGACTCCACACTGGCCTCTGCTAGGGGCTTCCAGGTTTCGATGAACTTGCGGTAGTTTTCTGCGTCCACAGGGTCTACTTGGGCGATGCTCTCCACAGTTTTGTCCAGGTCCTTCCAGATGGTGATGGAAGTGCCGTCTGGGTAAGGCATGAAGAACAATGGGTCAATGTCGATGTAGTATAGCCCGTATCTCTCAAGCTCTAGGTCCTGAATAATCGGGGTATGATGGATCAAAATGTGGGCCGAGCCACCAAGGTCGAACTTAAAGCCAGGGACGTGTTCCTCAGTGACAACTGCGCCGCCGACCTTGTGTCGTCGTTCAATGACTATGACCTTGTGGCCTGCTTTCACGAGATACCCGGCGCATACCAGGGCGTTATGTCCCGCACCGACCACGATAATGTCTGTGTCTGCCATTTGCTTTCCCGATGTAACGTGCGTTGTTAGATGTTGCGTCGGTAGTCGTCGCTTAAACTGTCCAGTAGCGCGACATCCTCAGGGGCCAAGCGCCAACCTGTTGCGCCGACATTGGCCTGGACTTGGCGGGCGTTCTTCGCGCCGGGGATAGGCATTGTGCCCTTGCAGATACACCAGTTCAGTGCGATCTGTGCAGGCGTTTTGACAATGCCATCCTCTGCATAGCCCTTGCCGATCTCGCGCATGGTATTGATGAGCGGTTGTGCATCCGCGAGCTTGTGTCGGTGCCGTGCCCCACGTAAGCCCGGTGGGGGAGCATGTGAGGTGTACTTGCCTGTGAGCAAGCCCTGTTCTAACGGGCTGTAGGCAATTACCCGCACACCCATCTCATGACAAAGCCCAAGTAGACCGTTGTGCTCAATGGTGCGGTCTAGCAGGCTGTAGCGCACCTGGTTGGACGCTAAAGCGAGTCCGCGTTCTGCCAGGGCTGTGTCCGCAGTGAGCATTTGTTGCTTGTTGTAGTTTGACACACCGACCGACCGCACCAATCCCTGCTCTGCGGCCTCTACAAGGCCGCGCATCCACGTTTCGATGGACACGGGCGGAAACGGCCAGTGCATCTGATACAGGTCTACCTGGGCGGTTTGCAGCCGCGCGAGGCTACGCTTGAGCGCGTCTAGTAGAGTGCCCCGGCTCCAGCGCCAGGGAAACGGAAAGAACTTGGTGGCGATCACGGGGCGCTGCGAGACATTCGCGGTAAATTGACCAAGATACTGCTCAGATTTGCCCATACCGTAGATTTCTGCTGTGTCAATTAGCACATTGGTTGTATTGCTAATGACCGCATAAGCTGACCGCAGATCGGCTTCGTCGAAGCTGTTGCCAAACCCCCACATGAAGCGATTGCCCCATGCGGAAGTGCCGATTCCGATTTCGATGTCCGCCAGCGCCGCCATGATGACGGTTAGCCCTCCTCGCTCTCGGCCTTGTCTAAGCTATCAATAGCTTCACGGACGATCCGGGCGCTATTGCTGAGTTTTTCCAGCTCTTTTTCTTGCAACGGTAACGGTAATGACTCAATCACACCGTTCCCGCCGAACAACAATGGCATAGCCACCGTGACATTATCCACCCCGGCGATGTTGGCCGCAGGCGAGCATATCGTCAGCACAGACCGCTCGTCTTGCAGGATAACCTTCACGATAGCTGCCAGCGCACTCCCGATCCCGTAGTAGGTCGCGCCTTTGCCCTCGATGATGTTATAGGCCGCCCGGCGAACCTTGGTGTCAATCTGATTGCGGATCGGCTCGTCAAGGACAATCTGCCGCGCACGACAGAAGTCCTTCAGCGGCACGCCGCCAACGTTGACAAGCGACCACAGAAGTACCTCTGAGTCGCCATGTTCGCCGACGACGTAGCCGTGAACATGATATGAATCCACGCCGAGGTAGTTGCCGAGTAAACTCCGAAAACGGGCTGTGTCCAATGTTGTGCCAGACCCAATCACACGGCTACTAGGGACACCCTCCTGGGCCGCATAACGGGCTGCGAGGTGGGTCATGATGTCCACCGGGTTGGTCGCAATCAGCAGGATTGCACGTGGCGCGTGCTCCAGGATAGACGGAATCACTTCCTTAAAGACGGCAGCGTTGCGGCCTAATAGTTCCAAACGGGTTTCGCCGGGTTGCTGCCCAACCCCCGCCGCCACAATGACCACCTTACAGCCGACAAGGTCCGAGTACTCGCCAGACGTGACCTGAATTGGATTTGCGAAGGGGACAGCATGATTGATGTCGTCTGCTTCTGCCCGCGTTCGCTTTTTGTCCAAGTCCACGAGCACGATCTCGCGCCCGACGCCCCGTGTGACCATCGCATAGGCTGCGGTGGCCCCAACCATCCCGGTCCCTACAATACCAATCTTCATATGGTTTCCCCTACTGGTTACGTTCAAAATTAAACGCTCCCAGTTTATTGGGTTAGCAAGGTGAATTGCAAGTTAAGTTTGTTGGGCGTGGAGCCAAATCCCCGGCAACCGGGATAACTTACCCCAACGCGAGAGGTGCGCCCGTCGTGAGAATACGTCACAGTTGTGGCGTTGGATGTCGCCCAGGACTGCACGATACAGGTCTGCCGCCGCCGCAATCGCGAAACGCCCGTCGCGATTTAGCATCTGAATGCCCGGCCAAGCCTCGTGATAGAGCTGTTGTGTACGGTCAATCTGAAAGTTGATGAACGTCTGCCATTTTTCGGTAGCCTCACCCTTCGCCAGGTCTGCTTCGCTGAGGCCAAACTCGTGAAGCTCGTCTAGCGGCAAATAAAACCGATCTAATGCCCAGTCCTCGCCAACATCCCGCAGGATATTGGTAAGTTGCAGCGCGACACCCAAGCGCACAGCATAGGGAAGGGCCTCATTGCTCTGAAAGCCCGTGATGTGCATTGCCATTAGACCAACAGTTGAGGCAACACCATAGGAATACTCCGCGAGGTCCGCAAAGGTTTCGTAGCGCGTTTGCGTTAGGTCGCGGGCAACACCGTCAATCAACTGTTCCGCATACCCAGATGGGATGTTGAAGCGGCAACGAGCATCCAACCACGCAATAGCCACAGGATTGTCTATCTTCGGTGTGGGCGACATGACGATCTCTCGCCAGGCTTTTAGCTGTGCCTGCCGAACCTCAGCGGATTCGTCAGAGTCCACGATGTCATCCGTTACCCGGCAAAACGCGTACAGCGCCCGCGCTGCTTGCCGCTTTTCATAGGGCAACAGGCCAGACGCAATGTAGAACGTCTTGCTGTGAAAGCGCGTCATCTGGCTACACGTCTCATAGGCGTTAGCCAGCGCCTGCTGGTCTGTAGAGACCGGCAGGGCTGTGTGGTGATGGTTGTGGAGCACCTCTTGGGCGCGGGCTAACAGGGTGTTTTCCCAGGACTGTATCTGTAACGTCATAGATTAGTCCCCCACTGGTTCTGGGGTTGCATCTGCCTCCGTTGTGCGCGGTGTAACGGTGGGAGTTGTTGCCGTTGCCGGGCCGATGAGCTTCTCTGCGATGACAGCGGTGGAGAGAACCCCAGGTAAACCTGCGCCGGGGTGTGTCCCTGCGCCAACGAAATATAGGTTCTCGAAGTCCTCAGAGCGATTGTGTGGGCGGAACCACGCAGACTGTGTGAGTGTTGGCTCTAGCGAGAAGGCCGCACCGTTGAAGCTGTTGAGCGTGCCTTCGAAGTGCGATGGGTCGATGTAATGCTCTGCGACGATATGCTTGGACAGGTCCGGTAGGTAGTTTTCCTCTAGGAACTGCACAATCGCATCACGGTAGCGCGGGGCTGCCTCGGACCAATCTGTGCCGCTCTTGAGGTTCGGCACAGGGGACAGGACATAGAAGCTCTCGCAGCCCTCCGGGGCCATAGACGGGTCGGTGATGGTCGGCATGTGTAGGTAGAGCGAGAAGTCCTCCGCCATATGCTTGTTGTGGAAGATGTCGTCTAGCAATCCCTTGTAGCGCGGCCCCAGGATGATGTTGTGGTGGGCAATTTTCGGTTCCGTGTCGCGGTAAAGGCGATCTGTCCCGAAGTAGAGTACGAACAGCGACATGCTGTAGCGCATGTTCTCGACCTTGCGATCTGTGAACTTGCGACGGTACTTGCTGTCGATCATGTTGCGGTAGGTGTAGGCTACGTCTGCGTTAGAGACCACATTGTCGGCATCGTGGATTGTGCCGTCTGCCAGGCGAATACCCGTGACGCGGCGCGTCGGCTCGTCCACAAGAATTTCTTCAACTTCCGCATTGAGGTGGATTTTGCCGCCCAGTTCTTCAAGCAACTTGGCGAACCCGTCAATTGCTGAACTTGTGCCGCCCATCGTGTACCAAACGCCCCACTCGCGTTCTAGGTAGTGGATCATGGCGTAGATGGAGGGGGTATCGAAGGGGTTGCCGCCAACCAGTAAGGGGTGGAAGGAGAACACCTGCCGCAGGAACGGGTCTTTCACAAACTGGCTGACGTAGCGATAAACGCTTAGGTAGGACTGCATCTTGATGAGATCTGGGGCGACTTTCACCATGTCCCAGATGGAGAGGAATGGCACGTCGGCCAGTTCAACAAACCCCTTGTTGAAGATGGCCTTGGTCTTACCGACGAATTTCTCGTAACCCGCTTTGTCGTCTGGGTTGACCTTCTCGATCTCGCTCAGGATGAAATCATGATCGTCGTTGTAGTCGAAAAAACGCCCGTTGTGGTCGTAAATGCGGTAGAACGGATCGTTTTTGACGAATTGGAAATAGTCTTCGCGCTTGCGGCCAGCGGCCTCGAAGATGTCATCGAACATAAAAGGTGCGGTGACAATAGTGGGGCCGCCGTCGAACTTAAACCCGTCAATCTCGTAGACGTAGGCCCGCCCACCAAGTTTATCGCGTTTTTCAAAGAGTTCAACTTCGTGGCCCTGGGTGGCTAGACGACAGGCGGCGGCGATGCCACCGAACCCGCTACCGATTACGATGATTTTAGACATAGGTTTTAGTCTCTCCTAGTACGCGAGATGGCGTGGTGTATTGATCAGTTTTACTCGAGGGTAAAAAAGCGTGATGAAGTTGTGCTAAGTGTGATATGAGAGTGGCGCGTGTATCTGTGCCACGTTCTGCTTGTGCGTATATGACAATAGTGAATGGGAGCACGAATGCTCCCATCTGTCAAGCAAGTTTATCCGTTCTGACCATGCCGTCGTTTGATAGCGGTCATGGCGTTACAGGTCCAGTAGGAGATCTTTTCCGTCGGAATTATAACGTTCCAGGATGGCCTCGGCCACGGCTTCTGGTGCGAGGGCACCATCTGGCATGTTGAAGGGGACATTTTCCCAGAATGCGCTGTCCACTGCCGGGGGACGCACAAGCGTAAACTGCTTGCGACGGTTTTCCTTTGCAAAAATCGTCATCATCGGTTCCAGAGCAGCCTTGGCCGCCGTGTAGGCTCCGAACTTTGGCAGCGTAATTTTATGGACATATGCACCAATGACCATCACATGACCGCTTTTGGGGACAAGATGCAATAGGGACTGCACGCCCAGGTATGCCCCGTTTAGATTGGCGTCCATGACCTGCGTCCAGGTATCTGCCCCGAGCTTTTCCAGCGTGTCCGCCTGGATGCCCCCAGCGGCATACACGACGAGGTCCAACGCTGCGCCTTGCTGAGCCAGCAGGAGTGCAATTTCTTTATAGCTTTCCGGGTCGGCGGCGTCGAATGCGAATTTGTCGTCTGCATTGGCGGGAATTTTCTCTAGGTTACGGGCGGCACCGTAGACGGTCCAACCGTTCGTTTTCAAGTGTTTGACGGTAGCGCCGCCGATGCCGCCAGCGGCACCCCAGATAAATGCGGTTGGCATATTTGTTTACTCCTATGTTTGCTCTGCGAGTTCGCGTGCGCGTTTGAAGGCCACGAGTGTTTTTTCGCGGGCATCTTTGTGGTTCACAATCGGTTTTGGATAGTTACGTGGGAACTGGTTGGCGCTTTGCGGATCATGAATCGCTTTTCCGCCTAAATCCGCCAATTCTGGCACCCATTCACGGATGTAGTCTCCGTTTTTGTCGTAACGTTCGCCCTGGGTTGTCGGGTTGAAGATACGGAAGTAGGGTTGGGCGTCGGTACCTGTTCCGGCGGCCCACTGCCAGCCACCGTTGTTCGCAGCAGGGTCACCGTCAACAAGGTGCTGCAAAAAGTGACGCTCACCCTCGCGCCAGTCAATCAACAGGTCTTTTGTGAGGAAGCTGGCAACGATCATCCGGGCGCGGTTGGGCATCCATCCCGTCGCTTTCAACTGCCGCATGGCCGCATCTACGATGGGGTAACCGGTTTCTCCGTTTTTCCAGGCTTCGAGCGCTTGCGGATTGTGTTCCCAGTCCAGGTTGTCGTACTCATCGCGGAAATTGCCCCGGTAAACGTGTGGAAAGTGTGCCATGATGTGTGTGTAGAACTCACGCCAGATCAACTCATCTACCCAGGTTGTAACGGATTCACGTCCTGCGTCGTCTGGGGCCTGTTTGTAGGCTGTTCGTGCCGCTGCCACTGCCTGTCGTGGCGACAGCATCCCCATCCGAAAGTAGGGTGAAAGCTGGGATGTCGTGCCCATTCCGTCGAAGGGGTGCAGGGCAAGTTCGTTACGTCCCTCATCGTAGCCGTATACCGCGCCGCCTAAGAAGTCCGTGAGGCGTGTTTGCGCAGCGTCCTCGCTCGCGGTGGGGATACTATGTGTTTCTTTGAATCCTAGATCGGCCAGTGTTGGCAGTTCGTGCGCGTCAATGCCTTGAATCTGGTAGAGATCGCCCGGTAAATCCATCTCATAGACGTAATCGCTGGACTGTGACAGCTTGCGCCACTTTTTTTTGAAAGGCGTATAAACCGTGTACGGATCGCCCTTGTTTGTCATGACTGTGCCGGGAGCCATGATCACCGCATCGTGGTGACGGTGAAATGGTACGTTTAGCGTATTTTCCACCGCCTCATCACGACGTTGGGCGTATGGTGTGTAGTCCCAGTTGCAGTGGACCGCCGCCGCGCTGGTTTCCTCGACTAATTTCGGCAAGACTTGACATGGGTCGCCCCTGTAAAACAGCAGGCGGCCCCCAGCCTTGTGAATAGCCGTGCGGAGGTTTGCCAGCGCACCCAACATGAACGCCATTCGTACCGCGCCCACATTTTGGCTGTTCAGGATGACAGAATCGAACACAAACACGGTGATAACCCGCTGGCCGGAACGCAGCGCCGCTAAAAGTGCGGTGTTGTCCATCAGGCGTAGATCTCGCCGGAACCAGTGGATCACAGGTTGTTGGTCACTCATGCCGTCACCTCTGGCGTCTTTTGCACGTTGAATGTGCGGTTGCCGACAGGCATGTTACGCCGCACATCGTCCGCTACGCGGATGCCGCCCAGTGATACACCCGCTGTAGACTGGCCGGGGAAAATACTGTCTCCCACGAGCCGCAGGTTCTCAATCCCGGTGCGAGGTCCCCGCGTCAGAAACAGCGACCGTGCGGGGAACCCACCAACCATGCCTAGGTGACGTTTTGTGTAGAAGTTATAGGTCACGGGGCTACCCGGTAATGTCATTGCCACCGCATCCCGGAAACCCGGCACATAACGGTTGATATTGGCAATCATCGTGCGGGTGTAGGCGGTCTTGCGCTCGTAGTACGTATCGGGATCGCGCTCAAGCAAATCCCACCACGGACGGACCCGCGTATGCGTTGTGACGGTAGCGGCCCGCATCCCGTCCGGGGCGCGGGTGTCGTCCCACGTCGGCGACAGTGATAAAAAGATACTGCGTCCCTCTCCCAGCGGCCCATCAATGTCCATCAAGAACTGATGGTGCAATGCAAAATCTGCTGGGAGCTTGCTGTCATCCAAACCGAGATGCAGCACGAATGCGCCGAACCCGTCCGCACGATTCGCGTTTTCACGATGGAGCGCGTTTGGTGTTGCGTCCTCCAACAGTGTTTCCAAGTCCCAAGGCGTTGTATTCGCGAGGACGAAATCCGCCGGGAAGAAGTCCTCATTCTTAGAGCGCCGTCCCTTAGTGGCATAAACACCTGTAGCGCGTCCATTCAGCGTTTCGATCTGCGTCACATGCCGTCTATACTCCACCGTGCCGCCCAGCGACTTGATCTTGTCCACCAACTGTTCGGCAATCCCACCGATCCCACCCGGTGCGTGATAGACCCCCTGCCGCGCAAGGTCCAGCGCAGTTGCACTATAGAGCGCGTAGGCCACGTCGGAGGTCGTCTGTGCGGAGATAAGCAGTTGCCCGTCAATGAACCGCTTGAACTCACGATCATTCGCCAGCTCATGTAGGCTCATCCACTGGCGCGTGTTCATCAGCGCGAACGGGATAATCTTCAGGTCATGCGGTAGGTTGGTGATTCCGACTTTCGCAATTTGCATCACCTCTGCGATGTCTGTCGGCGGCCACGGCAAGCCTTGTGCGGACAGCGACCAGCCGAGGTCGGCAATCTGCGCCTGTGTGTGCCAGAATCCCTCGCTCTGTGGGAAGTTGCGGAGCATATCGGCGTTGTCCGCTGTCAGCGCGACCTCACGCCCTGGCATGTGGACAATCCACGCGGGTTCCTCCGTATGGACATCCCACTCAAGGTCCAACATCTCCCCAACGACGGCGTGTGGCCCTTTTGGTTGGAAACCGCCAGCCAGCGTGGCGCCAGACTCAAACCGATAGCCCTTGTGGTAGAAGGTGCTGGCGCTCCCACCGGGATACGTCTGTGCTTCCAGCACGGTAACATCGTAGCCGTCCTTAGCGAGCAACGCACCTGCCGTTAGGCCACCGATCCCCGCGCCGATGACAATTACTTTTGACATGGAATTTGTTCCATTCATCACAATTTGAATCTTGCAAGATAGCCTACCATGCACCCATTAGTGCCGGCTTAACTCTCAACATCGCGGCGTGTGACCCAGTGGCGATACATGAACAGAATCTTGAGGGGTAGCCCATCGAACAACAAGCGCGTGAGAAACCCTGCGAATCCGTCCTTGTGTGATAGTGTGATACGGTCCGTCAGGCGCACGTTGGCCCCTTCCGGCTCAATGATGTGCTCGTGACGCCAGTAGTCCATCGGCCCACTAAGTTGGTTGTCCGCGAAGGAGTGTTCGTTAACACTTGGCTCGTGGCGGGCGTGCCATCTCACCGGGATTGGCCCCAGCCAAAGTGTGAACTCGACCTCGCCTTCCGTCATGGTGGGCAGGTCGCGACGGTGAATTTGTGCGAAGGTTCCCGGCATGTTGAGCTTGCTGAAGGCTTCCGGCGCGGCGTGGAAGTCCACGAGTTTCTCAACCGTCGTGTCCATGACGCTACTGTGTTCGAATGTCTTGGTATTTGTGGGGGCTTGCATCATCGTTTGCACACCAGTAAATCCTTATTTATCTTGATGCTTTGTGTTGTAATGTACCACTCTGGTCACTGGTGTGGTGGGACTCTCACACGGGATTCAGCAGGTTATGATCTAGCGTTGATAATGGGTGAGGCGGCAACATAAATGTCGTCTCAGAAATCACTCGTGAAACTTTACACAGATGTCTGGCTATGATAATCTTTTTACTAGACTGACCAGTCGGTTTATAGGTGAAGCGATGACAGAACAACCAGAGAACAACACAGCCAGAACCCGTGAGCGCATCCTTGATGCGGCGCTGAATGTATTCTCCAACAAGGGTTATCACAGCACCCGCATTGACGAGATTGTCAATGAGAGCGGCACCTCTAAGGGGTCGATTTACTTTCATTTTCCCAATAAAGAAAAGCTATTTGTGGCTCTAGTAGACAAGTTCGCAAACTTGCTAGAGGAAAAGGTGCGCGAGTCCGTGGATGATAACGAGCCGGGAATCCAGCGCGTGCAGGCCGCATTGGAGGCGGTCATGGCAACCTTCGGCAAGTATCGGCGTCCGGCCAAGGTGTTGCTGGTGCAGGCATCCGGGCTTGGGACTGTCTTTGAGGAGAAGCGCATGGAGGTTCACGACCGCTTCGCCGCACTCATCTGTGAATATTTAGACGAGGCTGTGGCAACGGGCGACATCGCGCCGACAGACACCGAAATTGTCTCGCGGGCCTGGATGGGTGCGATCAACGAGCTAGTGATTAAGTGGGTGTACACGGGCGAACCAGAGCCAGAGCGTATCATAGACACGCTGTTGCCGATCCTGTTGCGGAGTGTCGGCCATGAGGCCCAGCCGGAGGTGTAAGCGTGCGAATCACGACAACGGACCAACTCAACGGTACGCTGATTAGTTACGCTGCCGAAGCACCGGAAGTACCGCTAACCGAGTTCCTGCGCCGGGCGCACGGCCAACGGCGCGTGCATTGGGAGAACGCCCGTGATGACGTGGCTTTTGCTGGTTATGGGGCGGTGATGGACCTTATCGCGATGGGTGGCGAGCGGTTCAGCACATTGGCGACCCTGCACCAGCGGCTCTTCGACGGGGCGCATATGTCCGGCGGGGCCGAGCCGCTACTGGTTGGTGGGGCGGCCTTCCAAGCGGATTTCGTACCGCAGATTGTGTGGCGCGGCATGGTGTCGGCGCAGTTCGTACTGCCGGAGGTGGTGCTGCGGCGTCAGAGCGGCAAGTCGTGGTTAGTGATGAGCCGTTACGTGCAGAGCCATGTTGACAATGAGCTAGAGCGCCTGAAAACTGATTTTGAGGTGACCTTCGATGACCTGTTCTGGAATTTCAGTGGGGAACACTGGAACCCGGCGTGGGAGGAGGCATCCGAGATTGAATACCCGATGGGTTATGACAACTGGGCGCGGATAGTCAATCACGCCACGGCCAAAATGCACGACGGCGAACTTGACAAGGTGGTATTGGCACGGATGTGCCAGATTCGTTTTAGCAACCCGGTGAACATCGTGCGGGCGCTGGACTATCTGGGGGATGCCTACCCGGACACGTTCCGTTTTCTGTTTGAGCCAGAACCGCACAATGCCTTCTATGGGGCCACGCCGGAGACACTGGTGAAAGTCCAGGGGCGGACGGTCTACGCGGACGCACTAGCCGGAACCGTGAAGCGTGGCGATACACTGGGCGAGGACGCCGCACTCGCAGACCAAATCCTGACTGATCCCAAGGAGCGCCGCGAACACGATTACGTGGTTCAGGGTTTGCGGGAGCATCTCGCGCCGTTTGTGGATAGTCTCCAGGCCGACGACGCGCCGGGCGTCCTCAAGCTGAGTAATGTGCAACACTTGTACACGCCTGTTAGCGGGATGCTAAACGATGATTACGGAGTATTGCCGTTGGTTAGTGTGTTGCATCCGACACCGGCTCTCGGTGGTCAACCACGCCACATCGCCGGAACGCTTATTCAGACGCTAGAGCCGATCACACGCGGTTGGTATGCTGCGCCGATTGGTTGGCTGGACAGCCGAGGCGACGGTCACTTTGGCGTCGGGATTCGCTCGGCGGTGAGCCGGGGTGGGACCGTGTGGTGTTACGCCGGGGCAGGTATCGTCTCGGAGAGCCAGCCGGAACGCGAGTGGGCTGAAACCGACCTGAAATTCCGACCGATGTTGAACGCTGTAGGGGTGCCCCATGCCGCAACCCGCGCCGCATCGTAATACATTCTACGCGCAGACCTTTGTCGATGCGCTGGTGCGCTCTGGCCTGGATGCGGTGTGCATTGCACCTGGGTCACGCTCCACGCCGCTGACGTTGGCCTTTGCCGAGCGTGAGCGCGAAGTCGGTGACGTGACGGTTTACTCACACCTGGACGAGCGCAGCGCTGGGTTTTTCGCGCTGGGTATGAGCATAGCGAGTGGCAAGCCGACGGCGTTGGTCTGCACGAGCGGGACGGCGGCGGCCAACTTCTTCCCAGCGATTATCGAGGCCAATATGAGCTGCGTGCCGTTGATTGTGCTAACGGCGGATCGTCCGCCGGAACTGCGCCACAGCGGGGCCAACCAGACCATCGACCAGGTGAAGCTCTACGGCGACCATGTGCTGGGGTTTGTTGACATGGCGCTGCCGGAGGCAAATCCGCCAGCGGTTGCGGTGCGAAACGTGCGGACGACAGCGGCACGGGCCGTTGCAACCGCAATGGGCCATATGGAGTGGCGGCGCAAGGGTGTTGTGCATCTCAACTTCCCTTTCCGCAAGCCGCTAGAGCCTGTTGTAATAGATGATGGCATAATACCTGTTGATGTAGATTTACTGCCTACGTTTGAGTACATCGGCGAGACGGAAACTGCTGGTGAACACCAGAACTGGATCGAACGATTCCAGCAGCACGAACGCGGCGTCGTCATCTTCGGGGCAGATCGGGCCGATCAAGATTTTTTGGAGGCTGTATCTCAGTTCGCCACGATTTACGGGTATCCCGTTCTCGCGGAGCCTTTGTCAGGAATGCGCTTTCGCTACCTAGATAACGGTCACTCAACCATCATCAGTGGGTACGATAGTTTTATGGGGGCGCTACCACCTGATCTACAACAGCCAGATGTAATCGTGCGGTTTGGAGCTGTACCTACGTCGAAGGCTATCAATCAGTTCGTTGTGAACGCGGAGTCACAGTACATTGTCACGATCACACGCGACGGCGTATGGCAGGATGACGGCCACCTGACAACGCAGCGACTTCATCTACGAGACCTACGCCAACTACTGCCGTTACCGGACAGCGAAAATCGTATATCGGTTCGTCAAAGTAACTGGCTTGATTGTTGGACAGATGCCGAGAATGCAGCAAGCAAGCACATTGATGCGCTGAGTGCTGGACCGTTCTTTGACGGGGCTGTGGTGGCTGCCGTCGTTGACCGGGTGAAAGCGACATTTCAGGTTGACAGTTATGAGCCGCATTTATTTGTGGGTAACAGCAGTCCGATTCGGCACATTGAGCAGTTTCGGCTTCGGGATATGTCAACTATTCACGTCCATGCCTCGCGGGGGGCGTCGGGGATTGATGGGCAGGTGTCAACGGCATTGGGAATCGGCGCGGCGACGGGCGAACACATCTACGCGATTCTGGGAGATATTACGTTCTACCACGACATGAACGGGCTGTTGGCCGTCCGTCGCAACGGCGTCAGCGCGACATTCATCGTGGTCAATAACAACGGGGGTGGCATCTTCGAACGGCTACCCATCCGTGACTTTGAGCCGTATTACACCGAGCAATTTCTGACACCGCATGGCCTCACATTCGAGCACTCGGCGGCGATGTATGGACTGGAATACGCACTGGCTGATGACTTTGCATCGCTGGACGCCGCGCTGGACCAGTATATGAAGCCGGGCATCAGTGCGATTATCGAGGCCAAGACGGACATCAAGCGCGACGAGGCCCGTCGTAAGGAGGTTGTGAAAGCGGTTCAGGATGAACTTCGAAGGCGGTTCGGGAGCGATGATTAACGATGTGATGCGCTGGGTCGGTTGGGTTGGGAGTGCGACATCACATCCGGGCGGAAGGCTCATCCACTCATCATCAAAGCGTGGTAGCATAATGAGCTACAACATTCATATTGGAATTGGAAAAGGGAGATAACATCAATATGACAGACGCAACACATACGGTTCAGTGGGAAACGGTCAAGGAATATGAGGACATCACCTACAGGAAAGCTGACGGCATGGCGCGAATCGCGTTCAACCGTCCAGAAGTTCGTAACGCTTTCCGTCCGCAGACGATCACGGAGATGATCGACGCCTTTCAGCACGTCTGGGAGGATCAGGAGGTTGGTGTTGTGCTACTGACAGGCGATGGGCCATCCCCTAAGGACAGTGTTCACGCCTTCTGCGCGGGTGGTGACCAGTCCGTGCGCGGTAATGCGGGCTACGTTGGTAGCGATGGCGTCCCGCGCCTGAACGTGCTGACGCTCCAGCGCATCATCCGCACGATGCCCAAGCCGGTGATCGCACTGGTGAACGGCTATGCGATTGGGGGCGGTCACGTCCTGCATGTGATCTGCGACCTGTCGCTGGCGAGCGAGAACGCGGTCTTTGGGCAGACGGGGCCGATTGTGGGTAGCTTCGACGGTGGTTATGGGTCTAGCTACCTGGCGAGCATCGTTGGGCAGAAGAAGGCTCGCGAGATCTGGTACTTGTGCCGTCAGTACAGCGCCCAGGAAGCCCACGAGATGGGCATGGTCAACAAGGTGGTGCCGACTGTGGAGGACCTGGAGGCCGAGGGTGTGCAGTGGGCACAGGAAATCCTCGACAAGAGTCCGATCGCGATTCGCTTCTTGAAGGCCGGGTTCAACGCAGACCTAGACGGGCAGACCGGATTGCAGGTGCTGGCTGGTGACGCAACAATGCTCTTCTACATGACGGAGGAGGGCAGCGAGGGCAAGAATGCCTTCCTAGAGAAGCGTAAGCCGAATTTCCGTAAGTATCCGTGGCGGGCATAGTAGGTCAGTAGGCCCAAACCACGTTTACCGGGAGGGTGTTGCAGCCCTCCCCCACGATAAAACTCCCTCGAACAAGCAAAAGTGAATATCTACTTCTCATCGTCTGGCTCTAGTTGGCTGGCGCGGGTGATGGCGCTCGTCCCGAACTTGTGGCGAATGTCGTCTAGCGCCGATTGCAGGTCGCGGTTGGCCTCCTGCTGGGGCGCATCCCACAGGGAAAGCTGTTGGGCGCTCGTCTCGAAGCCGGACACGCCAACGCCAATCAGCCGGACGCGCCGCCCCTCATAGTGCGTCTCGAACAGGTCCAGCGCGGCCTTGTAAATCGCGTTGTCCTGGTCAATGGCGGTGGGTAGGGTTGTCTGGCGGGTGAGCGTGGTGAAGTCGTCCCAGCGCAGTTTGAGCTTGACGGTGGTTCCGGCTAGACCCTTGTCACGGAGCCGATAGCCGACACTATCTGACAGCTTACGGAGGGTGTGGTGTAGCTCCTGGCGGTTGGTGATGTCCTGCGAGAAGGTTGTCTCGCGGCTGATGGACTTGGTTTCGCGCTCCGTCTCGACGGGGCGATTGTCAATCCCCCCGGCGCGGCGGTGCAGGTCGTAGCCATGCTTGCCGAAACGCCGGATTAGTTCGCGCTCGTTGTAGGCTGCAATATCGCCGATAGTTGTGATGCCGAGGCGGGCGAGGCTCTCAGCGGTTTTAGGCCCGACACCCCATAGCTCGCGTACATTCAGCGGGGCGAGGAAAGCCGCCTCGGTCCCCGGCTCCACGACGGTAACCGCACGCGGGTAATCGCCTGACTTGACAGACCCCTTACCGATATTGTTGGCGATTTTGGCGACGAGCTTGTTGGACGCGACGCCGAGTGAACACGGCAGGCCCAACTCGCGGTCGATGCGGGATTGGAGGTCGTGGGCGACGCGCACCCCACCGCCAGCCAGCCCGGTTACGTCCATGAAGGCCTCGTCGATGGAGAGTTGCTGGACGAGGGGGGTGAGGTCGCCGAGGAGCGCCATGACATCGTGGGAGCGGGCGCTGTAGTCGTCCATCTTGCGGGAGACGACAATTAAATCTGGGCAGAGGCGGCGGGCGGTCGCCATGGGCATAGCGGAGCGGACGCCAAATACACGGGCGGGGTAAGAGCAGGAGGCGACGACGCCGCGTGAGTCGGCGGAGCCACCGACGGCGAAGGGGAGGCCGCGCAGGGCGGGGTTATGCTGCTCCTCGACGGCGCAGAAGAAGGCGTCTAGGTCGAGGTGGAGGATGGTGCGGACCGTTGAGGTTGTCATGTATCCATTATAGGCTGGAACGGATGTTCGGGCAATGTGGGCAGTCACCCGGCGCTGCGTGGGTGGCCTTCGGAATGGTGACGGGCTGTAATTCCGGTTAAGTAGTCGGAAGACGATTTACGGCGAGGATTTTCATTTCTTACAGCCGTGCAGACGAGTTGTTCACCGAACCCCGGCCATTCGTGAGATCAACTAGATTGACATGCGCCGAAGTCGCATCGAAAAAAATTGAAAATGGGGTTTATATGGCAAAAACGTTACGGACGGGGCAGGCCCAGTCCCTATGGATGGTGGTCGTGTACGGTGGCGGGAGCGCACAAGGCGCTCCCCTACGATGTTGTGGGGTTAATCCACCCAGCCGAGGCCGATGCGCCCACGATCTTGGTCCACGTTGCGGATTTTGACCTCTAGCACATCCCCGACGGAGAGGGATTGGCCGCGTGGAACCTGCGAGATGTGGAGCAGGCCGTCCTGTTTGACGCCGATGTCGATGAACGCGCCGAAGTCCACGACGTTGCGGACGGTCCCGTTGAGGATCATGCCGGGGGTCAGGTCGTCCATGCTGAGGACATCGGAGCGCAGAATCGGCGTGGGGGCGTCCTCGCGGGGGTCGCGCCCGGGGCGGGCGAGTTGTTCGAGGATGTCCTGGAGGGTAGGGAGGCCGACGCCGAGTTCATCCGCGAGGGCGGGGACGCCGGGGGCCTGGCGCAGGGCGTTGAGGGCGGTTTCGCGGTCGGTGGGCGGGGTTTTGGCCGTGATCTTAGCTCGTTCCATGACGGACTTGGCGGCGGCGTAGCTCTCCGGGTGGATGGCGGAGGCGTCTAGTAGGTTTTTGCTGTCACGGACGCGGAGGAACCCGGCGGCCTGCTCGAAGGATTTGGGGCCGAGGCCGGGGACTTGTTTGAGGGCGGCGCGGGAGCGGAAGGGGCCGTTTTCGTCACGGTAGGCGACGATGTTGTCCGCGAGTTTGGGGCCAATCCCGGCGACGTAGGCGAGTAGGGCGGGGGAGGCGGTGTTGGCCTCCACGCCGACCTGATTCACCACGCTCTCGACAATCGCTTCAGCCGCCTCTGACAGTGCGGTCTGGTTCACGTCATGTTGGTAGAGGCCGACGCCAACGGACCTGGGGTCGATCTTGACGAGTTCGGCGAGTGGGTCCTGAACGCGACGGGCGATGGAGACGGCTCCGCGCAGGGATACGTCCATGCCAGGGAGTTCGGCGCGGGCGAGTTCCGAGGCGCTGTAGACGCTGGCCCCGGCCTCGTTGACGATGAGGTATTGCACGTCGTCGCGGTTGCGGGTGAGGTCGGCGGCGAGTTGTTCGGTCTCGCGGGAGGCGGTGCCATTGCCGACCGCGATGAGGGTCGCGTTGTGGCGGTCGAGCAGTGCTGCGAGGGTTTTGAGGGCCTCGTTGTAGCGTTTTTGGGGTAGGTGGGGATAAATCGTGTCCGTAGCGAGGACTTTGCCGGTGGGATCGACCAAGGCGACCTTGCAGCCGGTACGGTAGCCGGGGTCTAGGCCGATAACGGTTTGGTCCGCTAGTGGGGGGGTGTTAAGCAGGCCGCGCAGGTTATCCGCGAAAACGGTGATGGCGTGGGCCTCGGCGGTTTCGGTCAGGGTGCGGCGCACGTCCCGTTCAATGGCGGGGAGGAGTAGGCGCTTGGCGGCGTCGTGGATTGCGAGTTCAAGCTGTTCGGCGAGGGGTGAGTGGTTGTCTGGGCGGAACACAGACTGGATTGGGCGTAACCAGTCGCGTTCTTCTAGGCCGAGTTTGACGCGCAGAATTTTCTCTGACTCACCACGATTGAACGCGAGGGTTTGGTGGGGGCGGACACGCGACACACGGTTGCGGAAATCGTAGTAGGCGGCGTAGGTTTCGCGGGGGTCGTCGGCGTTTTTGATTTTCACAACGATGATGGTGCCGTATTCGAGGGCTTTTTCGCGGACCTGACCGCGAATCTGTGGGTGGTCGCTGATGCGCTCGGCGATGATGTCCCGCGCTCCGGCGAGGGCGGTGTCGGCGTTTGGCACGTTGTCGGTGATGTAGGCGCGGGCGTGGTCGGTGGCAGATTTGCGGTCGCGGGGCTGGGACAGGATGATTTCCGCCAATGGGGTGAGGCCGTTTTCCTGGGCAGTGGTGGCGCGGGTGCGGCGTTTGCGCTTGTAGGGTTGGTAGAGGTCTTCGAGTTCGGTGAGGGAGTCGGTGGCCTTGATTTGGCCCGCGAGTTCGGGCGTAAGTTGGCCCTGTTCTTCGATGGTGGCGAGGATGGTGTCGCGGCGGTCATCGAGCTTGCGAAGGCGGGTTAGCTCTGCGCTGACGGCGCGTAGCTTGAGTTCGTCAAGGCCGCCTGTCATTTCCTTGCGGTAGCGGGCGATGAAGGGGAGCGTATTGCCCTCGTCCAGCAGGGCGACTGTCGCGGTGACTTGTTTCGCCTGGATTTGAAGTTGTTGGGCAATACGGTTGTCGTAGTTGCGTTGTGGCATGGTTGGTGCGCGCTATTCTTCTATCAGTCAGTTATTAACAGGTCTTCGTCAAGCTCGGCGTTGCGGACGAGCAACACGGTACCGACAGCCTCGACAAGAGTTTCCAGGCGTTCGGCGTAGGCTTCAACGTCGCTCACGGGGGGGACGTGTAACCCAAGAATGGTGAGGTCGGCGTCGCGGCTGTTGTCGGTGATGGTTTTGGCTACGGGTTGGGTTTTGGGCGCAACGATGACGACGGGTTCGGCTTCTAGGCGGGCGCTGTCGATGACGCTGCGCATGTGACTATCGACGGCTGTGACGCCGTCTTGGGCCTCAATAATGCGGAGCATGTAGATTTTTGCGCCACGCCACGCTCGGTGTTCTGAGATGAAGTGGGCAATGAGGAGCATGAGGTCTTCATTGCCGCCGCGCCCCTGCCACCAGATGTTAATGTGGCGGCGCTCGCCGAAACCGCGTTCGGTGTTGTAGCGCAGGAAAAGGACGGATTTGCGAAGGCGCACGAGATCGCGGAGGCGGTGCATTTGTTGGGCGCGGCCTGCTGGCTGGCGGCTCCAGCCCATGAGTATGGTGTTGGCTCGGACTTGGCCGATGCCGTGGCCTTGGGCAAGCATGAGCACGCCGTCCCAGAAGTGGTCGACAATTTCGGCCTCGGAGAAGGCTGTCATGTCGTTTTCGTAGATGTATTTGCGGATGTGTTTACGGGCACGGTCGGTGAGTTTGTGGTCGTGTTGTTCGTCCACGGGGCTGACGATTAGTTGGAAGAAGGTGACGATGCCCTTGCTACGACTGAGCCACTCGGCGACTTCTACTAGCTGTTGGCGGTTGTGGGGTTGGCCGGTGAACACCATGATGTTTGGCCGCCAGTTCTTCGCGTGGACGGTGCTGGCTTCAAGCTGGAGGAGTGAGAAGCGGACGAGCGCGAACCAGATGCCGCTGCGGACATCGCCCCAGGTTCGTTCGATCTGGCGGGATTGGAGGACGAAGTAGACGCCGTAGCTGGCAACGATGGCGAGCACGGTGGCGAGTGGGTTGATCAGGAACATGACGCCGTAACAACCGAGGGCACCTAAGAGGGACACGTACCAGGAGATTTTGAAGCGTGGGCGGTAGCTGGGGTTGTCCACGAGTTTCTCGATGGCGGCGGCGAGGTTGACCATGCCGTAGGTGTTGAGGAAGAACATGGAGATGACGGGGGCGACGAAGTCCAAGTTGCCCATCCAGATGATGATAATGGCGATTGCGCTGGTGATGAGGACGGCGGCGCGGGGTTCGGTTTTGCTGCCGAGTTGGCTCCCGATCCACTCTGGGACGACGTTGTCACGGGCGATGGCCTGGAGGGTGCGGGGTGCAGCGAGGACGCTCCCCAGGGCAGACGAGAGTGTGGAGGCCCAGACACCTGCAAGGATAGCCTGGGGAAACAGGGAAACGCGCTGCATGGCGAGATTGTCGGTGATGAGTTGTTCGGTGGTGCTGTTGAAGGCAAACCAGACGGCGACCAGGATGTAGATGGCGGCGGTGAACAGGATGGACGTGATGGTGCCAATGGGGATGCTCTTGCTGGGGTCTTTGAGGTCGCCGGAGAGACTGGTGCCGACTTCGATGCCAGTGACGGCGGGGAAGAACACGGCGAATACGATCCAGAAGTTGATGTTTTCGGTAAAGGCGGGAGTGAGATTGGGGGAAACGATGCCGCTACTGCCCCAGCCGAAGAAGAACGATAAAAGTGCGCCCATGAGAATGGCGAAGATGAAGAACTGTACCTTGAGCGCGAAGTCGGCGCCGACCCAGGCGATGTAGCAGAATAGCAAGGCGACGGCGGATGAGATGAGGCGTGGGTCTACTTGTGCGAAGAAGGGCAGGGCACGTAGGGCTTCGGTAAAGCCGATGATGTAGAAGGCGACGGAGATAGCCTGCGATAAAAAGAGCGGAATGCCGATGGCCCCGCCGATTTCCAGGCCGAGTGAGCGTGAGATCAGATAGTAATTGCCGCCTGCGCCAACGCGCATGTTGGTGGCGATAGCGGAGAGGGAGAGGCCGGTCAGTAATGAAATGGCGTTGGCGAGGCCGATGATGGCGAGCGCACCCCATAACCCGGCTTGACCGACGACCCAGCCCATGCGCAGAAAGAGGATGATACCGAGGATGGTGAGGACGTTGGGCGTAAAGACCCCAGCGAAGGTGCCGAAGCGCCCGGTTGCGGTAGCAGTGGTGCGAGCGGCCTGTGCGGTCATGTGGCTCCCTTGGGGGTCGTGAACATGGAGAAGGTGTTATCGTGCCAGATGGTTATAGGATGTGCAAGTTAGCTTTCGGTGCGTTCTAAAAAAGCCAAAAACTGGGTGAGGTCGTCGTAGGTGACTTCGCCGAACCGAACTGTGCGGATGTTCCCGGCGGGGTCGATAAAGTAGGTGGCGGGTAGGGCGGGGGCGGCGTAGAGGTCGGCGACGGTGCCGGAGGGGTCCAGGGCGACGGGTACATTTTCAGCGTCTAGCTCTGTGAGGAAGGCGCGGATGGCCTCCGGGGATTCACGGTCCGCATTTACGGCGAGAATGATGGCTTGGTCGCCGTAGGCCTCGGTAAAGGCGGCGAAGGCGGGTATTTCCTCGCGGCAGGGGATGCACCAAGTCGCCCAGAAGTTGAGGAACACGGGTTGGCCGCGCAGGTCTGCCAGTTGCAGTGGTTTGCCGTCAAGGGTGGTTACGGTGAAGTCCGGTGCGGTGGAATCGATGAGAGGGGCGGCGGGGGTGGGAACGGTGACGGTCGCTTGGCGATCTGTTAGGAGGGAGGCGGCCAATATAACGCCAAACATCACCCCGCTTATGATTAACAGCAACAGTGGGCGGCGCATGGGTTAGGGTACCCAGCGTGGGAACATGCCGTTCTCCGCGATCATCGTGAGCGTGTCTGATTCGAGGTGGTAGGTCCAGATTTCTGGGCGGCCTCCGCGATTTTGTGTGCCATCATCGGTGAACTGCTGGAAGCGTTGGAGGACGAGCGCGGTTCCGTTGGGGTCCCAGTGAACAAAGCCGTTGTTGTAGCGTGGGTCTACGATGAGTGGTTCACTTTCGCCGTTTTCAGCATTTACGCTGTAAAGCTGGATTGTCTGGGTGAAACGGTCATCACGGTAGCGTCGCCCGACAGCCAAGCGGTCGCCGTTTGGGTGCCATGTGGCGAAGGTATCGTCAACTGGTTCGCCTTCGGGGGCGAGGCCGTGAATATTCTGTTCGTCTAGCTCGGCAACGAGTAGTTGGGACCAGGCGCGGCCTTGGTCTAGCACGACTTCGGGGAATACGAGGTTGAAGCCGTCTGGGGAGAGCGCCCCGAAGCTGCCGTTTTCGCTCTCGATGACCACGGTTTCGTCGGTGTTGAAGTCGTAGACGACGAGGCCGGGGACGGAGGTATCGAACAAGGAAAGGCGGTTGCCATCAGCGGACCATTGGGGACCGTAGCCCAGGGCCTGCGAGTTCTGGAATAGTGGTTGTGTGGTGGCGGGGTTGGTGGTGAGATCTAGGAGCCAGATGCGGAAGGGTGAGATGCCGACACCGGGTAAGAGTGTGTTCATATCGACACGGGTGTAGGCCAACATGTTGCCATCGGGACGCCAGACGGGGCTGGAACAGTCGCTATCGACACAGTCTGTGAGCGGGGAAACTTCTCCAGTATCCAGATTTAGGCGCTTAATATCTGAGGCGGGGCGGTCGCTGCGGCGCTCGGAGAAGGCGATCTGGCGTCCGTCTGGGCTGACGGCGAAGTCTAAGATGCCGGACTGACTGAAGGTGATCTGCTGGGGTTCAGTGGGATTGGCAGGGTCAGCCATCCAGATGTTCTGGGGGAAACCGTCCGCTGGGTGGAGGTAGACGACCTGTGGCTGGCGGACTTCAAAGGTGAACTGAAACTCGCTAAGGGTGGTTCGGCCAGAGCGACTGGCTGCGCCGGGTTCGAGGGCGACGGTGTAGGTGTCGCCAGGCTCCAGCGGTTTGGCGGGACGAAAGCGCATGGTGTCGCCGCTCCAAGTGAAGGCTCCGTCTATGCTGGGTTGCAGCGAGAAGCGGTCCTCGACGGTGGCACGGTTCATTTGTTCGCTGAACTCGATCAAGATGGTGTCGGTGCTGTGGGCCTTGGCTAGGGGGGAGACGCGGACCAGACGGACGCCGACGCGGTCCCCGATGAGCAAGGTTGCAGCGATGAATAGGGTTAGTGAAACCGTGACGGTCCAAACGACGCGGTCAAAGGTTGAGAGTAGGTTCATGGGTTAGGGGTAAAGGTAGGGGTGTTCGGGCTGTTCGATAGTGATGATGTCATCTGGCTGGATGATGGGCATTAGGTCCTCGCCGAATTTGCCAACTTGCATTTTGCCTGTGACCTGAATCCAGGTACCGGACTCAAGACCGGTTGGCCCGGTGTAGGCAACGGGGAGGCCGAGGGCGGAGGCGTCGGCAACGCAGCAACTCATGGTGAAACGGGCGACCATAAACTGATTGTCTGGGAAGTCTGGTTCGCGGTAGACGAAGCCGATAAGGTTCACGGGCTGGTCGTTGAAGGCGGTGTAATCGGCGCTCTCGTTGAAGCTACGAAGCCAGTCCAGGATGTTGCGGTTCTCTGGGGCGATGCTGAAGTTAGTGCTGTTGGCTCCACGGACGGCGGTGGTGCTGATGCTGCCGTTCACGGCGTCTGCACCGAGTGGCTTGGAGGGGACCATGACGCCGAAAACCAGGGGAACTGCGCCGACAACCAGCACGCCCCACGTCAGGGCGCGGGCAGTGACCGTGGCACCTATCCGAGTGCGGAGAAATACCTGGATTGCAGAGGCAATGCCTAACGCGAAGAATAGGGTGGTGGCGACGTAGGACAGCCAGACGAAACGGGCATTGATGTAATTGCTGAGGTTGCCCGTGGCGATGTTGTAGGCGAAATATCCACCGAGGCCCAACAGAATTAGCACACGGGACCAGGCACGGACGTAGGTATCTGAGGCGATGGGTGCCAGTGAGGTTTGGGCGGTGTTCAGGTTGAATTCGGACATGGGAGCTTCCTTAAAGGGCCAAGTTCAGATTGAGCCAGATGGCGATGGCGGTGCTCATCAGGAAGGGGAGCACGACAAGATAGATGACAACGCGCTGACGGAATACCCCGGTAAACATGAGCATACTCTTGATGTCCACCATTGGGCCGAAGGTCAGGAAGGACAGAATGGAGCCGGTGGTGAAGGTTGCGGCGAAGGCGAGGGCGAGGAAGGCATCGACGGTTGAGCAAACACTCAGGATGAAGGCCAGAACGTTCATCACGAGGACGCTGACGACAGGCCCCTGGCCGAGTGCCAGCAGCATATCCTGGGAGATAACGGTTTGCATCCCAGCGGCGAGCATGGAGCCGATAATCAGGTAGCGGCCCATTTCGAAGACCTCATCGGTGGCGACGGCGGCGGCGTTGCTGAGGCCGCTCCATAGGTTTGTTGTGGGGACGGTGTTGTGCTGGGAGCCGCCCATTGCTGGGGCAAGGGAAACAGGTTTGAGCACGTCTAGCGGCTTGGCGTTGTAGGAAAATACAAGGCCAACAGCTAACGCAATGAGTGCAGTGAGGACAAAGCGCCCGATGAGGACGGTTCCCCAGCCGAAGGCGATATAGGTGCTGACGACTACAATGGGGTTCATCACGGGGGCGGCGAGGAGGAAGGCTACACCGACGCCCATTGGTAGCCCTTTGTTGTAGAGGCGGCGGACGACGGGCACGACGCCACACTCGCAGACGGGAAACGCGAAGCCCATGAATGTCCCGGCGATGGTGGCGGGCAGCGCACGACGCGGTATCCAACGGGTGAGGTCGGACGGGGAGATGAACGCCTCGATGAGTCCACTCACGACGCTACCCATGAGCAGGAAGGGCGCGGCCTCGATGAAGATGCCGAGGAAGCGTGTGGAGAATATCTGCAAAACCCCGGCGGCGCTGCCATCTGTGGCGATGAGGGCGGTGATGAGGGCGTAGATGGTGAGGGCAACGGCGGGAATCAGGATGATGAGGGTGAGTGATTGACGAAGAAAGTGCGTGTCGCGTTTGGCCTGCATCGGTGGAAATGGCCTGCTTTCTGGCAATAGGGGTTATGTTAATCAAAATCTGGCGAGGGGCAAGGCCTAGCGGCTATTTGAACAGGTCTCGAACAGCGGCGCGTTGGATTTTACCGGATGCGGTTTGGGGTAGGGTGTCCACGAATAAGATTTGACGGGGGAGTTTGTATCCGGCAATGTGGTTGCGGGCGAAGGCGGTTAATTCGTCTGCGGTGAGTGTTTGGTTTGGTGATGGGATGACCGCAGCGACGACTTGCTGGCCCCATTCTGGATGGTTGATCCCAACGACGGTGACCTCACGCACGGCGGGATGGGCGCGGAGGATGTTTTCGACCTCAGCGGGGTAGACGTTTTCTCCGCCAGAGATAATGAGGTCGCTGCGGCGCTGGACGAGAAAGAGGTTGCCGTCGTCGTCGAGGTAGCCGATGTCGCCGGTGTAGAGTGCGCCGTTGCGGAGGGTTTTGGCGGTGGCTTCGGGGTTGCGAAGGTAGCCGCGCATGATAGTCGGGCCACGGACGACGATTTCTCCGTATTCGTTGGGTGGTTGGGGCTGGCCGTTGTCGTCTACGATTTGGACGGATGTGAACATGAGGGGTTTGCCAACGCTGCCGGGTTTGCGGCGGGCTTCCTGGGGGGTGGTGGTGGCAACTTGGGAGGTGGCTTCGGTAAGGCCGTAGGTTGGGGCGATGGGTAGATTGGTAGCCAGGGTGCGTTCGAGGAGATCCGGGGTGGCGGCGGCCCCACCGAGTAGGAGCAGGCGGAGGGAAGCAGGAAAGGCGGTGTCTGCCTCAAGCAGGCGATAAAGCATGGTGGGAACGAGTGAGATCATGGTGATGTTGTGGTGGGTGAAGCTATGGGTGACGGCTTCGGTGGTGAAACGCTCGTGCAGGACGACGGTGATGCCATAGAGGGTGGTGCGAAAGATCACGGCAAGGCCACCGACGTGGTAGAGCGGAAGCACACTCAGCCAGCGGTCGTTCAGGTGGTGGCCGAGGCGGAAGGCGCTGGCGGTGGCGCTGTAGAAGTGGTTGCCGAAGGTGATTTCGGCTCCCTTTGGTTGGCCGCTGGTGCCGGATGTGAACACAATCGCCTGGACTGCGTCGAGGTCGATTTTGTTTGCGGGGTGTTGGTTGCCTGGGAGGTTGGCGAGGTTGACCTCGAAGCGGTTGGGGTTGAGGGCTGCCGCTGCGGTTGTGGTGGCGCTGGTGTAGAGCAGTAGCTTGACGTTTGCCTGTTTGAGTTGCCAGTTCATCTCGCGGGCGGTGAGGCGTCCGTTGAGGGGGACGAGTTCGGCATGGAGGCGGGTGATGGCGTGAACGGTTACGATAGCGGCGGGGTTGTTGGGCATGAGCATCCCGACGCGGAGGCCGGGGC
>CAYWZS010000038.1:0-33085 GCA_964462905.1 uncultured Anaerolineaceae bacterium
CATGGTTTCGTAAGTCTGGCTTACATTTACCCAAGAAACCCATAGATAGAGTATGAGATGAGTATAAGCTTAGTGAATTGGACTTCTCTTGTACAGGTGCGATATACATACTTTTGATTCGCAACGTTTTAACATTGTGCCTAAATGTCTTAAAGTTCATACCTTTAGCATGGGTAACGCGATTCATTGTCGCATAGCGGCCTACACAGGTTGTTGCAATCATCTCATCCAAAACGTCATACCCGGTCAACGCGCTATGGTTACAACCACTCACTCAACACAACTTGACGCACTTGTCACTTTTGCGGCTGGTCTATCCTTTGACGATCTCCCGGCGGTTGTGGTGGGCCGTGCCCAGTGGGTTTGGCGGGACACAATTGGGGTGATCCTGGGTGGTATGGCCGCCCCGGAGGTGCGAACCCTGGCGCAACATGCGCTGGATCAGCATCCGGGCAACACACCATTGCTTGGTTTCGAGGGACGGACGCAGCCTGAATGGGCGGCGTTGGTCTACGGGACGGCAGGAACAACGCTGGAGTACGATGAAGGCCACGCCTTTGCGCGGGGTCACGCGGCGGTTCATGCGGTGAGCGCGGCGTTGGCGCTAGCGGATGAAACGGTCAGCGGACAAGACCTGTTGACGGCGACAGTCGTCGGCTATGAGATTGCGGCACGGGTGGGCGTGGCAGCCCAGTTGCGGTCAGCGGTACATCCGTTTGGCGCATGGGGTGTTTTGGGTGTGGCGGCAGTACGGGCCAAGCTCGCGGGATTCCCTGCTGTGGAGATGCGTGGTGTTTTAGATCTTGCTGCGTCTTACGCGATTGCCCCGTCGTTTAACAGCGCCTATGCAGGGGCCAACGTCCGCAACACCTTTGCGGGTTTCGTCAACCATAACGGACTCCTCGCTGTCGAGATGTACCGGGCGGGGTTCCGTGGCACGCCAGATGCGATTCAGACGGCGTTCGGTGAAATTCTTGGCGAGGCGTTCGACGAGGACGCGCTAGTCGAACGCCTCGGTGAACGCTACGAGATTACCCGTGGCTACTTCAAGCCATACTCAGCCTGTCGCTACTCCCATGCGGCGGTTGACGCGGTACTGGCCCTCCCAACGACTGTACATCCCGACGCAGTGCAACAAATTACAGTCGAAACCTACGCGACGGCGGCCAAACTGAGCGATCCCCGCCCGGCTACGTCGCTGGCGGCACGGTTCTCTGTGCCATATATTGTCGCCGCAACGGTGATAGATGGCAACGCGGCGGCGTCTAGCTTCACGGAGGATGCGATTCGGCGAGAGGATGTGCTGGGGCTGGCGAAGAAGGTACGTGTGATTGAGGACAATCACCTGACTCAATTGGCCCCCGGCACACGGGCGGCTCGCGTTACGGTGGACCTTGGTCATGAGATCATCTCGGCAGAGGTGATGGGCAGCAAGGGCGACCCGGACCAGCCGATGTCCGAGGAAGAACTACAGCAGAAGTACAACCGACTCACGGCAGCGTTGCCCGTGCACACCCGTGATTCCCTATGGCAAAAACTTGGTGATATGACACAGCTTGCGTCTACGGAGGTGCTTTTCGAGGCGTAGCTCGTGATATATCCTCTGGGCCACGTCAATACGGCGGCCCAGAGTGACTTTTTACTTTTTATGAGAGGAAAACAATATGAAATTCGCTTTGCGTGTGGTGGCAGTACTAGCGTTATTGCTAGTGACGGCGTTGGCCTTTGCCCAGGACGACGAGAATGTTGTCAAGATCGGTGCGATTCACCCGCTGACGGGTGGCCTCGCTAACGACGGCCTTGGCATGGACCAGGCGATCCAGATGGCGGTGATGGAAATCAACGAGAGCGGGATGCTAGGCGACCTGACCCTGGAACTGCTGAGTGCGGACTCCACAGGTTCCGCTGATGTGGGCCAGGAAGAAGCTGTGCGTTTGATCCAGGAGGAGGGTGTGTCCGCACTCATCGGTACCTTCCAGTCCGCCGTGACTGCCAATGTCGCAACTGTCGCTGCTCGTGAGGGCGTGCCGATGGTGGTTAGCGTGGCCGCTGCAACCAATATCACCGAACAGGGCCGTGACGCTGACGGCAACCAGTGGACCTTCCGTATTCAACCAAACGCGGATGTGATGGGGTCTTTGGCGGCCCAGTACGTGCGTGAGATGTCTGAGGCATTTGACATTCCAGTGGGAACGATTGGCTTCATGCACGAGGGTGCTACAGATTACGGGCGTAGTGTCTACAATGCGTTCGAGACAGAGGCTATCAACCAGGAAATCGAGATTGGCGAGACGATTGCCTACGACTTCGGTGTGGAGTACACCACAGACGTGACGCTGTTGAGCGCCAGCGCCTTCGACGCGGTGATGGTGACGGGCTACTACGGTGATGGGCTTTCCATTGCGCAGACAATGGAAGACGTGGCGCTGAACACGCAATTCGTGATGGGCGTGGCGCAGGGTACCTACGACCAGGATCAGTTTGTCGAGGATGCGGGTGAGCTGGCCGAGTGCTTCTTCAACAGCAACTACCGCTGGGACAACCTGAACGAAGACGCACTGGCGACCCGTGAGGCCTACTTGGAGATGTTCGACGAGCCAATGACAGCGGCGGACGTACTGGCATATCAATCTGTCTACATCATCGCGGACGCCGTGATGCGGGCGGAGTCTGGCGACCCGGCAATGATCCAGGCGGCATTGTTAGAGACGGAATACGCGGACCACATCCTGCCCTACGACGGCCCGATCACCTTCGAAGATGGTGAGACCCCGAACGCGGTCCCGGTTGTGATGCAGGTTCAGGATGGCGCAGTGGTTCAGGTTTGGCCGGCAGAGATCGCCGAGGCCGAACCGCGCTTCTGCACCTCCTGGGAATAAACCCGGTTTCTTCCTGAATGGGGCGGCATCCGTACTGGGTGCCGCTTCTCCTCCCCAATTCATCTCAACTTATTAGTTTGTTGGAGGGTTCGCTGTGGAATGGAAACAAGTCCAGGGCTGGGTGATTGGCGGCCTCGTTGCGCTGGCGCTCCTGGTCATCCTTATTTACAACCAAGTGGACTGGCAGGTGTGCCTGGAACCTGATGCTGAAGGGTTATTCCTGGGATGTGTGTTCAATAACACGGTTTCCTGGTATGACCGCTACGGTGTGGTCGTGCGGCAGGCGGGCCTGAGTGGGCTGTTGATGGGTGGTGTGTATGGGCTGGTGGCGCTAGGCTTGACGATGATCTTCGGCGTGTTGGAGATTATCAACTTCGCGCATGGGGCGCTGATGACGGTTGGCCTATATATCACGTTTGTCCTGTTTAACTCGTTCGGCGTGGACCCGTACCTGGGCCTGTTCATCGTGATTCCGATTTTGTTCGTACTAGGGTTAATCATCTACCGAGTTGTCATCCACCCGGCACGAGAAGCCCCGCATCACAACCAATTGTTGCTCACGCTTGGTTTGACGCTGATTATCGAAAACGCGCTGCTACTGGCCTTCACCGCCACGCCGGAGTCCATTCGTCTGTCGTACACCCGCAGTGAGTTTAACCTGGGGTTGTTTACACTGGATTTTCCGCTGCGGATATTCGGCGCGACAGTGCAAATGCCACAGTTGATCGCATTCCTTGGCTCGCTGGTGCTGACGGCAATCCTCTACACCTTGCTGCAACGCACGGACCTGGGGCGTGCTATCCGCGCAACGGCACAGGATCGTGATGGCGCAGCTTTGGTGGGCATCAACACCAACATGATTAACGCGGTGACGTTTGGTGTCGGGACGGCGTGTGTGGGCGCGGCGGCGGCGCTGGTACTTCCCTTCTACCGCGTGGAGCCGACCGCCGGAAACATCTTCAACATCACGGCGTTTGTGATTGTGGTTTTGGGCGGGATGGGGAACGCGCTCGGCGCACTACTCGGCGGGCTGATTATCGGCCTGACACAAGAACTCAGCCTGATCTTCTTCCCCGGTAGCTCTAAGCTAATTGGCGTGTTCGTGATCTTCATCATTGTATTGCTGTTCCGTCCGCAGGGACTGCTGGGAGGCAAAAGCGCCGCATGATGCAATTACGCGGTATTTCAAAAGACTATGCCATTCTTGTAGCGGTCACGGTTGTGTTTGCGGTGCTGCCGCTTTTCGTCAGCAAATTTCAGTTGAACCTGATCACGAGCCTGGTTTATTGGGCCTACCTGGGCACGGCTTGGAATATCATGGGCGGTTACGCGGGGCAGTTCTCGTTCGGCCATGCAGCCTTCTTCGGCATCGGCGCTTACACCTCCACGGTGATGTATGTGACCTACGGGATTTCACCGTGGATCGGGATGGTCGTTGGGATGGTGCTGGCGGCAGCGTTGGGGACGTTTATGGGCTGGTTGACGTTTCGCTTTGGTGTGAAGGGCCACTTCTTCGCGCTGGCGACCTTCGCGTTTGCGGAGATGGCACGGCTCATCGCGCAGGACTGGGGCTTCATCAACGCCTCAATCGGGTTGACCTTGCCTATCATCGGCGGGGACTCGTGGACCCAAATGCTGTTCGAGGAAACCCCGTTGAACTATTACATCCTGATCTTAGGGATGCTGGTCGTTGGGTCGGTCGTGAGCATCTGGATTTATTACAACAAGATCGGCTACTACCTGCAAGCGGTGCGTGAGGACGAGGACGCAGCGGCAGCCCTGGGCGTGAACACGCTCAAATACAAGGTTGGGGCTGTGGCGATTAGCGCGGCGTTGACGGCAGCGGGCGGGACGTTCTTCGCGCAACGCTTCACATTTATTGACCCGTCGATTGTGTTCGCCGTGGCGATTTCGATTGACATTCTGCTGCGTCCGATCTTCGGCGGCTCTGGGACAGTATGGGGGCCACTGGTCGGCGCGATTTTACTCACGCCGCTGGAGGAGTTCACGCGGGAATTTGTGCGGCATCCCCCGCCGTTCCTGGCATTTATCGAGGGACGCGCAGGCGTGGACGTGATGTTATTCGGCTTCATCGTGATTATCGTCGTCATCTTTATGCCAGACGGTATCGTCGGCACGATCAACAACTGGATCAATCGACTATCCAGCGACAGAAAAGCTACTGAGGAAGAAGCCCAGCCTGCACAGGAGACTGCCACGTGAGCCTGCTTCGCGTCGAAAACGTCATCAAACGCTTTGGCGGGTTGGTGGCGGTCAACAATGTGTCCTTCGAGATTACCGACGGCGAGGTTTTGGGCCTGATTGGGCCGAATGGGGCGGGAAAAACGACACTGTTCAACACGATCAGCGGGACGTACCTGCCGAGTGAGGGGCAAGTGGTGTTTGACGGCGAGGTGATTACGGGGATTGAGCCGCACGACATCACCAAGCGCGGCCTAGTCCGCACGTTCCAGATCGTGAAGCCCTTTGCCGGGTTGAGCGTGGTGGATAACGTGATGGTGGGGTCATTCCTGCGAAACACCAAACCATCAGCCGCAGAAGCCAAGGCGCGGGAAATTGTCGCGTTTGTGGGCTTGGGCCATGTGGCGGACACACCCGCGAAGAACCTGACGACTGCCGGACGCAAACGCCTGGAACTCGCACGCGCCCTCGCGACGGAGCCACGCCTACTGTTGTTGGACGAGGTGATGGCGGGCCTCACGCCGACGGAAAGCCGTCAGATTGTTGAGGTCATTAAGCAGATCAAAGAACAGTACAGCCTCACCCTGCTGGTGATTGAGCATGTGATGCAGGCGGTCATGGCACTGTCCGACCGGATTGCAGTGTTACATCACGGCGAACTGATTGCGATTGACCAGCCACATATTATCGCCAGTGACAGCGCAGTTATCGAAGCGTATCTCGGAAAGGAGTTCGAGTTTGCTAAAAATTAATGGACTACAGGCCGGATACGGTGATGTAAAGGTGTTGTTCGGTGTCTCGCTGGAGATCAACAAGGGCGAGACGGTGGCGCTAATTGGGGCCAACGGTGCCGGTAAAACCACCACCATTAAGACGATCTCCGGGTTGCTGAGTTCCTGGGGCGGGACGGTGGAATATGATGGGCGGGACATCACCAACTGGCCCTCACACAAGATCGTGAGTTCGGGGCTGGTGCAGGTGGCGGAGGGTCGCAAGCTGTTCACGGGCCTGTCTGTGATGGAAAACCTGGAACTCGGCGGGTTTCTGCCGTCGTTGCGCGGCAACCGTCGCAAGAACATCCAACATGTGTTTGAGTTGTTCCCGCGCCTGGAGGAACGCAAATCGCAGATTGCCGGGACGCTGAGTGGGGGTGAGCAGCAGATGCTCGCCATTGGGCGGGCGTTGGTGTCCGAGCCACGGGTGTTGATGTTGGATGAGCCGTCGTTGGGCCTCGCGCCGATGTTGGTGGAGGATATCTTTGAGGTGGTCAAGCAGATCAATAGCGAAGGCGTAACAGTGCTTATCGTGGAGCAGAACGCCGTGCAGACGCTCCGCATGGCCGGGCGCGGTTACGTCATGGAACATGGCAAGATCATCCTGTCGGGGTCTGGTGAGCAACTGCTCAACGACCCGCGCATCCGTGAAGCCTACCTGGGACTGTAATCATGCCGAGTTTTACGACGAGTGATCTCACGAAAAAACAATCCTACAAACTGATGACGGGGGCGATTGTGCCGCGTCCGATAGCGTGGGTCAGCACGGTGAGCGATGACGGCGTGCATAACCTCGCGCCGTTCAGCTTCTTCAACGGGATCGCGGTCATGCCGCCGACGGTTGGTTTTACGGTGGCGTATGCCGATGATGATCGGGGTTACAAGGATACCTACGTGAACCTGACCGCAAACGGTGAATGTGTGGTCAACATTGTGACGGAGGCCACGGCCTACGCCATGAACACCACGGCGAAGGGCTTCGACCCGACGACGGACGAATTTGTCGAGGCGTCCGTCACACCGCTTGCGGCAGAGGTGGTGAAGCCCATGCGGGTTGCGGAAAGCCCGGTGCAGTTCGAGTGTAAGCTGCATCAGGTGGTGACGCTCAAGAACGACCTGGGTCACAGTGATTTGATGTTGTGTAGCGTGCTGATGATTCATGTACGTGCTGATGTGTACGAGGGTAACTACCGAATCGACCAGCAAGCATTACAGGCCGTGGGGCGCATGGGCGGCACGCAGTACATCAACACCATAGCGACCTTCGACATGACGCGCTATCACAAGATCGACAACACCACCAAAGATTTGTAGCCATCAGTTGCAGATGATGAGCACCGAGCAATGAGGGTAAATTATTCCAGGACAACCGCAATATGCATCGTTTCGAGCACTTATTGAGTCCCATTCAGGTCGGGCAGGTGGCGGTCAAGAACCGGGTGATGGTCACAGCGCACACCACCAACTTCAGCGAGGACGGGATTCCGACAGACAAGGACACCGCCTACTACGGCGAACGAGCCAAGGGCGGGGCCGGGCTGATGATTATCGGGGCATTGCGGGTTCACCCGACGACGCTCAACTCCCCGATGAATATTATGGCGTTTAAGCCGGAGGTCGTCCCGGCATTCCAGGCCATCAGCGACGCAATTCATGAACACGGCGGGGTGGTGTTCGGGCAGATCTTGCACATGGGGCGGCAGATTTACCCCGGCTACAGCCGGACGCCGCCGTGGGCACCGTCGCCGATTCCCTGCCCGATCAATAAGGTGGTACCGCACGAGATGACACAAGCCGAGATTCAAGAGGTGGTCGAACACTTTGTCATCGCGGCGCGGCACGCCAAGCAGGGCGGCATGGACGGCGTGGAGGTTCACGGGGCGCACGGGTATCTCGTGCAGCAGTTTTTGTCCCCGTGGAGCAACCACCGTGAAGACGACTACGGCGGCAGTGTAGAGAATCGGCTACGGTTTGCGCGTGAGGTCATCGCAGCGGTGCGGGCGGAGGTCGGCGACGGTTTCACCGTCGGCTTTCGCATGAGCGGCGAGGAGTTCACCGAGGGCGGCCTGGACATCACGCAGATGTCCGGTATGGCGCGACTATTGCGGCAGACCACGTCAATTGACTATCTCTCGGTGACGCAGAGCAACTACAACCCGACTAGCTTCCAGACGATGATCCCGGACATGCACTTTGAACGTTCGCCCTACACGTATCTGGCCGGGGCGATTAAGGACTCTGTGGATGACCTGCCTGTGTTCACCGTGGGGCGCATCCTCGAACCTGACCAGGCGGAGGAGATTTTGGCATCTGGCGCGGCGGACATGGTCGGCATGACACGGGCACAGATCGCGGACCCGGAGTTCGTGCGGAAGGCTGCCGAGGGCCGCGCCGACGACATTCGCCTGTGTATCAGTTGTAACCAGGGTTGCGCGGACCAGATTCACAAGCGTAACACCATGTCCTGCCTGCAAAATCCGGCGGTGGGCTTTGAGCGCACACGCGGCGTGGATAGCTATCGCCCAGTGGAGACACCACGGCGGGTGGCGGTGGTCGGTGGCGGGGTCGCGGGGATGGAGGCGGCGATTGTCGCGGCGCGGCGTGGGCATCAGGTAACGCTATACGAGGCGACGGACAAGCTCGGTGGGCAGATCAACACGCTGGTGCAGGTGCCGGAGCGCAGTGAGTTCTACGACACGGTACGCTGGCGGGAACACACCCTGAACCAGCTTGGCGTGGCCGTCCACCTGAACACCCAGTTCACGCGGGAACACGTCGCAGGGTCCCTGGCGGATGTGGTGATTGTGGCAACCGGGGCTGTCCCGGTCGCGCACACGGTCGCGGGTTTCCCGGCAGAACGGACATTTACGGTTGAGCAGGTCTTAAACAGTGATCCCGACCTGGGCGAGCGTGTGTTGCTGGTGGACGGCGTGCGGCACTACCGGGCAACATCCACGGCGGAACACCTCGCCCGCCAGGGAAAGACGGTGATTGTCCTCACGAAAGAGGAGAACACGGGTGGCGACATCCCCAAGATTAGCTTTGTTGGTGTCATGGAGCGGTTCGCGGACCTCAAAATTCGCGTGATTTCGCGAGCCAAGGTCACGGGGGCCGACGGCGACACGGTTCACTATCAGCAGGGCGGCTTTGCCGAGGCGCTAACGGGGATTGACAGCATTGTGATGGCGATGCCGCGCAAGGCGAACAACGGCCTACAACGTGAATTAGACGGCTTCGACTGTGAGATACGACTGGTGGGCGATTGCCTGTCACCGCGCCGGGCATTAGAGGCGATATGGGACGGGCATCAGGCGGGATGGGAGGTGTAGTGGTGTCCCCAGAAGAACGGATTCAGCACTTTTTACGGACGATGGAAGCGCGTGACCTGGACGCGGCGGAGGCGATGATGGCCCCGGACGCAGTGATTATCTTTCCGGGTGGCAAGCGATTCACGTCGCAGCGGGAAATGGTGACAGCCGCTAAGGGGCGTTACCAGTGGGTGAAAAAGACATTCGACCAGATTGATAGCTACACCCGCGACGATGGGACCGGGGTTGTGTACATCATGGGAACGCTTTACGGCGAGAACAACCACGGTGTTGCCTTTGAGGGCGTGCGCTATATTGACCACTTTGTGATCGTGGACGGCAAAATCGCGGAGCAGCATGTCTGGAATGACCTGGCAGAGCGTGGTGTGCTGGAACGCAAGCCGGAAAGCAGCGCCGAATGATCCGTGTGTCGTATTGCGATGGATTTCTGCTGATTCCACAGTCCGCGCACGCCTGGGTATCTGGGCAGTTGGCGCGAGCATGGGGCGGCGGGGCAACCGGAGCGCCACAACCGTTAGAGGCGGTTGTGCTGGCGACAACACTACACGATCTCGGCTGGCTGGCGATGGACACGCAACCGCTCCTGAACGACAACGGACAACCGCTGAACTTCCTGGAACCGGGTATCGACATGGTTGAGGCGATGTACCTGCAAGCGGTGGACAAGGTCGTCGCGGTGGATCCCTACGCCGGGTTGCTGGTGAACCGTCATATGCAGTTGATCTTTGAGGGACGGGTGCAACGTGGGACGGATGCCCCGGAACGCACCGCGCCGACCCGAGCGCACCTGCGCCTACAACACGGGCAGCTCGTGGCGGAGATAAACACACACCCGGTGTACAAGGCGCACCTATCCCCGGCGACCCTCAGACACAATTACCGTATACTGCGGACGTGTGATTTGCTGTCGTTGTTCCTGTGTGGTGCGCTCTCACCGCGCACGATTCCCGACGTGCCGACAATCTACTGTGCGGCGATGACCACGGTAACGCCCGAACGTTCTAATAGCAACACGCTGCGCGTTCCAATGGCGTTGTTTGCACAGCAGGAACAGACCTTTCATATTACTGCACGCTATATCCCACAAACGAACTACGATTCGCAAGCCGCATACGCGACGGCATTTGGGGCGGCAGAAAAAATAACACTGACGAAAACGCTGATTAGCGCGTAAAAAAGCAATATATTCCCGGTAGATTTGTGCTATCGTCATGACAAATTATCTCTTATAACTCCGTGGAGTACAGGTATGAGCCGCATCGAGATTATAGAAGTCGGTCCACGCGACGGCCTGCAACGCGAAAAAACGATCATCCCCACAGCAGACAAAATCGATATGATTCACATGCTGGTAGATGCGGGGGTCAAGGCGGTGCAGGTGACATCGTTTGTACATCCGAAATATGTACCACAGATGGCTGATGCCGAGGCCATATGCGCGGGAATCAACAAGGTAGATGGGGTGATCTACAGCGGATTGGTGCTCAACATGAAGGGGCTGGAACGCGCTCACGCCGCCGGGCTGACGCACGTTGACATGTCGATTTCTGCGAGTGACAGCCACAGCCAGAAAAACGCCAACCGCACGTTGGCTGAGGCGGTCGAGCGTTTTAGGGACATGGTGGCGCACGCGCACAAGCTAGGGTTGACGGTTCGGGCGGGGATTCAGTGTGCGTTTGGCTACTACGAGCCAGATGTGACGCAGGAACTTGTGCTGGAACTGGCGGAGCAACATGTCGCGCTGGGGATCGCCTCGCTGGCGCTGGCGGACAGCACGGGTATGGCGAACCCGCGTCAGATCACGGAGATACTGACCGCGCTCCAGCCAATCGTCGGCGATATTCCGGTGGTGCTACATCTGCACGACACACGCGGGATGGGACTGGCGAATACCGTCGCGGCAATCGAGGCTGGATGTACACGTTTCGATACGGCCTTCGGCGGGATGGGCGGCTGCAACTTTATCCCAGAGGCGCTGGGCAATATCGCCACGGAGGACACGGTGAACATGCTACATGCGATGGGCTATGAGACGGGTGTGGACATTGACGCTGTGGCCGAGGTGTCGCGCAAGCTGCAAGACCTGATCGGCCAGCCGTTGCCCGGTAAGCTCTACCAATTGGCCCGCTAACACACACAAGCAAAGGAACCATAGACCCTAATGGGACAGACGATTTCGGAGAAGATCATCTCGCGGCACGCGGGACGAACGGTGCAGGCGGGGGATATTGCAATTGCGGACGTGGACGCAGTGATGGCGACCGACGCAACCGCCCCGTTTGCAATTCAGGCCTTTCGGGAGATGGGCGGGGACGAACTGTGGGACCGTTCGCGCGTATCGCTGATTTTGGACCACGCCACACCAGCGCCTAACGAGCGCATCAGCAACTTACACCAGATGATGCGTGTGTTCTCTGCGGAGATGGGCAACACCTTCTACGATATGGGGACGGGCATATGTCATCAGGTGATGATTGAGAACGAGCACGTTAAGCCGGGTGATGTTTTCCTGGGGGCAGATAGCCACACGACCAGTTACGGGGCACTCAACGCATTTTCGGCAGGTGTTGGCTCTACAGACCTGGCGGCGGTGATGCTCACGGGCAAGACGTGGCTCAAAGTGCCGGAGACGATCCGCCTGAACCTCGTCGGGCAGTTGCCAGCCGGGATCACGGCGAAAGACCTCATTTTGTACCTCGTCGGCAAGATCGGTATCGCGGGGGCAACCTACATGGCCGTCGAGTACACCGGGGAGGCGATTCGTGAGTTCTCGCTGGCAAGCCGTATCGTGCTGGCGAACATGTCCGCTGAGATGGGGGCCAAAGCGGGGATCGTACACCCGGACGGCCTCGAACTGTGGTACGACTGGGAGGCGACAACCGCTGATGACGACGCGAACTACGTGCAGGAACACACGATTGACGTTTCCGCGCTGAAGCCGCAGATTGCGTTGCCAAACCTGCCCAGCAACGTCCACGACATTGATGTTGCGGTTGGGACAAAGGTGCAACAGGCGTTTATTGGCTCCTGCACGAACTCGCGGCTGGAGGATTTACACGTCGCCGCGAAGATTGTTGCGGGGAAACAGGTAGCCCCTGGGGTGCGCTTCATGATCTACCCGGCATCGCGCAAGGTCTATTTGGCGGCGCTGGCCGACGGTACGATTGAAACGCTGGTGCAGGCTGGTGCGACGATTCACACGTCCGGCTGTGGGCCGTGTGTGGGGACGCTCGGCGGAGTTCCAGCAAACGGCGAGGTGATTATCAGCAGTACAAACCGCAACTTTAAGGGGCGCATGGGCAACCCGAACGCGGAAATCTACCTGGGGTCGCCTGCGGTGGTGGCGGCTGCCGCGCTCACCGGGGAAATCACAGACCCCGCTACTGTCATGGACGACGCAGCCTGGGAGTTAGCCTAATGCCCAACGGAACCGCACACGTCTACGGGGACAACATCGACACGGATCGCATTATCCCCGGCAAGTACACGAAAACACTCGATATGTCACAGTTGGCGGCGCATGTGTTAGAGGACTTAGACCCGGAGTTCCGAACCCGTGTGCAGCCGGGGGATATTCTCGTCGCGGGGGCGAACTTCGGTGCGGGGTCATCGCGGGAGCAAGCGCCGATTGCGTTGAAATCTGCTGGTGTGGCGGTGGTGGTGGCGCGGTCGTTCGCGCGGATTTTCTACCGCAACGCGATTAATCTGGGTTTGCCCGTGGTCGAAGTACCCGATCATGACGTTGAAAGCGGGCATCAGGTTGAGGTGGATTTGGCGGCGGGGGTTGTTCGCAATCTCACTACAGGGAATCAGTTCGAAGCTACGCAGATGCCAGCCGTCATGATTGAGATACTGGACGCCGGTGGGCTGGTGAACTACCTGAAAACAAACGGGACGTATAAGGTTTAGCGGAGGCAACAACCCTTGAGTGATAACAATTTACCCCTGTCGAATATTCGCGTTTTGGAGTTCACGCACGCCGTTATGGGGCCAGCTGCCGGGCTGGTGCTGGCGGACCTGGGCGCGGAGGTTATCCGGGTGGAACGCGCCCCGGAGGGCGACCACACCCGGCGGCTGAAGGGCTTCGGGACGGGCTACTTCACGTTTTACAACCGCAACAAGAAAAGCATCGCGGTGGACATCAAGACGGCGGCGGGCAAGGCGGTTGTTGAGAAGCTGATCGGCACGGCGGACGTGCTGATTGAGAACTTCGGCCCTGGCACCATGGACCGCTTAGGGTTCGGCTACGACGACCTGAAGGGCGACAATCCAGGGCTGATCTACTGTTCGCTGAAGGGGTTCATGAGTGGGCCTTATGAGAAGCGGCCAGCGTTGGACGAAGTGGTGCAGATGATGTCCGGGTTGGCGTATATGACGGGACCACCAGGGCAACCACTGCGAGCGGGGGCGTCTATTGTGGACATCATGGGCGGCACCTACGGCGCAATGGCGGTGTTGGTGGCGTTGATGGAACGGGCGACGACGGGTAAGGGTAAGCTGGTTCGCAATGGGCTGTTCGAGACGGCGGCCTTCATCATGGGGCAGCACATGGCCTACAGCGCCATTGCACAGGTCGAGATCCCGCCGATGCCAGCGCGTGTGAGTGCCTGGGCGGTCTACCGGGTATTTGAAACGGCAGATGACCGTCAGGTGTTCATCGGCATCACCAGCGACAAACACTGGGCAAGTTTTTGTGAGGTGTTCGGGCGGGAGGACTTGTTGGCGCAGGAGGATTTGGCGCATAACAACCAACGCATTGATGCCCGTGAGTGGCTCCAGCCGGAGCTAGAGCGGTTCTTCAGCACGATGACTAAGACGGAGATTATCGAGAAGGCAGACCAAGCGCGGATTCCGTTTGCGCCGATTGCCCGCCCGGAAGACCTGTTCGACGATCCACAGTTAAACGAGGGGGGTAGCCTGGTGGATGCTAAACTGCCGGACGAACGCACGGCCAAGCTGCCAAAACTGCCGATGATGATCGAGGGTATGGACCTGGGGCTACGGGCTGACGCGCCAGCGGTCGGCAACGCCACCGCCGATTTGCTAATGGAGATCGGCTATGCGCCAACGGAAATAGAGCAAATGATGGCGGACGAGGTGATTATCCAACCCGCCGAGATACCACAGGGATAACAACTGATGTTGCATCAAGATACAGGACAGTGGGATGAAAGCGTCGCAATTGCCGTTGTAGGTGGCGGTGCTTGTGGGCTAACGGCGGCGCTGGCAGCGGCCCAGCACGGCGTGAACGTGCTGTTGTTCGAGAAGGAGCGCACGGCGCGGAGTAACACCGCCCGCTCCTCCGGCATGATTCCGGCGGCGGGAACACGTTTCCAGCGCGAGGCGGGTGTCGAGGAGACGCCGGAGGACTTCGCAAGAGACATTCTCGCCAAGAACCACCATGCGTCTGACCCAGAGGTGACGCTGCTACAAACCCGTACGATTCCGCTTGTGGTGGAGTGGTTGGTGGACGAAATTGGTGTGGACTTGCGTTTTGTGGATGACTTTACGTATCCCGGCCACAGCAAATATCGGATGCACGCGCCGCCTGACCGCACCGGGGCCGGCCTCCACCGCGACATGCAGCAAGCTGTGGACGCGCATCCCCACATCGAGTCGCGCATTGGGACGGCGGTTGTCGGGTTGGTCGTGGATGATGAGCGTCATGTCGTCGGCGTAGTGGCAGAGACAGACGGCGAACCCTCGCGGGTACGCTGTGACAAGGCCATCCTGGCAACGAACGGCTTCGGGGCGAACCCGGAACTCGTGGCGAAGTACACCCCGGCGATGTCCGAAGCGATGTACTTCGGCAGCGAGGGCAACACGGGTGAGGGCATCCTGTGGGGCGAGGCACTGGGGGCCGAGCTGGACTATATGGACGCATACCAGGCACATAACTCGGTAGCGGTGCCGCAGGGGTTACTGATGACCTATGCGCTTGTGACGAAGGGCGGCTTTCAGGTCAACGCTCATGGTCAACGCTTTGGGACGGAGGACCAGGGCTACTCCGAACGGGCATTAGAGGTGCTGGCCCAGCCGGACGGGATCGCGTGGAACATCTTTGATGGGGAGATTCACGACTTTGCGATGGCGTTCGACTACTACCGTCAGGGTGTGGAGAAAAACGCGATTCTGTCTGCGGGGACGATTGAGACGTTGGCGAGCAAGCTCGGGATTGACGCAGATGGATTGGAGGCGACCTTGGTTCGCTTTAACCGTGCTGCGTCTGGTGACATGGTGGATGAACAGGGACGGACGCCGGACCGTCCGCTACGTGCGCCGTTCTACGGGGTGCGCGTGACCGGGGCGCTGTTTCACACGCAGGGCGGGCTGCGCGTCAATGAACACGCACAGGTGCTACGTGAGGACGGCTCCGTTGTGGGGAACCTGTACGCGGGGGGCGGCACGGCTGCGGGTGTCAGCGGTCATGGGCCAGCGGGGTATCTCTCCGGCAATGGGTTGTTGACGGCATTTGTGTATGGGTATCTGGCGGGGAACCACGCGGCAACGGCTTAGGTTTCGTCCACTCAATGAAATGCTAGTGTGGACCATCCCATCTGAGGTGATAATTTGCTATGCTGATAGCCAATCACCTACAGACATTCACACGAGGCGAAAACAACCGAATGCGACGAATACTCACCAGCTTATTTATCTTGTTACTCGCACCAGTCATGGGCGGTTGCATCAGCCTGCGTGCGCCGTCTGCCCCGGATGCGTCGCCGTTGGACGCCCCCGCCGCTGAGGGAACCGTCAGCACGACTTTCTCCGATATGATTACCGAGGTCCCGGTCAACTACGAGATCACGATGCCGAACCCCGGTGGGCGTTTTGAGGGAACGACATTCCAGGTCCGTGCGGATAATCCAGATGTTGTCGGTAGCCCAACGTTGCACCTCAAGGCAGCGGAACCGCTTAACGTGTACGTGGCGCGGTTCTTCAACGTGCGGGTTCCCGCCTTTGAGCCAATCCCGGATACAGCGGTTTCCTTTGCGGTATCTGAAGACGACACCAAACACTATTTCGCCCATCCGGTGACTGTGGAAGATCTGAGCGGGTACTTGGTGGTGGAGTTCCGGGGCGGGGGCGGTGTCAACCTCAACCGTTACACGGGATGGTTTGTAGAGATGGCCTCTGGCGCGACTGTGACGCGGTCTAGCTAACTTTGGCCTTCCGTCGAAAGCGGGTATAATCAGCAGTAGAAGTCAGAAACCACTATTGCAGAAGGGGATTCACGATGAGCGTTGAAAAAGACTTGCTAGCAGAGCCGATTCGTAACTTTAAGCTCGATGACTACTGCATCGTCACACCCAGCACCACCGTCCGCGAGACGATTGAGCGGATGCAGGCCAAGGACAAACATACGGCGTTTGTCGTGGGCGACCACACCGTTTTACAGGGTATCCTGACAGACCGTGACGTGATGCGGAAGGTCATGAACGCGGATGTCTGGGATAAGCCAATCACGGATGTGATGACGCCAGAGCCGATAACGCTCAAACTAGACTCCAGCGCCGGGGAAGCGTTGCGCTTGATGGACGATAAGGGCTTTCGCAATGTCCCGGTTGTCAATGAGAAGGGCGCACCTATTGGCAACCTAACCTACTTCTCGCTGGTGGACTACCTGAGTGGTGCCTTCCAGAAGGTTGTCTTGAATGCGCCGCCGACCTCCCATTTCACCACGGCCCGCGACGGGGGTTGATCGCTTTTCTTTCATCTAAATTCGTGAGACGAGAAAGCTGGCTATGTACGGCAAAGTTACCTACGTTGATGTCGTCAACCGCGTGAGCGCCGAGGGCTGGACCATCGTCGCCCAGACGCCGGACGCCACCGAAGCCGAAAAGACCGTTGGGGTGCCGCGTGTCCCGGCAATTCTGCTGGCACTGATTCCCCTGTTAGGGATGATCCTGGTATCCGCCTGGATTTACATGCGGGGTTCAGCCCAGGTTACGGTTGAGCGCAAGCTCACCTCAGCGCGGATCATCACGCCAAACCACACCTACGACATCAACAAGGGTGAGGACCTGGACATGTTTCTGGACATGCACAACTACCGGGGCAATATCGGCTATTACCCGGTGGTGATTACGGGCATTGTGATTTTGTTCATGGTCGGCATCTTCATTCAAGTCTCATGAGCGACAACCCTACAGGCCAAGAACCGACCCCACAGGGGCGTGATGTCTCCGCACCCTTGGAGAAGGTCGTCGCGGAGATCACCGTCTACGGAATTGCGTTGCTGGTCGTCCCCCTTATACCCTACATGATCCTTTACGGTTTTGGGCGCTTCTCGTCGGAGATGCGCTCATTTGGTGCTTGGGCACTGTTCCTGTTGTTGACGCTGGTGTTTACGGTGGCACACGAGGCGTTTCATGTCATCGGCTGGAAAACATGGGGCGAACTCCCCTGGAGCGCGTTTACATTCGGCGTCAAGTGGGAGGCACTGGCCCCGTACGTCCACGCTAGGCTCCCCATGCGAGCAGATGCCTACCGCCTGGGGACGCTGCTCCCCGGCGTAATGACCGGACTAGTGCCGTATGTGATGGCACTGGGGACTGGGAGCGCCCTCATGACGGTTGTCAGCGCGACAATGATTAGCGGGGCTGTGGGTGATCTTTATGTGTTGTGGATAATGCGCGGGGTCAACCCGAGCGCACAGGTGATTGACCATCCCGAAAACGTGGGATGTATCGTCGTTGATGAGGGGAAATAAACGCGCAATAAGTGGAATTGGGTCTGTCAAACGCGCTGCTATCCATCTGATAGTTTAATTTTTTGCGATTTTACGCGACTGCGGTTTCCTTAGCGGTAAATTAGACATATACTAACGGACAGGATGCAGATGCCTGGGAAAACCAACACAAAATCAAAAGTGATGGCACAAACCAGGCTAGATTTTTTGCGTAAATCAGGAGTTTTTAATGTCAGATATACCGAGAGATGAGCACGCCGACGGTACCTTCGAGGAGCGTGATAGCGTCGTCATCCGGTTCGCAGGTGACTCCGGCGACGGGATGCAGCTTACGGGAACCCAGTTTACGAATACCGCTGCCGTGTTCGGTAACGACATTTCTACCCTGCCGGACTTCCCGGCGGAGATTCGCGCCCCTGCCGGGACCTTGGCCGGGGTTTCTGGTTTCCAGGTGAACCTATCCAGCCAGGAGATTCACACCCCTGGCGATGCGCCACAGGTGCTAATTGCGATGAACCCGGCGGCGTTAGCGGCTAACCTGGGCGACCTGGAACCGGGTGGCGTCGTGATTATTAATACGGACGCCTTCACCAAATCCAACTTGAAGAAGGCCAACTTAGCGGTTGACCCACTAGAGGACGACACACTCAACGGGTATAAGGTCCATAAAATCCCGCTGACGACCGTCAACCGACACGCGCTAGAGGAGTTCTCCGACGAGTTGAGCAGCAAGGACATCGACCGCTGCAAGAACTTCTTCGCGCTGGGGCTGGTGTTCTGGATGTTTGACCGTCCGTTAGAAACCACAATGGCGTGGGTTGACGGCAAATTCGGCAAGAAGCTGCCAACGGTCGCGGCGGCCAACAAGAAGGCGCTCCAAGCAGGGTTCTTCCTGGGCGAAACCACGGAGACATTCCAGTCGCGCTATCGCGTTGCCCCGGCAAAGCTCAAGCCCGGCACCTACCGCAAGATTACGGGTAACGAGGCGGTGGCAATTGGTTTGGTGACAGCGGCCTACCGCAGCGGCAAGCCGTTGGCCTACTGTGGCTATCCGATCACGCCAGCGTCAGACGTGTTACACTACCTCGCGCCGTTGAAGCAGTTCGACGTGCGAACCTTCCAGGCGGAGGACGAGATCGCGGCGATGGGGGCAACGTTGGGCGCGGCCTTCGGCGGTGCCTTTGCGGTGACGGCAACGTCTGGCCCTGGTATTGCGCTCAAGAGTGAGGTGCTGAACCTCGCGATGATCTGCGAGTTACCGATGGTGATTATCAACGTGCAACGCGGTGGGCCATCTACAGGATTGCCGACCAAGCCAGAACAGGGCGACCTGTTGCAGGTGATGTTCGGGCGTAATGGCGACAGTCCGCTACCGGTGATTGCCCCGGCGACCCCGTCGGACGCGTTCTGGGCGGCGGTGGATGCCTTCCGGATGGCAGTGCGTGCGATGACCCCGGTTATCCTGTTGAGCGACGGCTACCTCGCGAACTCGTCCGAGCCGTGGAATGTCCCGGACCCAGAGAGCGTGGAGCCGATTAAGTGGGAACACCCGACTGAGCCGAACAGCGAGGACGGCTTTAAGCCGTTTGTGCGCGATATTGTGACGTTGGCGCGTCCGTGGGCGATCCCCGGCACGCCGGGCCTGGAGCACCGCTTGGGCGGTTTGGCGAAGGCACCAGAGACGGGCAACGTATCCTATGACCCGGATCACCAGTCCGCGATGATCCACGACCGCGCCGAGAAGGTCCAACGGTTGCAGGAGATCATCCCGCCGCAGGAGGTCTACGGGGTGCAGTCTGGCCGGGTCCTTGTCCTAAGCTGGGGCAGTACCTACGGCGCGGCGCGGTCCGCTGTGCAACAGGCGGTGCGCGGTGGTATGGATGACATCGGTCACGTTCACCTGCGCTACCTGAACCCGTTCCCGAAGGATTTGGACGACATCATCACGCGCTTTGAGCAAGTGATTGTGCCAGAACTGAACACAGGCCAATTGGCGATGTTGTTGCGGAGCAAGTACGGTTCCGACCACATCATGGCCTTCCCGAAGGTGAAGGGTCGTCCGTTTACCATTGGTGAGATTCTGACGAAAATTCGCGAACTTTCCTAGACGATTTAGACGAGTGAGAGAGGCGACAACGATGAGCGACTATGAACTGGAAATCGGGTCCGCGTCCAGCTACAACGACAACAGCGACACGATTGTGCTGGTGTTCTATAAGGATACAGGCGAGGATATGTGGCAGACGGATACAGTCAACTTTGACCGCGTCCCCGTAGCTGGCGAGTACCTGGCGCTCTCTCGTGATGGCGGCTGGTACGAGGTGAAGGCGGTTGTGCATATGGCCTTCCCGCTGGACTACGATGCCGAGTTGTATTGCGTCAAGGTTGCGGACAGAGTGGCTTTGCGCCAATCCTTCGGCAACTAGCAACGGATTGCTCTGGCACGATTCCATGACTCGCGGGAAACTGCGCTCCTCGCGTTCGCTACCCAGTGGGGTAGCGAACATCGCCACGTCATTTTTCTCAGTTCTCATCACGTTGCTCTTGTTGGAGGGGGCAAGCGTACCTGCGCTGGGAGACATGTGGGAAGGATTTCCAGTATGATTGATGTGTTGACTGCCCATGAGGTGGCAATTGTTAGTGATGAGGCGAAAAAGGTGACACTAGACTTGTGTCTGTTGTTGATGCCATACGATATAGCGGATGGGTTGGTGGGCGGGCACTATGCCACGGGTGTTTCGGCCACGATAGCGGACTATCTCGCGAATAACCCCACAGTATGTGAGGTGATTCGTACCTGTGAAAGCCAAACAGACATTAGCCATTACAGTTAGGAACAAATTCTATGTCAAATACGATTCCGATTCAGGACATTCCGGAGTATTCGCGCAAGGACTTTGTCAGCGACCAAGTTGTGCGCTGGTGCCCCGGCTGTGGCGACTACGCCATTCTATCGTCCATCCAGAAGACGCTGCCGCAGATTGGCGTCCGCAAGGAAGATATTGTCTTTATCAGCGGCATCGGCTGCTCTAGCCGCTTCCCGTATTATATGGACACGTATGGGATGCACACCGTTCACGGGCGTGCGCCGACGGTTGCAACCGGCTTGAAGGTCGCCAACCCGGACCTGTCCGTGTGGATTGTCACGGGGGACGGCGATGGCTTCTCTATTGGTGGGAACCACATCCTGCACCTTGCCCGGCGTAACGTAGACGTGAATATGCTGCTATTTAACAACCGCATCTACGGGCTGACGAAGGGCCAATACTCCCCGACATCTGAGGTCGGGAAGCGCACCAAGTCCACGCCGATGGGGTCCATTGACCGCGATATCAACCCATGTGCGGTGGCGCTGAGTGCAGAGGCGACGTTTGTCGCCCGCACGCTGGACGCGGACACCAAACATATGGAGCCGGTGTTCGTAGAGGCTGCCAGCCACCGTGGCACCTCCTTCATTGAAATCTTGCAGAACTGCGTGATTTTCAACGACGGGGCCTTTAGCCATGTGGCCGACCGTAAGCAACGCCCAGACAACGCGCTCTACCTGGAACACGGCGAGCCGATGGTGTTCGGCGCGGACAAGGACAAGGGCATCCGCATAAACGGCTTTACGCTGGAGGTCGTGGAACTGGGCGACGAGTACACAGTGGATGATCTGTTGGTCCACGACAAGCACAACGCCGCCCTGGCCTATATAATCGCCCGTATGACCTACCCAGACTTCCCGGTGCCGATGGGGGTGATCTACCAGGCAGAGGCCCCCGTTTACGAGGAGGCCTTGATGGGGCAGGTAGCGGTAGCCCGCGAGAAGAAGGCCCCGGATTTGCATTCGCTGTACTTCTCCGACGACATCTGGACAGTCGCGGGCGATACCAGCTACAGCAACGATGACCTGCGGGCACAGTCCTTCGGCCAGACTGATGTTGCGAGCGAGTTCGACGAGGCCTACATGGAAAGCCTGAAGGACGAAGCACCCATCAGCGGTATAGAGGAAGGCGCGGTTTACGAGGGGCTGGCACACGATCCGCTGTCGAGCCTGGTCAATATGGACCGCGAGTTGATCTCGTTGGAGGCGGGGGCTACCGTCGCTGAGGCTGTTAAGCTGATGCAGGAGCGCAATATCGGTGCACTGGTCATCACGGACCCACAACAGCGACCGGTGGGCATCTTCACGGAGTATGACATCCTACGCCGTGTCGCGGCCAAGCTGGACAACATGAGCACGGTTAAGCTGGCCGAGGTTATGACGAAAAACCCGGACACACTCACAGCGGACGCGCCCATCGCGCACGCCCTTAAGCTGATGGGCGATTATCAATACCGTCACCTGCCGATCACTGACGCGGCGGGGGTAGTCGTTGGGATCATCTCGTTCCGCGATGTGGTTAACTACATCGAACAATACTTCGACACTGCCGAGGGCTAGACTCGGTCCTGGTTGTAACGAAACATGGCCCCATCCGTTGTGATGGGGTCTTTTTTCGCCATAGTTAACAAATAACAACCACAAAATTGTTGCAGACTTAAACAAACACTTCTATAATTGGGTTTATCTGAAAAAAAAGTAAAGGTGATGTTTATGGCAAATGTTGAAAAGGGATCGGTCGAGAGCCGTCTCAACTTGGTCCGCTACGGCATGATTCTCATCGTCGTGTTGGCCTTTGGGATTACCTCTGCCTATAGCCTCTACGCAAACCTGGGCGCAATTGTACCGTCTATCGTGTCTGGTTTGGTTGCGGCTGTGATTACCGCTGTAGTGATGGTCGGCGTCTACTTCGGTTACGCAGCGTTCTTGAAGCGCGGCTAGGCTTTCGTCTTATGGGCTGTGCGGTCATTGTCACGATGGCCGCACGGGGATAAAATAACGCTGCTGACCATCAGTTGAGCGGAGTGCCTTTGTCCCTCTACACCATAATCTGCACCCTGTTCCCAACTCGTACAGACTTCCCTACTCCAAAACGCCTACTCATCATTCTGCCCTGTTGTATCGGTGATGTGGTGATGGCAACCGCGACGTTGGCCGCGTTACGGCGTACCTACCCGGGTGCCCATATCACCTGGGCGGTGGGTGGCTGGTCACGGCAGGTCGTGGACGGCCACCCGCTGTTAGACATGGTACTAGACGTGGACAATCCCCTGGCGTCGGTGGGGGCGCTGCTGATGCTCGTGCGGACGCTGCGCCGTGGAAACTACGATATGGTCGTATCGCTGTCGCGTTCCCCACGGATGAGCGCGGCCCTGTTGCTGTCTGGGATTCCGATACGGGCGGGGCTAGATAGTGCCGGACGTGGTTTCGGCTACAACATCCGCGCTAAGATCGCTCCACACGCAAGACGACACGAGGCGGACATCTACCTGGATGTGGTGCGGGCGCTGGGCCACCCCACCGACAACAGCTATCCGTCCGTGATAGTGGATGATGCGGTCACAAGCGCCCGTGAGAAACGGAGGGCTGCTGGCATCAACGAGCCGTATCTGGTGGTGAACCCGTCCGGCGGCAAGAATCCCGGCGCATTCATGGACGAGAAACGCTATCCGCCGCCGCTGTTGGCGGACCTCACCAGGCGGGTGTGCGCTGCAACCGGCACGCAACAGATTATCATTGTAGCGGGGCCAGGGGATGTGCCGTTAGCGGATGTCCTACGGGCGGAACTGGCTGATTACACGACAGCGGCATTTGTCGGCACGTTGACATTTGCTGAAGTCGGCGCGATAGCGCGTGATGCGCGGCTGTACGTCGGCAACGACACGGGCCTCACCCACCTGGCAGCAGCGGCGGGGGCAACGGTTGCGATGATCCTCGGCCCGACAGACCCGGCCCGTTATCGCCCATATAACCCAAATGCGTTGGCACTCTGGAAACCGCTTGACCTCCCTACAGGCGGGTTCGCCGCTGGTGCCCCGCCGGGCTGGGATTGGACGCGAGATGGTATCTCCCCAGAACAGGCAGCGTCTGAGATTCTCGCGTTTCTGCAAGACATCGGTAACTCATGAAAAGCGCCACCTCATTCCCCATGATGCGGTACAATACAGCCTATAACCGCACGCATACGGGAGCATCCGCTCATTATGAAACTCGCTGTAATCGCAGATATTCACGGTAACTTGGCTGCGCTGGAAACTGTCCTCAATGAGATCGAAAACGAAGATAATGTCGATCAGGTGTGGGTATTGGGGGACCTCGCCGCCCACGGTCCACAGCCTGCTGAGTGCGTGTCACGCATTCGAGAGCGCCACGAGGCAGACAAGGACGGCTTTAAGGTTATCGGTGGCAATACCGACCGCTACCTCGTGACGAATGCTCGGATTGCGCGGAAACGGGCCGAAGATGAGGCCGGGTATAACACTTATGTGGAGCAGTTCCGCCAGGAAAGCGACATGATTGACTGGGCACGGGCCGCGCTGGGTTGGGCCAACTACGAATTTCTGAGCAAGATTATCGGGCGTGAGGTCGGCGAGATGGTGCAAGACTATGGGTTTGTCCTGGGCTATCACGCGGTACCTGGGAACGACGAGTACAACATCACGGACGACACGCCAGACGAGGAAGCCCTCGACTCTGTGCTGGACCGTCCGCTGCGGCTAGGAGTCTACGGCCACATCCACCGCCAAGTGGACCGCGACTTGGGCCGGGCGCGGCTGGTGAACCCCGGTAGCGTGGGAATGAGCTTCGAGAAACCCGGTCACGCCCAGTATATGCTCCTCACCTTCGATGGCGGGAACTTGACCGTTGAGCATCGTAACCGGGCCTATGACGCCGCCGCTGTGTTGGAGGTGGCGAACGCTGTCGGCCATCCACACCCGGCGTTTCTCGCGAACATGTGGCAGGTGGACTAGCTGTGCCGAAGAAACAGGAACTTGTGGATTTCCTCACGCCAGACACCAACGTCGGGGTGCTACTCATGACGCAGATGGGCGGTGCGCCGGAGGAACTGCAACTCATTATCCAGACAGCCACCTACGACGAGAGCATCCAGGGGCTACGCGAGCGACAGGCGTACATCGTCCGGGCATTGGGCGTGAAGGAGCATCGGGTGTCGATGGGTGTGTTCAACAACCTGTTCATCGCGAGCGAACACCCCATCCTGTATCATCACAACGCCGCACGGCATAAGGTGCTATTCGAGGGCAACCCCGCCGACGCCAACGCGCTCGTGTTGGACATCCAAGCAACCTACGGCGCGGTATTTGGACCGTGGCGGGACCTCGCCGAGGACCTCAACCGCGAGAAGCCACTGTTCGACCTGGTAACATCCGGCGCGGGTGAGCTGGGGGTGATGCCAGAGCCAGCCGCCAAGCGGCTGTTGAAGGTGTTCGAGCATCACAAGATGACCGCCACGCTGGAACAGGTCGAGGCGGAACGGACGACCCCAGACGATGACGACAAGGCCAGCGTGTTCGAGACGGACCTGAAAATCCTGGCGTTGGATGACTCCTACTTTGTGGCCTATAGCTTCGTGGTCGACCACATGAATGTACGAGGGTAAAGCCACCTTGTCCTTCCCGCTGAATCTCCCGGTAGATCACTTCCTTGCCGATAAACAGAACATCCTGATTGCTGGCGCGGGGGGTGGCTTTGACGTGCTGGCCGGGCTGCCGCTCTACGCCCACCTGAAGGCCGCCGGAAAAAACGTCCATCTTGCCAACTACAGTTTCGTTGATCTCGACCTCGCGGATATGCTCACTGATGATGGTGAGATGCTGGTGGATGGTCTGGTTTACGGCACACGCGGCCAGGTCAAGAGCCAGGTGCCGTACTTCCCGGAGGGGTATCTGGGGCAGTGGTTCGCGCAGGAACAGGGCACGGATGTCACCATCTGGATGATCGCCAAGGTAGGTGTGAGGCAGGTTCGCCGCGCCTATCGTAAACTCATCGACCATCTGAATATCAACGCGATTATCTTGTGTGATGGCGGGGTGGACAGCCTCATGCGCGGGGATGAAGAAGCACCCGGTACCCTGATTGAGGACACCATCACGATTACAGCCGTCGCCGCGCTGGAGGAGGTACAGACCAAACTGCTGGTTGCGATTGGCATCGGCACGGAGGTTGAGGAGGGGTTGTGTCACCATCACTTTTTAGAGAACGTGGCGGCGCTGGCTAAAGCGGGTGGCTACTACGGTAGCTGTGCCTTATTGCCACAAATGCCCGTCTTTAAGCTCTACCAGGAGGCGGCCTACTACGTGTTCACGTTGCCGAATCACAGCATCAGCCACATTCACCCGCGCATTATCCCGGCGGTGTGGGGAGAGTTCGGCAACTTCAACTGGTTGAAGGACCCGCGCCAGCCGCGTATCTTCGTTTCCCCGTTGATGAGCCTCTACTGGTGTTTTGACGTAGATGCGGTACGAAAGCGTAGCCTGCTGGCGGATATTCTGGAAGATGCGGATTCAGTCAACGACGCGATCCGCCGGTTCACGACGTGGTACGCTGCTAACCGCCGTAACACGGGTGAGGTTCGCCAAGTCAAACGCCTGCCCCTGCTCTAATCACTGCAAGCTGAGGCTAGACAATAGCGCGTTAATACAATGTTGCCGTATTTTCGCGCATAGGAGCGTCCAACTATATAATTTCTTCAAAACCACTTTGGAGGAACGTGTAGATGGCTCTCAAACTTTCCTGGCCGACGACATCCCGCGACATTGTCAAGCACTTTTTAGAAGACGCCGACTACTGGAAGGACTACAGCCTTCCCGGTAACGACGGCATCAGCATAGAAGGCGCATTCAAGAGTGAAGTAACAGCCTGCGCTCCCGGAACCGTGACCGCTGTCGATACCCCCGGCGACGTGCGGCCCTACGGCAACACAGTGATAATCCAGCATCAGACGGACGACGGCACCTATACCACCCAATACTGTCACCTGTTTAGTGCGTCGGTTGCGGTGGGTGATGCTGTTGAGGCGGGGGGTATCATCGGCCTCGCGAACGGGACGGGCAGCGTCATCGGCTCCGTTGTCAAGGTGATTCTCAAGCAGGTGGACGGGGGCGACACGAGCTATACCGTGCCGTCTGGGGAGAGTGTGACGGTGAGCAGTGGCCTGCTAGACCCGGCAGACTACCTGGACCCCGCGCCAGAGAGACGCTACGCCCAGCCACCCATGACAGCACAGAGCGTGACGGCTGGCGAGGCCGCGACCTTCAAAGATGACCTCAACATTCGTGCCTTGCCTTCCACACGCGGCAAGGTGCTCTACACGGCAGACAAGGGTGATACGCTGACGGTGCTAGCAATTAGCGAGGACGGCAAGTGGTTTAACATCAGTCACAACGACGGCGAAGCGTGGGGGTACGCGGAATACATCGACTACGGCGGGGACCGCAGCGCCCTGACGGTGAAAAAGGTTGAACTCCCACAGATCATCCCGGCGGGGGCGCGTAACGGTGTAAACCTGGACATCTTCCATCCGCTTGGTAAGCCGGATCTGAGCAAGCTGGGTAACATGGAGCTTGTGCGGTTGGGCTACAACGTGTCGATGGGCACAGGCAACCTGGACTTGCAGAAGGCCTATAACGCCTATGACCCCTATGTGGACGCCATCCAAAAGGCTGGTAAGCAGGTGATTTTCGTCTACACACACCAGACCTTCGGCGAGGGTGCGGGTTACGACTGGAACCAGATGTCCCCGGAGAGGTGGACGGACCTCATTAGCAAATTTACCGACTTCGTCAAGCAGATCGCGGGACACTACGCCGATAAGGGTGTGGTGGCAGCGCATCAAATCTGGAACGAACAGGATGCCCATCACGGGGCGGTGGCGTCGGTACGGCTGGATTCCAGCATCTACGCGCAGATGCTCTCGAAGGTGATCCCGGCGATACGAGCGGTAGACCCAAACACACCGATTATCACGGGGGGTCACACAGGCGGTCCTGGCCCGGGGTCGGCGTATGCAGCCAAGACGCTCCGGGCGATGACAGGGGGTGTTGAGGTGGACGGTATCGCGCTACACCCCTACGGACGTGGGGCAAAATTACCATCACCCTATGCCCACTTCGGCCACATTGATGAGTCCGTGAATGCGTACTGGAATGTGTTGGCAAAACCGCTGTGGTTGACGGAGTGGGGGGTGCTCAATGCGCCGAATGAACCCGCCTCCGCCATCAGCGACTACGCTGTAACCACGCTGCGGCATCTGGACAAGCAGCACCCGGAGAAGATCGCCGCGACGGTGTGGTACGCCTGGGCGGACAGTATGCACAACGGCTACGGCTTGGTGGACCGCAACGGCAACGGCAAGCCGGATATTGTAGACTCTTTTACAAGCTGGCTGTTTAAGTTCGCCGCCGCTGCGAAGAAGGCCGCCGAGGACTAGGCGTGTTTCTGGGCTACTTCAGCAGGTCGTACTCGTTGCTGGGGTGGCCCTTCGCCGTGGTTTCACGGTAGCCGAAGGTCCAGCCCTCGTCGTCAAATACGGCGAACCACTCATCCCAGCTCATTGGCTCCAGTTGTTCCTCACTGGCATAGCCGGGGAAGCCAATACGAAGTGCCCCGACCTCGACCTCCGCGTCGGGCGCGTCCTCACGAACGCCCACCACGCGAGCGGCGTGGGCGTCGCGGCGCTCTGCCCAGGCGATGATCGTCTCGCGGTCCTGTGTCGTGTGCATCTCGGTCATAGTATGCTGCTCCCTTGGTTGGATTAATTGTCGTCCTCGCCATAGAGGTCGTAGTCCTCTTCGAAGTCGTCCGCGTCGATGTCGTAGCCCTCGTCGTCGATCTCCTCATCTTCGTCGTCTAGCTCGATGTAGTTGTCGAAGTCGTCCTCGTCGGTTTCTTCGTCCTCCTCTTCCTCGAAGAGAACACCCGCATCAATCAGGTCTAACTCGTCCGCATCCGCATCATCCACCTCGAAGATGTCCTCGCCTTCAAACTCGAAGCCGTCGAACTCCTCATCTTCATCGTCTGTACTCTCTTCCCCAAAGTCGCCATAGGGATCATCGTCTAACATCCAGGTCTGCCCGAACTGACGGGCCGATGTGGTGAGCAACCTTTTCATGCGCTTTTGTTACTCCGTTCCTGTGCGCTTGACCATATCTACAAAATAAGCGTGGATGCGATCATCTTCTGTTAGCTCTGGGTGGAAGGCCGTCGCCAGCAGATGCCCCTGCTGGGCGGCGACAATACGACCATCGGCTAGTGTCGCCAACACGTCCACGCTCTCGTCAGCCTTCGTCGCGACTGGCGCACGGATGAACACCGCGTGGAATGGTGTGTCTAGCCCGTTGACGTGTAGCGCCTGCTCAAAGCTGTCAATCTGCCGTCCGAAGGCGTTGCGATCCACAGTGATGTCCATCACCCCCAGGATAGGTTGTTGGTTGTGTTCCAGCTTGTTCGCCAGGAAGATCATCCCCGCACATGTGCCCCAGGTTGGCCGCTGCTGGGCGAACTGGCGTAGAGGTTCGATTAGCCCGTAGGTGGTGGCGAGCTTACCAATGGTTGTGCTCTCGCCACCAGGAATCACCAGCCCGTCCAGGCCATCCAGGTGTTGCGGCAGGCGAACCTGCACGACATCAACGCCCAAGTTTCGCAGTATCTTTTCATGTTCGATGAACGCACCCTGCAACGCCAGTATACCAATTCTCACGGTCGCCATGGCTCCCATTTTTGCGATTTCGGAGTTAGTTTAGGGACAAAGCACATTCTGGATAGGCCCAACCCAGGCCGTTAAGCATTCGCCAATAACTCCTGAGCGCGTTCGACCAGGGCTTCCTCCCAGTCAAACACCTGCCCGGCCCACACTGCATCCGCGTAGTTGCGGTCACGCTCGATCAACCAGGACCACAACTCCCGCCCTTTGCTCACATCATCCTGGGCATAGCGTGCCAGCGCCAGCCCTGCAATGGCCGGGGCGGACTCCGACTGGAGTTTGAGGGCATTCTCAAAGGCCGTTTGCGCCTGCAAGAAACGCTCCGTCACCAGCAGCAACTCGCCCCGGCCAATGTGGGCCGCAACCAGTTTAGGGCTGAGTTTAGTCGCTTGTTCGTAGTCCCGCAGCGCAGCGGTCTTACGTCCGTTCTTCCGCAGCACCCGGCCCCGTTGCAAGTAGGCGCTTTCGTTGTTGGGGTTATCGGCAATCACCAGGTCCAGGTCGGCCAGTGCCTCCTCAAAATCGCCACGCCGGATTTTCACGACAGCTTGGAAAAACAACTTCTCCGTGTTCAAACGAATTGTGGCCTGCATGGTGTATTCTCGCGCTTTGTTCAGCTTTTCACGAACAATGGCTTGGTCCTCTGCCGGGGTAGGCTTGGAGCGCGTCCTGGCGTTATTTTGGAGATGGTCTTCATCCAATAGGCGGATCACATGAGCGATCTGGTTCGGTTGTACCCGCAGGAACTTCAACTGTTTGAGGTCCGCTAGTGGCCCCTGGATGTTGGATATTTCTTCCTCAAAGGCAAAATCACGAGTAAGCAGCAAGATCATGTTGCGTTTGCTCTCCACAGCCCGCGCAAACTCCGCTTCCAAGCGGGGATTACGTTCGTTGGCGATGGCCCCTGGGGAAAGCAACATGACGAAATGTTCGCGGGCGTCAATTTGGCGCAGATTCACGTCATCCACCCCAGCCTCAATATCCATAAAGACATCGTAGCCCATGCTATTAAGCGCGTTAAACAGGGGTTGTGCAACATGTAGGCTCTGTTCGGGGCGATAACTGATGTATATCGTCTTTTCCGGCATAGACACAGCATTCCTCAATTCGGTGGTAACTGTGATGATGGGGCCACAAAAAAACGGTGACCTTATATAAGCTCACCGTTTATTTTATGCAAAATGGACGCTTGGCGCTATGGGGTGTCGTTTAGATTTGCTAACAGAACACGAACTTCGTCGGCCAGCACCCCAGTCCAGGCGTGTTCGGACTGTACCCAGTTGGGGTCGTCGTAGTGTGCATTCTGCTTAAGTAGTTCTTCCCACAGGTTGATCGCCTTGTTGCCCTCACCGAGCGCATTCCAGGCCACGGCCATCCCGGCCACAGCCCGGCGGAGGCGTGGCAGTTGGCGGTGGGCTGTTTGGAAGTCCGCCAGGGCACGTTCGTAATCCCCCAGCATGAAGTAGACCTCACCCCGGTTGCCGTAGATAAAGGCATAGTTTGGCGAGCGCCGAATCGCCTCGGTGTAGTCGGCAACAGCGTTGCGATATTCGCCCTGTGCTACACATACTAGCCCCCGGTTGTAGTAGGGCGTTGCGAGGCCTGGGGCATAGTGGGAGGCAAGGTTGTAATTGAGGACAGCCTCGGTATATTGGCCCATATCGAAGTAGATTTTGCCCCGGTTGAGATAGGCAGCAGCTAGTGTCTCATCTAGGGCAAGTGCCTGCTCCAGCGAATCAAGCGCAGCGCGGAGTTTCCCCAGATGGGCGTAGGCGACACCGCGTTGAAGGTAGGGGCGAGCGTCATCGGCAACGATCGCAATAGCGCGGTCTGCGTCTTGTATCGCCTTACAAAACTGGCCGCGCTTCACCCTGCCTATTGCCCAGTTGCAGTAAATTGGAAACAGATAGCGTTGTTTGAGCTGGTCTACAATATTTGGTGAGGTCATCCTAGAAAATCCCAATAACTATTGTTGAAAATTCACAAAATATCATTTCTCAACATTATGCAACTTTACCATATTTTGTGTCAATCAATGAAACGTGAATTATTCCGCTAGACGAATTGAGACTATCACAATTTTATGAGGTGTGCTTAACCAATTTCGAAAAATTCCAATAAAAAAAGAGGAACACACATTGGATTCCTCTCGTGAACCACTACGATTGAAAAAACGCTAGAGGTTATCTCGCGAAATCGAGAATGTGTTGCACGACTTCTACGCTGTGTGCGCCAAATAACATGCTGATATGGTTCCCACCCACCTCTCGATAGGTCACTTGCTGGAGGCGGTCCACTGTGGCACGGGCGACCTTGTCACGCAACAACGGGGGAGCCGTCTCGTCGCCGTAGGGGTCTTTCCCACGGACGAGCAGGGTCGGCAGGTGAATGTTCTCGGCGATTGTGTCCCAGTCCACCGCTATTACCCCGTTCATCGCTTGATGCATGGCTGCACTCGTCGAACGGGGACGGGCGGTGCCGTCTGCAAGGGGTTCTAACTCCGCACGGTACATGGTCGCCATATCCTCGTCCCAGGCTGTGTACATCGGTAAACTGCGGATGGCCGATAGATGCGCCTCCACCGACGGCACCGTATGGTCCAGGCGTTTCAACACCGGGCGAATCGACTCTCCCACAGACGGGTGCGCCAACGCCAACGCCGCATCCAACAACACCAACCTCGTGATACGCTGTGGGCAACATGCCCCCATATACATCGTTAACATCCCACCAAACGAGTGCCCTGCCAGTGTCACATCATGGAGGTCCAGCGTCTCGATCAACCCGCTAATATCTGCTGCATGGTCGGCCATTGTGTAACCGTTTTCTGGCTTGCTGCTGTCCCCTCTCCCACGGAGGTCTGGTGTAATCAGGCGAAAATGGTTGCCTAGCCCGGCGCGATGTAACCCACCAAACTGGTGTCGATTGGTTGTCAGGCCGTGTAACATGACCAGTGGCGGCGCATCACCACCTGTGTCCTCGTAGGCGAGATCAATATGGTTCGTATGTACCGTCAACGGTTGCATAACTGACCCTTTGCGAAACCTACACATCATTTAAGGCGAATTTCCTCCATGGTAGCGGTGGGGCCACCACGCAAGCAACCAATGCAACCTCAAAAAAAAGGAATTTTTGTGCATCACGTCAATTTTATGGGTTTCTTCTCTATGACTCCCCTGAAAAAAGGTCATTTAGCGCAGAATTTGCTACAATAGGGTCAACAAAAGTCAGCCAACCCAAACCGCCATGTATCGCAAAAACGATCAACACCGTCAACAAGCCCTGTTCAGCAGCATCAACGACCTGCCACCCAAAAAGCGCCAACGCCTGGAGGACTCGTGGGCCGAGGCCTTCTACACCGAGTTCTTCTGCCGCCTCGACGAAGATTTGTTCGCCGTGCTCTACAGCGAGGAAGCCTCCCGACCCAACGCGCCGGTGAATGTGCTGGTGGGCCTGGAGGTCCTCAAAGCCGGGTTTGGCTGGAGCGACGCGCAGCTTGAAGAACAGTTCAGCTACAACCTGCAAGTGCGCTACGCATTGGGCTATCGGGACGTGGCCGAGGGACAACTCGAGCTGCGAACGGTGTACAACTTTCGGCGGCGGCTGACCCAACACATGCGCG
>CAYWZS010000039.1:0-32940 GCA_964462905.1 uncultured Anaerolineaceae bacterium
GCCGCGTCGTTTCTCCGAGCGGTTGGTGGGTGAGGTTATCAGCAAGTTTTACCTGACGCTGTGGAACACCTATAGCTTCTTCGTGACGTATGCCAATATCGCTGATTGGGACCCGAACGCTGAACAGCCACCGCTTGAGGAGCGCGATCTGCTAGACCAGTGGGTGTTGGCAGAACTAAACCTGCTGGTAAAGAATGTCACTGAGGCATATGAGAACTATGATGTGCCGCGTGCTACACGCCCGATCCAAGAGTTTGTGGACGAACTGAGTAACTGGTATGTGCGGTTGAGTCGTCGTCGCTTCTGGGACGAGGACCCGGCAGCGTTTGCGACTTTATATGAGGCGCTGGTAACGATTGCAAAGCTATTGGCCCCGGCGATGCCGTTTGTTAGCGATGAGTTATATCGTAACTTGGTGTTGAGCGCAGACGAGAGTGCCCCGGATAGCGTACATCTCGCGACATGGCCGCAGGTGGATGAGGCTGCCATTGAGGATGATGTGATCCGTGATATGCGTGTGGTCATGAAGCTGGTGAGCTTGGGCCGTGCAGCGCGGGAGTCTGTACAGATGGGCGTGCGACAGCCGTTAGCGAAAGCGCAGTTCGTTACGCGGGAGAAGGCTGAGGCGGGTGCGGTGACGCGGTTGGCGACGCTAATGCAGGATGAGTTAAATGTGAAGGCTGTTGAAGTGTTGGACGGCGCGGGGTCCGTGGTGCAGTACGTGTTGAATCCGCTGCCTTCGGAGTTGGGGCGCAAGTTCAAGGGCGATTTCCCGAAGGTGCAGAAGCTATTGCGTGAGGGCGACCCGGCAGATGTGGAGGGCTATGCCAAGCAGTTGATGGCTGGGGAGAACATCATGGTTGAGCTGGACGGCAACAGCTACGCGATCACGCCGGACGAGTGTGAAGTTAAACAACAGGCGGCGGAAGGTTTCGCCATTGCAGAAGAAAATGGCTACTTGGTAGCGCTGGACACGACACTGACGGAGGACTTGGTACAAGAAGGGCTTGCGCGTGAGATTGTGCGGCGTGTCCAACAGATGCGGAAGGATGCCGGGTTCGAGATTGAGGACCGAATCGACGTGATGTATGTGGCAAGCGAACGGTTGGCAACGGCTATCGCTGCAAATGGCGCGTACATTCAACAGGAGACACTTGCCGAGACGATGACGGCGGGTGAACCCGACGATAGCTTTTATGCGGAGGTGTTTGAGGCAGACAGCGAGGTTGATGATACATCAATTAAGAGCGAGATGTTTACGCTGGGCGTAAAGCAGCGAAACACTTAGTTGTGTAGAAGTTACAATGGTACATTTGGAGCAGATGACCAAAAGTTGTTATCTGCTCTTTTTTTTTCTATTATATTAGAGGGTCTGTACAAAGAAGTCGTAGCTCACTTGGTCAAATGTGTTATGGGGACAACCCACTATGTTATCTAAAATCACGAATAAAGACAACATACGGCAGAAGCTTATGTCTAGCGATAACAACGCGACACTACAGGCACTTCTCCAATTTGCGCTTCCACTAGGAAGCACACTCATGGCGGGTTCCCCTGAGATGACAATTAGTTGGTCGATCACGGTACGTGCCCAACCCCCCGCCTTTCCTGAAATTTACGGCGGCGAATTGGCGTTGGTGTCGATGAAGGTTCTTCAAAGTTACGACAGCCGTATGACGCTGGCGCAGGTGCTTGCAAAGTTGGCCGAGGTCGATGTGCGGGCAATCGCGGCGGAGGATGATTTCATTGACGATGAGGTCATTGTACAGGCGGCTGAGCATGAGATGGGGTTGTTATCGCTGCCGAATGACGCGAGTCTGACCTCGATTGAACGGGCTGTGAATACATTGATCGTGAACCAGGGTGCCCAGATGCAGCAACGGGCGATTGAGATTCAGCGCCAGTTGACGCGGCATGTTGCGGAGAACCGTGACCTGAACAGCTTGTTGCAGATTATCGCCAGAGCGACGGCCAAGCCTGTGTTGATCCATGACGACGCAGGGGTGTTAATGTCGCAAATTTACCCGGCGATGTCGCGGCGACCGGGCGGGCGCTCGATGGTGAATAACCTGCCGTATAACGACTTTCACGCGTGGTTGGCGAAGGAAGCACCCACCGAAGAGGGCGCTATCATGCCCAGTCCGTTGGGACACACAACGGTTTTGAAGGTTGAGAAGCGGGTGGCGGGGTATCTGTCGCTGGTGGACTCGTCCAGCGTGATGAGCGAGTTTGATCGACTGGTGTTGACTTACGGCGCGGATGTGTGCGCGATTGAAATGGCGAAGAACCGGGCGATTGCGTCCGCCGTGGAACAGGCGCGGGGCGATTGGGTGCAGATGTGGCTAAGTGGTACGCCGACGGATGACGATATGATGGCGACACGCGCCTCACAAGCAGGCTTCGACATTGATTCGATGTATGTGGTTGCGGTGTTCAAGGCGATTTCCGAGGCGGGGACGACGCTCCCGTTAGACTCGCTGATTGCGCTGGTGCGCGATGACATGACCCGGCGGCAGATGAGCGGTGCTATTGGGCAATATGTGGATGTGATCGTGGTGCTGTACCCGGTGGACACGAACAATACTGTAAGCCGAGTGCGGGGGATGATCGAGGAGGTTCGTGAGCAAGTTGCGATGCGGACGCCGAGCGGTCTTGTGAGTGTGGGCATCAGCCGGAGTGCAAGCGGATTGTCGGCGTTGCGTGATGCGTACCGCGAGGCAAAGGACGCGCTGAGTATCGCGGCGGAACTAGGCGAGACTGAAGAGACGACGTTCTACGGTGACCTGAAGCTGTATCAACTGCTGTTGGCTCTTAAAGAGGGGGGGCTGGACTATATGCAGACCTTCTACGTGGAGACGCTGGGGGCGTTGGTGGAGCACGACGAGCGCAAGCAGAGTGATTTTATTCGCACGTTGAGCGGGTTCTTTGAGGCGAACGGAAACCTAGCGAAGGCGGCGAATGATCTGGATGTTCACCGCAATACGTTGGTGTATCGCTTGGAGCGCATTAGTGAGTTGACGAGTTTGGACTTGGACGACGCGGATAATCGCCTGATTTTGCATCTGGCACTGAAGATTCAGAAGGTGCTGGCGACGATGCCAATTTCGACGGGAATGGACTAGGAAATGAGCTTACCTACTTCAGTTCGTGGGAGCGACTCGCTGAGTCGCTCCCTACAAGAAGGCGGTTGCAATAAAGCAACCGCCTTCTTGTTTACTCGGTTTCATACTGGCCGAGGGTTTCGGAGAGTTCGCGGAGGCCGCCGCGTAGCATGGCAATTGCGAGGAAGCGGGGGGTGCTGGCTGCGCGTGGGTCAATCTGACGGTTCATGGCGAGGCCTGCGATTTCCGAGAATTGGCGGTCCTTGGTGAGCCAGCGGAAGGGACGTTCGTAGATGAAGCGGGGAATTGACCGTTGTGGATAGAGGCTCTGTTGGACGCGGGACATGGTCATCTCGTATTGGGGATCCATTTCGGCGCGGGCGCGTTCGTCGTATTGGGCGATAGCCTCGTCCCAGGAGAGTTCCTTGTTGCTCCAGGCGATCAGTGCCTCGGCAAGCGTGCGCGAGGTGTAGACGGAGTCGTAGATGCCCTGGCCGTCGATAGGATCTTTCTGGTGGTAGGCGTCACCGACGAGCGCCCAACCGCTGCCGCCGGGTTGGCGGAACATGTTGCCGACCTTCTTCATGCCACGAACCCGTGTGACCATCTCTGCACGCTCTAGGCGGCCCCATACTTGACGATTCTCCGCTAGTTTTTGCAGGTAGAATGTTTCGGCCTCGCCGGAGTCCGGGTCGATCACGTCGGAGCGGCCCTCAACGACGACAGCAGCGGTGTTGTCGGCGCTGTCCATGATGAGATAGCCGTGAGTGCCGCTGCTGCTGCTATATGCGACGGAGGCTACTGGCACATCATCGGCCAACGGGCGGACACCTTGCCAGTAGGCGTAGTAGAGGGTGGTTGGGTAGTCATTGTGGATATCGGTTTCCTGGGCTTCGACCTTACGCGCAACCATGCTAAAGCGGCCATCGGCACCAACGATGATCTTAGCGGTGAAGTGGTGTTCTTCACCTGTGTTCAGGTCTTTACCTGTGACGCCGACAACTGTTTTACCGATGTCATCCCAGATAAGGTTGGTCACGGAGAAGCGCATTCTGGCGTCTACGGTGTCGTAGCGGGCGGCGTTTTTGAACAGGCTGGCGTCGAAGCGAGCGCGGTCGATGGCGTAGGCGTAGGCGCGTCCGTCGATTTCCGGGACGCGCATTTTCCACTCGATTTTGCCGTCCACGGCGTACATGGCTGGGATGGGCGGGGTGTTGTGGGCATAGGCGCTCTCGTCCGCGCCGATCTCGTCTAACATGGACATGGTGATTGGTTGGATGAGCGGGGACGAGGCCGGGTGCTCTTTCGGGAGTTGGTCACGTTCTAGCAGGAGTACGCGCAGGCCCGCTTTGCCGAGGTAGGCGGCCAGGGTAGACCCAGCGACACGCCCACCGACGATGATAAAGTCGTAATCACGTTCAACCATAGGATAACAGTTCCTCAAATTGTCCAGCAAACTTTTATTATAATACCAGTATCTACTGTACGAGGGTGGGTTGTTAGCTGTTTTCTTAAGAAGAAAAAACCCCCGATTTTTCGGGGGTTTGGTGCGGGTGATGCAACGGGGGTAAAAATCACTGGAGGTGCGGACGCAGCATTGCGAAGTGCTCCTGCGGGTGGTTTAGCAGGGCGTAGAGGTGTTGTACGGCGTCTGCCTGGTTGTTGACCTCAAGGGTCTGAATGTAGCGGTTGAGCAGTTCGCGCACATCACGAACGCCTTGTTCGTCTAGCTGGAAGATTTCTACGACGGAGCCGTAGGCGATCCGGCGGCGGATGGCGTCTACGGTGAGGCCCATCTCTGGCTGGATTCGCTGGTAGATCACGCCGCCTGTCATCCCGGCGCAGATCCAGGGGCCGGGGTCGCCCATGATGAGTACACGGCCCGATGTCATGTATTCGCAGGCGTAGCCCTTGAGGTTAGAGCGGGTGCCTAGGTTGCCGTCTTCGTCGCGGAGCGGCTCGCGGACCTCGCCGCCGAAGATGACATCGGCCCCACTGAGGCGAATGCAAGCGCGGGTGTCCGCGTTGCCCTGTACGATGAAGAAGCCCCCCTGTGCGCCGTAGGCGAAGGACTTACCGACGGAACCGTCTACGCGCTGACCGTTGTGGTTCAGACCTTTTAGGATGGTTACGGTGCCGCCTTTGGCACACTTGCCGACGCCGTCCTGTGCGCCACCCTCTACTAGTACATCGAGCGGATCATCCAGGAAGGCAGCAAGACCGTTGCCTGGCACGGCGGAGTTGCTGAAGTTGAGGTGGATGGCTTCGATCTCGGCGGCGTTTTCGAACGATTTACGCTCGATTGCGCCGCTGAGGTGGGTACCTAGGGCGCGGTCATGGGCCATAACCTGTTCGTCGTCGTAGGTGAGTTCGAGGTCGCCCGCTGCAACGTGGTCCGCGATGATCGCGGTGATTTCGCGGGTGAGGGTGTTGCGCGGGCGCGTCAGGCGGCGGCCCACACCGGGTTGCTGTTGGCGTTGCTTCTGGACGGAAACCCGGCGCAGCAGCGGGGTGAGGTCGATACGGTCGTGCATCATGATTTGTTCCAGCAAGTCACCGCGCCCGATGAGGTCTTGAGCGCGGGTGACGCCGAGTTTGGCGACCCAGTTGCGGGTGTCCTCCGCCAACAGGTTAAACACGTTCACAATGCCGTTGGCGGACCCCTTCTCATGGAAGGGACGGAAGGACTTGAAACCGCGCGAGTCGGCCTCCTCACGGGTTTTAACATGGGTGGTGATGCCGACGTGACAGGTTCCGTCGTGGCAGCCACGACAGATGGTGCAACCAACGGCGACCATTGCGATGGTACCGAAGCCAACGCGGTTGGCACCCAGGCACATCATCTTGACCACATCACGCCCGGACTTCATGCCGCCGTCTACCCACAGTTCGACGCTCTCACGGAGGCCACTATCGATGAGTGCCTTATGCGCGAGCATCAGGCCGATCTCGCCAGGGAGGCCAACGTGCCGTAGGGCGTGGGCGCGGGCCGCACCCGTGCCGCCCTCGTAACCCGTCAGGTTGATGATGTCCGCGCCGGCCTTTGCGATGCCGACGGCGATAATACCGACACCCGGCACGACGGGAATCTTGACGGATACCTGACCGTGTGGGTTGGCGGTGTGTAGTTCGTCAATCAACTGCGCGAGGTCCTCAATTGAGTAGAGGTCGTGGTTGTTGCTGGGGGAAATCAAGCCGACGCCGGGGGTGGTGCTGCGCACGGCGGCGATCTGGTCCGTTACTTTGTAGCCGGGGAGTTGGCCGCCCTCACCGGGCTTGGCCCCCTGGCCAATTTTGATCTCAATCAGGCTGGAGGAGTTCAGCAGTTCGATGTTCACACCGAAGCGGGCGGACGCGACCTGTTGCCCACGATTCTTCCAGTAACGGCCCATGATGTCTGCCATCTCGCCGCCCTCGCCGTTTATGCAGAGGATGTTGAGGTGTTCGGCGGCCTCGGCATAGGCCTTGTAGGACAGTTCGCCCTGAGAGCCAAAGGACATCGCACTAATAAGCATGGGTAGGTCATGGTCCCCGATGGACAGGTCTACATCATTTGGGTTAACAGTGCTATTCGGGTCCTTACGCAGTCCCAAGATGTGACGCACGGCAATTGGATGCTTGTTCTCTAGTTGAAGCAGTTTTTCGCTGTACTCTTCCAGGGTGATGTCGCCGTGGGCCATGTCCTCGACTTTCTTCCACATCTTGGGGTAGAAACGGTCTGGGTTGACCATACGGCTACGGGACTCGCCACGCATCTCGGAAGCGCGCAGGTCTGCATCCTCACGGATTGCGTCCCAGGTGAGACCGCGTCCGTCTGACCCGTAGTAGTTTGGTGTCCCGAAGATGTTGGCAACGGAGGAGGTTAGCCCGACTGAGCTAAAGGAGTGACCATAACCGCGCAGCTCGTGGCAGCCGATGGTGGATGTAACCTTCTGTAGCCCCTTGGTGAGCACCTGGATGGTGGTGCTAAGGCCACTCATGATCTCGTCAGTTGTGGGTTCTTCCTTAGGCGAACGCGGGGCGAGGCCGAGGCTCACCGCGTAGAGGGCATATGGCAGGACCGCGTTGGCACCCATCGACACGCACATGGCGAGATCGTGCAGGTCACGTAGCGCACCGGAGCGCAGGATGATCCCGGTCTGGCGGCGCAAGTTCGGGGTGTACTCGGCCTCACGGAGTGCCTTATCTACGGCGGCGGTGATGAGTAGCGGGTCGATCCACAGGCTGTCACCAGCGAATGCGGCGCTGTCGTCCAGGACGATACACTGTGCGCCATCCAGTACGGCGTCCACAGCCTCCTGCTGGATGCGCTTGATTGCCTTCTCAACACTGCCTTCGAGTTTGGCCGTGGTGGAGAGGACTACATATTTGTCCTTAAACACATCTAGGATACCCTCAAGCGTCATCGTCCCTAGTTCGTTGGCGACGATGCGAGCGTCTTCCGGCGAGGTGAAGTCCGACGCGCCGAGAATTAGCGGCGTCTCTAGCTGGATGCGGACAGCCTCACCTGTGGTCCCCTGCTTGGGCAATGGACGAGTACCGAGGACAACCTGTGTGGAGAACTGTGCGGATTCGCGCTCACGGTCGATGGCCGGATTGGTCACGACGGCGACCGTTTCTTTGAAGTAGTCTGCAAGGTTGATGCGGGTTTTGCTAATGGCGGCCAGTGGGCCGTCCCAACCGAGAGAACCGATCATCTCCTTGTTGTTGGCGGTGATGGCGGCGACTACGTCAACGTGGTAACGCTCCCAGCCAAGCGAGGCCATGGTGTTGCCGTTGATCTGGGCGGCGGTTTGCTCCCAGGGGCACCCACCTGTGGTTGGTGGGGTGGGCTGCGGCTCTATCTGTGCGACGGCGACAGGTGCTGCACTCGCTGCCAATCGTAGGCCATCGCCGCTGGGGCCTTTGGCTGTTGGGAGGCCGCCTGTGGGTGGGTTGTTGCGGGGGGGAGCTACGGGAAGGTCCATCAAGGACCATGTGTTGACGGGCGTTCCCTTGTCGTCGTAGTGGTGCTCGCGGTAGCGGCTGAGGACATGGCGCTGAATGTCCGAGTGGTCCATTACGTTGATGTAGCGACCGGGCTTGATCTGGAGTGCGATTTTCTCGCCGGGTGCGAGCGGTTTGGGGTCTACGATCATTGCATCCAAGGGGTAGACGCCGCGCTCGGAACTGGCGAAGTACTCTTTTTCTGTTTCGCCGAACCACAGTGGGCGCAGGCCAAGTGCGTCTACACTGAACACAGCGATATCGCCGTAACGGGCAGCGACGCCCGCTGGACCCTGAGCAAACGGCCCGTAGGACTGGCGGATTTCGTCGTACATCGCCTTGAGTTCGGGCTTGTTCTGGATCAGATCATGCTCGTAGGGTGGGAAGATGTATTCCATCGCCTCGACGAGGTCTAGGTCATACTTGAGGCACATGGCTTGGATTACACGGTCCACGTCTTGCGAGTCCGAGTTCATCGGGTCTAGCGGGATGTCTAACATGGCGGCCTCCATACGGAAGCGGCTTACGGTGTTGAACTCCCCGTTGTGGCCTAAGACGCCGAAGGGTTGCACACGTTCGAAAATAGGGTTGGTATTGGTGCTGTAACGGGCGTGGCCGAGGGTGATGGTGCTGGCGAAGTCTGGGTCGCGTAGCTCCGGGTAGTAGCGGCGTAAAATCTCAACTGTCCCCTGTACCTTGTAGACGGCGCTATGGGATGAGAAAGAAGGGAAGTGAACGCCTAGTCCCTTTTCCATTGTAATTTGCAACTCAAATAGGGTGCGTTCTAGTTCGTCACTGGGTACGGACCCGTTCAGGCCGCAGATTTGCCAGAATACTGGCTCATTTTTCTTCGCACTATGGCCGAGGACGCCGCTGTTCACCTCACCTTCACGGTCCAGCAGAATCTCAAGGCCGCTGTTGGTGATGGTGCGGCTGATCTGCTCGATGAGGTGCGGCGCACGGGTGCGGGCGGTGTGCGGGATCATGATGTGAGCGACCCAGAAGTTGTGGTCTGTCGCCAGGGATGAGCGCAGACGGGCCTGTGCCAGCCGTTTCGTCCATAGCTGACGAGGAATGTCGGTCATGATGCCGACGCCATCTCCTTCACCGTCAATTGACCCGGTGCGGTGCCCCATGCGGGCGAGTGCTTCGATGGTGCGCTTGACATTGCCGTGAGTCGCTTGGCCGCCCTTACGAACCGAGCAGATAAGAGCGCAGGCATCACGTTCGCGTTGGTCCTCGATATGCAAAGGGGGAACATCCGCGTGGGGGTGAACATGGGAATGACTCATGGAAGTGTTCCTCCGAAATGATTGGTGGTACTTACAAGGTGGAAAACAATATGTATTATTTAAAATGCAACAAAACTTTTGAGGAGTTTTTGTGGGGATTTGCTAGATAATGGTGTGTGTCTGTCAGAATCTAACAAAAAATGGCCCACTAAAGTTGGTAATAATAGCAACTCGTGGCGGAGGGCAAAACGTATATTTTACATGAAATTTTTGCAACCCCCTCATACAGATTGCACGAGATTAAATTTGTTCCTGATGAACGGATTAATTATGGGTCATTAGGCGGCGGATAATCAGGGCGAGGTGGAGGGCCAGGCGTGTTTCAGGACGGTTGAGGTCGATCTGTGCGATTTGGTTAATGCGGTTCATTCTATAGAGTAATGTATTACGATGCACGATAAGCATCTCAGCGGTCTGGCTGAGATTTCCGTGGCAGGCGAAGAACGCCTCTAAAGTCTTGATGAGGTCCGCATGTTGGCGCATGTCGTATTCTTCGAGCTTGCCGAGTGTTTGCTCGCGGAATTCGATGAGCTTGTCTTTGTCCGAGAGGCTGAGAATCAACTGGTAGACGCCAAGGTCGCCGATGTAGAGTGGTGTATCAGTTTGGAGACGCACGGCGAGGTCTAGCGCCTGGGCTGCGTCGCGGTAGCTGCTGCGCCAGGTGGTGATGTCACGTGCAGGTTGGCCGAGGCCGATAGCGACGCGGGTGTTGGGATATTGGCGTTGGACCTCGCTGCTGAAGGTGGCAGCGAGGCTCATAGAGGTGTCGATGGGATTTTCGGGGTCGGTGGCGTGGAACACGAGAATTTCGTTTTCGCGCTCGCGTTGCCAAACGAGTGCCTCAACCCGTTGCGCTGTGACGATACCGTTGACCAGGGTTTCCAAGCGGCGTAGGGAGGGTGTTTTGTCCCCTTGCCAGGTGAGGACGACGGCGACGTGCATTCGCATCATGTCGTGTTCGAAGCGTTCGCCCTGGCGGGTCGCCTCTTGCTGGCTCACATCCCCGATGAGCAGACGGTCCAGAAATGTCCCCCGAAGGCGTTTTTCGGTATCGCTGATGGCCTTGGCTTTTGCCATTTCCAGCGCGACGGCGGCGGACCCATGTTCGGCGACAATCGTATCAATGTCATCGAAGTCATTTTCTGGGCCGATGATGGACAGGTAGCCGCGCCCAATATCTTTGGTGATAATGGGCACAACCAACCGTGCAAGGCCGGGTGAGGGGATGGACTGCATCATGACCGGTTCTGCAATTTCGCTGACACGATGGCGATCCTGGAGTTCGACTGGGAGCGAGTGTAGCTTGCGGATGTTGGCCTCGATTTCGTCCCAGTGGGCCACAAGACCGGGCTGGACGGTACTGTGGATGATTCGCAGGCGTTTGTCCTGGACGATGATTGACTTGCTGGTGAGGCGTGCAATGGCGTTGACGAGTTCATTGGTGCCTTCGTTGCGGGAAGAAATCTCCGTAAGTTGACGGTATATTTGCGTGCCACGCCGATCAAGCTGACCTCGTCGGTCCACCAATAGGCTGATGACGGTCTTTTCCACAGTGCGGATGTGCGTGCCTGGCGGTAGTGTGAGCACAGGTAGGCTGTAGGCGTTGGCTTCTGCGAGCGTGGGTTGTGAGGGTTCATCGCTGAAAACCACAGCGGCTGCGTGGTTGTCCGCAGCCCAACGAATAATGTCCAGTCCTACCTCGCTGACGGAGCTGGTTTCGTTGGGTGCCACCAGGATGATCTCGCCGGGTTGTGCAATTTTGGGCAGGACGATATTTTCACCGGGGTACAGAATTGTGAACCATGTGATGGGCTGGGCGAGCAGGCCATCCCCAGCGACAACGCGTGTGCCAACAGGTAACGCAAGTTTTCGAATATTTTCGACGGTAATCTGTTGCTCTTCGTCACCCATGGGTTGATTTTTCCTGGCAGGCCGTGAACGGTGGATGGATATGCCTATTAAGTTTAATTATGACGACGGCTCGTCGCAAGTTTAGGTTTCCCCTGTCAGCAGACCGAACAAGATTACAGCGGCAAAGGCCAATAGCGATAACCCGGTAAGGTCGAGCGTGGGATCTACGAGGAGGTTGACGAGCGCAAACATCAGGAGGACGGTTCCGGTGAGCCATGTTACTGGGCTGACTGTCCACTTGTTGTTGAACTGGTAAATGCCAGAGCCAAGCAAGACAATTGCGCCGGACATTGGCACGAGCCAATTCGGGAGCGTACCCATGTTGAGGTTATCCTGGGCAATGTTAATCATCGCAAAGATCAGCACGAGCATAAACCATGTCACACGCTCGGCTTTTTGTTCGGCTTTGGATTTGCGGCCTGCCATGCTGTCCTCCGGGAATTGTGAGAGGGGTATTTGGCGAGTGTACCATTTGCGCTAGAGGGCGCATAGGTTGGTCCTCAGATGCGCTGTGCGTTACCCGATTTGGCATTATTGAAATAAGATAGGCAGTGTGTTTGCCATTGATGGAGTATGATCGTGCGTAATGTATTGCGACTCTTTACATTCCCTACTGTGTTGTTGCCGATTCTGTTGATTATGACGGTGTACACCTTCAATGTTGAGGCGGTGGAACTGGCAGATGCTATGACGAATTGGCAGCGCAGCACGCGGCTATCGACGATGGGTGGAGAGCTTGGCGTAACCCATCACGCGATGCGTTGGTGGGGGACGTTCCTTGGTGTGTTGAGTGTCGAACTATTCGGTGAATCTATGTTTGTATACTACCTTAGTCCCATGTTCTCGATGGTGGTATTTCTGGTGGCTTTCAGCTTTATCATCGAGCGTCACTTTGGGCCGGGGTTCGTTGCGTTGTTCTTGCTGTTTTACATTACGTCACCTGCGTTGTATCGGCAAACGTTCCATGCACTGCCAACAGCTTACGGTGTATCGGTGGTTGGGGGGGCGGCTGTTGCCTACTATTACTTTCTCAAGACGGAACGCATGGTGTGGTTTGTCACGGTGGTCGTTTGCCTGTTTGCGTTTTATGGCACAAAGGTGACCAACCTGTTTTTTATGCCTGGTTTTGGTTTGGTGTTGTTGGCACAACGGCGGTGGCGTTATGTTGGTGTCTTGGTTGGTGGGTTCATCGCACTTTATGGTGTTGAAACTCTTGTCATCAGTGGTTTGAACGGTTGGTCGTTACCCTTTGGGCGGATACAAGCGTTGTTGTTCCGAGGATATGCGGTTGATGAGGTGCTAATGTTCGATTATCCAACCGACAACATTCCGTTATTGCTATTGATGCGTTGGGTTTATGCTCACCCACTCTCGCTGAAGTTCTACTACGCTTTTTTGCTGTTGGCACCTGTAGCGGTTTGGTGGGCGTACATGGACCACCGTGCAGGCAGAGGAAATCGGATAGACGCCCATTCGGTAGCATTTGCAGCGATGGGTATGAGTTTTGCATTTTTCACGACCTTTTTCGTGATTTCGTTAGACCCGTTTCGACTAGGCCAACCGATCATGACGCGGTACCTTATGATCTTGCTGATCTTTGCTGTGTATACGCTTATGTGGTTGGCGCACAAGGTGCGTCTGCGTTACCAGAACCCGGTACGCTTGCTCCTGTTTTCACTGCTGTTTCTCTTGCTGCTCACCTACTGGACATTTGTGTTGCCGTTGGTGGTTATTCTGTGGGTGGCGTTGAGGCGTCGGCCTAGTTTGGTGGTTGCTTATGCTCGCTTGGATTCCGCGCACGCCTGGATGATGTTGGCTTGGATGGGGGTACTACAAACCATTGCTGTGGGATTTCAAGCGTTTATTGATGGGATGTCGTTCGCCGTGCTGGTGTACTTGGTCTTCTTGGTTGGTGGGCTTGTTCTGACGGTACTGCAACTTGGGATGTGGGGCGTTGGGTGGGTATCGGTGTTTCAAAGGGTGGTGGCGGCTCATCTCGTTGCATTTATTTTGGGTATACTGGTGTCTATTGTGGCATTCGGTTTATGGTTGTGGCCGGTTTGGACAGACGCGGAACTGTACTCACTTATCCCTGTGTTTCTCTTGTTTGGTGTTGTTACGCTTGGAGTGGCAACGCCAGAAACCATGGCGACGCGCAGTCAACTAGAGATGCCAAGGTGGTCCTTTGCAGTTTTGGCTACAATTTTGGTTGTGACCGGGGTGGCACCACACATGAAAGCTGTATTTCCTCTATATAAAGTGCCTGTTCACTACAATTTGTGGACTGTAAACCGTCATTTTGCAACATTGGCAGAGACGCTGGAGGATCCAAGTATCTGTCTGGTGTTTGCATCGGTGTTTAATGAGCCGTGGGCTGTACACTCGGTGCCGGGGGTACTGACGACGACACAAGAAGCAAGTTTGGTAGATCGTGGTGTGGCACCAGACAATATGACGGCATATCTCATCTACGATGTGCCACGGCTGACATTGCTCGGCAACAGCGATCCGTTTTTCACCTATTCACCGACGTGTAGTTGCGCTGAGAGTTACTATGTTGGCAATTTAGACCAATACATGCCACTCACTGTTGCACAACAGGCCACCCTAAGTACGCAGTTAACAACTGAGTGTAGCAATATCGATTTTACTGGTGATGGGCTAGATACCAGTACAATGCAGGGCCAACCTAGTTCCTGACGGTTGCCCCACGGTAAGTGAAACAGGGTGGACCGTGGGTACGCGTTGATCTAGCATGAGAATCCGTTCAAGTGGAACAAAGGGAGAAGTACATATGCGAACGACACGATATACAGCATTGGTGATGCTGTTGATGGTGATGACGGTTGGGGTGGGGGCAGACGGCACGGATGACCCGACGCCGACGCCAGAAGATGGGGCGACTGTGATTGATCCAGATGTACGGAACTCGGACGGTACGTGTCGCTTTACGTGGTTCTTCAGCACGCCACAGCCGGAGGCTTGCCCGGCGGAGAATGCAGTGACGAGTGAGGCAGCATTCCAGCGGTTTGAGTATGGGACGATGCTGTGGACGGCGGGCGATGATAACATTCTGGTGATGTTTGACAGCCAGGGTGATGTGCGCTGGATTGAGTCGCCGGACGCGTATGTCGCGGGGACGCCAGAGCGTGACAATGCCTGGGCCGAGCCGCAACCCCCGCAGACAGTCCAGCCGCGTTTTGGGTTTGGGGTGTTGTGGCGGACGGATAGCGCGTTACGCCAACGCATTGGCTGGGCCTCGCAGAAATGGGAGTTTGTGTATGATGCAGGGAAGCAGGTGGCCGTTGATGGTACAATATACATTAATGATCCCAACGGCAGTATCTTCGAGTTGCTGCCGGAGGGCGAGGATTGGAGACTGTACCGTTAGCTAAAAGGCCGTGGTTATGAGTGATAACATTCAGCGCGTAGGTATATTGACGGGGGGTGGGGACGCCCCCGGCCTGAACGCTGTGATCCGGGCGGCAGTGCTGACGGCGCATCATCGCTACGGGTATGAGATGGTGGGGATTCGTGAGGGGTTCGACGGCTTGCTTAACCAGTTGCCACTGGTGGAGCTTGACCCGGATCGGGTGCGAGGGTTGCACATGCGCGGGGGAACGATCCTGGGAGCGGCGAACCGAGGTAGTCCGTTTGCGCGGCCAGTTGAGCAGCCGGATGGGACGATCGAGAAGGTCGATGTCTCGCACGAGGCTGTCGGACGGTTGGCAGAGGCGAATATTGACGCGCTGATTGTGGCTGGGGGCGATGGCACGATGGGCATTTGTAGCCGCTTGGGCAAGATCGGTGTCAAGATCGTGGGTGTTCCCAAGACGATTGACAATGACCTTGCAGAGACAGATGTGACGTTTGGCTTTGATACCGCCATTTCAACGGCAACGGAGGCGCTTGATAAGCTGCAAACCACGGCAGAAAGCCATCATCGGGTGATGGTGTTGGAGGTGATGGGCCGTGATGCGGGATGGATCGCGCTGAAGGCGGGCGTCGCCGGGGGTGCCGATGTCATCCTGCTGCCGGAGATTCCGTTTCGGTTAGAGCACGTTTTCGATAAGATTCGCGAGATTAACCGGGCGGGGCGGCGTCACAGCTTGGTTGTGGTGGCGGAGGGGGCACATGCAGCGGAGGGCGATCCGATTTACTATCTTGGTGAGGCTGGCGAGGTGAATGCGCGGCTTGGCGGGGTGGGCAATTATGTTGGCGAGGCGATCCGCGAACAGATGAACACCGAGGTACGTGTGACGGTTTTGGGGCATTTGCAGCGCGGGGGGCAACCGACGCCGCGTGATCGTTGGTTGGCAACGCGCTTTGGGTCGATGGCGGTGAATTTTGTGGCACAGGCAAAGTGGGGCCGGATGGTGGCGTTGCAGGGAACACGGTTGGTTGACGTGCCGATCGAGGCGGCGGCGGCGATGAACTTCGTGGCTCCTGATGGGGAGATGGTACAGATGGCGCGGGACCTGGGAATTACGTTGGGGGACTGAGCGAATTGTTTTGTGGTGTGGAACCTCATACCCCGTCAGGGACGCGGTTCCTTACACCCTACATTGGGTTTCTTGTAGAAATTTGGGGAGATCATGTTGGACGAGCGGACACCTGAGCAACTTCAGGAAGATTGGGTTGGGCGGTTGCAACCGATGCGCCCGGTTTGGGAGGATGAACTATCAGCGGACACGGTGCAGCATATCACTGTGGCTGTGCCGGTTGAGGAACCGTTAGCGTCTGTCCCGTTGCCATTGGATGTGCCTCAACATCCCCCGCAACAGCAACAGAGGGGGCATGTGCGGCGGAGACACGCCGGGCGGCGTCCGCTATGGAAGCGATTTGCGATTGGGTTGGCGGCGGTTGTCGGGCTGATGACGGCTGTCACGTTGGTGTTGCCGCCGTTGGATCTGTTGGTGTTGGGGGTGGATGCACGTCCGGGAGAAGGCTATGTCACACGCACGGACTCCATTATGATGTTGAGCGTACAACCGCGACGGGCGCGGCTCAATTTGCTATCGTTGCCGCGCGATTTGTTTATCAATGTGCCGGGATACAACGCATCACAGCGCATTAACACGATTAACTTACTAGGTGAGATGGATGAACTGGGTAGCGGGCCGGACTTGCTCGCGGACAGTATCGAAGGTAGTTTCGGAATCGGGCCGGATCGGTATGTGCGAATGAACTTTAACGCATTCGTACAGATGGTGGATGCCGTCGGCGGGTTGCGGATTAATGTGCCGAAGGCGATTGTCGATTATCAGTATCCGACAGAAAACTATGGCACGATGACGGTGCGGTTTGAACCGGGGTGGCAGCGCATGAACGGGGAAACGGCGCTGATCTACGCACGGACGCGCCACGCAGACGATGACTACGGACGGGCGGAGCGTCAGCAGCAGGTGGTGACGGCGTTGGCGCGGAAGCTGGCGAATCCGTTGAACTGGATTCCGGCGGGGGTGGCGGTGTCGCGGAACGTGGACACGAACATGAACCCGATTGAGATGGGGTTGTATGCCCCGGCGGTGATGGTCGGGAGTTTGAACATGAACCGTTTGGTGGTGAACCGTGACTACATCTTACCGGGGGCGCAGGGGGCAGTTCCAGACTACGAGAAGCTAGGCCCGTGGTTGGATGGGCGGTTCGATTAACCTGCCTAAGAACGACGGATGAAATCCTCGTAGAGTGTGTTGGTAGCGGTGTCATATAGCGCGTAGTTGCGCCTGGATACTGTCCGCGTGTTTGGTGAAGGTGACCGACTTGTGGTTGTGGCCGGAACTTTTCAGGCCGGGTGTGGACAGGTCGAAGCGCTTGTTCGAGGTGTAATCGGTGAACTGCACATGGGAGCGGTGAGGTTATGCGGGTCCCAGACGTCTTCTAGGAACGGACGTAATCCCCCCCCTGACGACTCTCAACTGTCTCGCGCAGCTTGTGTAGGCGTTCCGGCGTCATCTGTCACTTGAGCAGGTTAATGTCAGCGGTGCGGTCGTGTTCGGGTGTGTGAGAGGCCATGGTGTGTTATCGTGGGTATGCTTCCGCCTGGTGATGGGGGTCTAGGCAACGGCCTAAACCCAGGCGCAACGGTTATTCCTCGCTGATTTCTTCGAGGAGCTTATCGTAGGCGTTTTCCCAGAGATCTGAGGAACGGGTGAGCTTGGCGACGTTGATGTCTGTAAAGCGGGGGATGAGCTTCATCAGGATTTGCGGCATGTCGTCCCAGGCTTCCGCCTTTATCATACTGGACATCTCATCAACGAGGTCGCTGACCCACATCCAATCCCGGCGGAACTCGTCAGCTTTCATCCAATAGCCGCGCTTCTCCCAGGCGCGTACCGAGTCGTCAATGCCACCGTCAATTTCCATGAGACACAGCACAATCATGGCGACCATATTCTTCGTTTCGGTGTCGAATTCTTTCTTCTGGCTCAAACGGCGTAGAAGTTCGGCAATGGTGCGGCGGAGTTGGCTACGTTGTTTGCCAGTGCTGGCGGTGTTGATGACACGTCCCATGTGATAATCGCTCCCCTTTGACTAAACTTCTATATATGGGCGGATGCCCTTGTAGACGGTGGTCCCGCCGATGGTCTTGAGGATGACCGAAGCTGGTTTGTCTACTTCGGATTCGAGTTCCTCCGGGGTGCGTGGTTGGTTCCCGTTGCGGAGGAATACGCGAAAGATGTTGTCCACCATTGATGCTTGTGGGTCGATAAAATCCGGCTGTTGGGTAGCGGTTTGAATGGCGAGTTGTAGCTCGTCGTATCGAAAGACCTCGCCTGTTTCTGGGTGAACGAAATCGACGATGGTCCCATCTTCATGTTGGCTGAGGCGGTCTCGTTCCTCGGCGTTGGGGAGGTGACTGAGTAGGTATAGGCGTAGCTGGGCCGGATTATCCCACCAGTCATAGTCAATGTGAAATTGGGTTTTCACGGTCGATTTTGCAAGTGCGCCGGGGCGCGGTAGGCCGGGCATGGGCCATCTCCTTGTTGCGTATTAGCTTAACTTCCAGTAGTGGCCGCCGACATTTTCAAAGTCGGGGTTGTTGGCGAGTGTCGCGAGAATGGGGCCGGGTGGGCAACGACGGATGACGTTGAGTACGCTGTAAAGCGTTTTGGCATGGACGTGACCTTGGGCGTTGAGTTGGCCCAGAGGCGGAATGATGATGCGAAGAATGGTTGCCAACGGTTGTTGGTTGTTCACGTCTGCCTGGAATAGTTTGTCCACACCCTCCAGGTCATCCACGCCAAGCAGCAGCAGTTCGTCGAAGTCGGCACCGATCCCACGTTTTGCCATCTCAAAGGAGATGTTACCGTCATTGGACTTGACGATGGTGACGTGTTCGCTGCGGGGCTTGTAGGCCTGGAAGTCCACGATGATGCGGCCTGGTTCGTCACCACGTCGTAGGCGCACGGATGACCCCACCGGGAGCGCGTGTTTAATGTACATTGGGTTGAGGCCGTGGACGTATTTTTCCTCTCGCACAACCCACGCGTTGAATTCCTCACCGTCCTCGGCGTCAACCAAGGTGACGTTGACGCGGTCGGTTTGGCGGGCAGTGGGGAAGATGCGTGCGGCTTGGTGATTAAGCGGCAGTGTGCCTATGCGCCGATGCGGATAGATGACGGTGACGACAGCTTCTTTTATGCGAGCGGCGGCATATGGCAGGGGTGAGTGTTCGTCGCCGAGTTCACGTTCTAGCTCAAGTGCCTGCGGGGAGAGTGTGTCGCGGTCGTAGGGAATGGGTGTGTAGCGCAGCATGTCGGGTATGATGCGAACCTGTTCTGGCTGCATCCGGCGCAGGAACCACAATACCTCTCCGGCTGGCCCCACTTCATCAAAGCGTTCGTCCGCGTTGAGTGTGTAGTTCATAGAGAACACCTGGAGTGGGAGAGGTTCTTCACCGATGCCGCCAATTTGTTCCAGGATGTCCTCAGTGCTGAGGGGACCGCCCCCGACCACATCCAGAACGGCCTCTGCAAGGTGCATATGTCCGTCGTTGGTCTGAATCATCAGTTCTTTGGAGAACCAATAACCCGCGACACGTATCAGGCTGTTGTCTTGCATCAGGCGCTCGTCAACCATGTCCATCAGGTCATCGAAGAAGTCGGACAACAGCACGTCTTCGGCACTGAGGTCCGAGGTAGAGGCGGCCCCATTATCGTCATCTGGGCTGTTGAGGGTGTGGGCGGGGTTGTAGGCCGCTGCAAACTCACGGGTCGTATCAGCGGTGTTGAGGCTGTCGTCCTCAAAGGCCACGGCAATGACCTCGAATTCACCGTATTCGCTGTTGTCGCCGGGGCGCTTTTCGAGGACTTCCGCAATGGCGTGGTCAAATGCTGGGAAAACAACTCGCTGTCCCACCTCATAGGTTTGAGCTGGATCGTAGCGGACCGCGTCTTTGAAGCGTTGCCGGAGCTTCTCGCTCTCGCGGCGGACGTTGTTGTTCACGATGGCCCTTGCCAGTGAACGTGTGTCCATCGGGATTTCACGCTCTAGTAAGAGTGCATTGATGTAATCGATGTCGTCGTTGGTTATTTTGAAGTCATGCGTCCAGGAATGTTTGCTCGTCAAGCTAAGACGCCTTCCTTGTTGTTGAATGTGATGATTGAGGTATATAGATGTGTTGGAAATAGCCAGGGGTGTTGAATTGTGTGGTGTGTGTCTCTATGATGGTGAAGCATAGATGACTACCGCAAAATACTTTCGCTGGCTGAACTAGCTGAACTAGACAGGCTTTGTAGGCATGGCATTATAATCAAGGTATCGAGCGTATTGCAAGCGTCGGGTTGACCCTTAAATATGGCTCCGCTATACTCGTGCGCTGTTAAATTTCCGAGTTATTTCGTCAAGACACAGAACAAAAAACATCAGGAAAAGGTGATAACGAATATGTCTACCAAGCGTACTTACCAACCAAAAATTCGTCGTCGGGCGCGGGTCCATGGGTTCCGCAAGCGCATGCAGACCAAGACGGGCCGTCGTGTTCTGAAGGCGCGTCGTAACAAGGGGCGTCACTCCCTAGCCACTACGCCATCGCACGTGAAGAAGGTCAACTGGAACGGCACCAAGGGCAACAAGAACTAAGGGCCGATGTTGCCAAAACCGCTACGTTTGCGGCACCCGGCAGACTTTGCAAGGCTCCGGCGCGAGGGGGCTATGTTCCGGCATCGTTGGATGTTGTTGAGCTTGCACCCGAACGACCTGAGCCACAACCGCTATGGCTTTGTGACGAGCAAAGCGTTGGGCAAAGCGGTGATTCGTAACCGCACAAAACGACACCTCCGTGAGGCAATCCACAACTTACATCCCCACCTGAGAACTAGCTATGATGTCGTTATTGTTGCTCGGAAGGCGGTGGTTGGGCAACCTTTCGCAGAGGTTGTGCGTATTGTGCGTGAACTTGCTGACAAAGCGGCTTTGATTGAACAGGATGACCCCTACTGATGCGATGGCTTGCGTTGCGGTTGATTGAGTTATACCAAAAATTTGGGCGACCTATCCTACCACCGTCATGTCGCTTTATTCCAACATGCTCCGAGTACACCTATGAGGCGATTGACCGTTATGGGTTCTTCCGGGGGGGGTGGATGGGGGCAAAGCGCATTTGGCGGTGTCAGCCATTTTATCCGGGGGGGTATGATCCCGTCCCAGAGCTTGAGGAGAAGGCATAATTTTGAGAAACCGAGGACGTTTCACGGGGTTCGCCCTGTTGGTGGCAGTATTGTCGTTGACATTGGTCGGTTGTACCAGTCAATTAGGGACAAGCTGGGCCGGGTTGACGGTATTGGAGGGGGGTACGAGCTTGGCCTATGCCTACGATGACAGGCTGGGCATTGTTAACGTGGCCGACGGACAACCCGTTCCTTTGTTGGACGTTAACGGAGAACCGCAAGTTGCCGAAAATGGCGATGTGATCGGCTGGGAATTGCGTGGCGGTGATTTCGACAATGCAAAGTTCTTCGCGCCGCCATTACAGCTTGATGATGACACACTCCTAGTGACGACTTTAGAGCGTGACCTGCTGGTCGTGGACCTCAACACGTCGGAGACAACACTTGTTGCTGAAGCGTTTGGTGAGAGGGGGAACGCGGTTAGCGGGGCGACACTGGCCGATGGTATGCTGTTGATTGGGCTTCAGGAGCGGTTGATTGCCCTGGACGCAGAGACGTATGGGACACAGTGGTCTGTTGAGACGGCACATGGGGTGTGGTCGTCGCCTGTGGTGCTAAATGATGTGGTGTACTTCACATCGCTGGACCACTTCATGTATGCTGTTGAGCTAGATAGCGGTGAAGTGGTTTGGTCGCTAGACTTGGGTGGGGCGTCTGCCTCAACACCGACTTACGACCCGGAACGAGAAGTCTTTTACGTGGGTACGTTTAATAGCACCATGCTGAAGGTGTCTGTCGGAGGGGATTTGCTAGACACCTATGAGACGGATGAGTGGGTGTGGGCTGCGCCGACGCTGGCTGAGGATGGCATGTTATACTTCGCGGACTTGAGTGGGGTCGTCTATAAATTGGACCCGGAAACGATGGCGATTGGCGATGATGGTTGGAAAAGCCGGATTGCTGCTGGAGCCATTCGAATGTCACCATTGGTGCTGGACGAGCATGTGGTTGTCGGCAGCCGCGATGAGCGCGTATACTGGGTGAAACGTGATACGGGTGTTGAGGACTTCAACCGCACGCTGGGCGACGAGATTTTGTCTGACTTGTTGTACTTCCCGGCAAGCGAGGAAAACGACATTGAGTTGGGACTGATCGTAATCAGTAAGCTCTCCAACCGGGAGCCACTGGTGGCCTTTGGTGCAACCGACGGCCAGCGCATCTGGCCTTCCTAGAAAATAGACAGCGCGGTTAAGGAGAAATTCCCCTCATGTGGAGCTTTATTATTGATCCGTTTATCACAGCATTGACGCTGTTTTACTCCCTAACAGGGAATATTGTGTTGTCAATCGTGGTGTTTACGGTCGTTACACGGATGTTGATGTACCCGCTGACATTGAAGCAGATGACATCGATGCGGAAGCAGCAGGAGTTGCAGCCGGAGATCAAGAAGCTGCAAGAGAAATACAAGAATGACCGCGAGGCACTTGCCCAGGAGCAGATGAAGCTCTTCCAGGAGAAAGGTATCAATCCATTGGCGGGGTGTCTGCCGATGTTCATTCAAATTCCGATCTTCCTGGGGCTGTACCAGGCAATCATCTACGCGTTGGCGGCTACGCCGTTGCAGTTAATTGATATGTCTGGTCGGCTTTTGGTCCCAGGGTTGGCATCACAGGTTCCGTTGAACAACATGTGGGTTGGGCTGGACTTAACGCTCCCACCAACGACAAACCCGACATATGCGTTGGCGTTGCCACTTTTGGTGATGGTAACTACTTGGGCGCAGACCAAGCTGACAATGCCGCAGACCAACAACAACAGCGGTGACAGTGATGATGGGGCCATGGCCCAGGCCCAGGCGATGACCAAATCTATGACGACGATTATGCCGTTGATGTTGGGATTCTTCGCGCTGAACTTCTCCGTTGGTATCTCGATATACTTCATCACATCGAACTTGATTGGTGCCTTCCAATACGGGTTTATTGGGCGGCGGCACCGCGAGAACTTAGAGCGTGAGGCAGAGGAAGCGAAGGCCGCACGCGAGGCCGAAGAGAATGAAAAGCCGAAAAAGAAAAAGTCTAAGACAAAGACGACAAAGAAAGCTGCAAGTTGACGTTGCGTAACGAGATGGTTCGTCCATGCCGATGGCATGACGTCATCCTTTATGAAAGGAGCGCGGTACCTGGGCCTGCAACGTTGTGTGTAGGCCCAGTTGCTATCTGTGGGTTATGAGTACAAAAAAATCAATTGTTGTAACGGGGCCGACTGTTGAAGCGGCCATCAAAAAGGGGCTGGTCCAACTGGGTGTTGGGCCAAGCCAGGTGATTGTTGAGGTGTTGGATGAACCTGTGCGGGGTTTGTTTGGGATTGGGGCGCGGCAGGCACGGGTGCGCTTGCAGGCGTTGGTGGTCGCACCGCTGGAGGTGCCGCCAGCCGAACCTGCCATGCCGGAAGAAACTGCCCCTGTTGTAGCGGATATGGTTGAACCTGTGGCGGAGGCTGTAGACCCTACTGAACCACAAGTCCCCGTTGAGGATGTGCCTTCGGAGACTGCTCCAGCGGTGGCGGAAGCCGCTGACGCAGAAGATGTGGAGGATGAACCGCCAGCACAAACGTCAGATGTTGCCGAGAAAGCCGCGTTCCGTGTGGTGGCACCGGGTACCTATGAGGACGACGACTTCTTCGACGAAGATGGCAATTTCTACGAGGATGTCGAAGTGCTGGACCGTGGCCCGTCCGTTGTTGCGCCTAAGGAGGATCGGACGTATGTTCGGCGGTTGTCGTTTGTGAAGCCTAAGTCGGACGTCGAAGAAGCGACACCCAACGACGAGGTGCCGAAGGTCACAGAGGCAAAACTATCCCTTGAAACGGAACTAAAGCAGGTTGAAGCGGCTCGTGAGGAAGTTGTGACCGATGACGAGGTAGAACCTGAGCCAGATGTGCTAGAGCAAGAGGGGAACGACGACGAGGCACAGGAGGTGCCGACGTTAAACCGGGGGCGGCGTGGCCCCGCACGGTTTGAGAACTTCGAGCGGCGGGGGCGGCGTTACGACGACGATGATGATAGTGAGGCGGACGACGATATTGATGCTGTAGCTACACAGGATGAATCCGACGATGTGGTCTCCGATATTCATGACGATGAGGAGACGGATACTTTTGTCGATGTGCTTGATGTCCCTGATACAGCGGATGATCGGACGTTGGCAGAGCTGAAGTTGTCTGCGATGATGGACATTATGGGGTTAGATATGGCGGTGGAGGTCTCGCAGGCCAAGCGCGATGATGACGACGATGTGCAGTCGTGGATTCTCAATCTGCGTGGTGATGATGCGTCTGGCGAGGCGTTGGTTGGTGAAGATGGTGAGACGTTGTCCGCATTGCAGTTTTTGACGCGCTTGATGGTCAGTAAGCAAACGGGCGACCGGGCGAATATCGTTGTGGATGTGAACGAACATCGGTTGCGTCGCACGGACAGACTCGCAGATCTTGCTAATAGGATGGCAGACGAGGCGATTGAGCGTGGGCGCAAAGTCAAGATGGAGCCGATGTCCTCTCATGAGCGCCGCATTGTGCATATGGTGTTGCGGCGACGTGGGGATGTAAAAACGGACAGTGTCGGTAAGGGGGATAAGCGTCGGGTAATGATTGCCCCCAAAATAGATGAAACGGACTAGGTGGCTTCGATGACAGCCACGACAATTGATTATCTGCTGATCGGCCATATGACGGCAGATTTGACACCGGCGGGGCGTGTGCTTGGTGGAACGGTGAGTTATGCCGCACGGACAGCCTCAGCTTTTGGGTTACGGGTGGGCGTGCTGACCAGCGCGGTACCGAACGATCCGTTGATTCGCGATCTGCGACCCTATGTAGATGCGTTAAAGGTGGTTCCTGCCGAACACACATCCACGTTTGAGAATATCTACACAGGTGCGGTTCGTCAGCAGGTGTTGCGGGAGGTCGCAGAGCCGTTGACCTATGCCGATGTGCCAGACGCCTGGCGCGATGCACCGTTGGTTCACTTTGGGCCGCTCACGGGGGAAATTGACCCGGCGACGTTGTTCGGCCAATTCCCGAAGTCGGTTCGTCTGTTGACAGCCCAGGGTTTACTGCGGCAGTGGGATGACAGCATGTTGGTTCGCTTTATGCGCTGGCACGACCCCGCCGCGTTAGCTAATCTCGATTGGCTGGTGTTGAGTGAGGAGGATATCGTGGAGGCACCGGACCTTGAGGCTGCCTATGCGGAGAGCACAGCTAACTTTGTCCTCACACGAGCGGAAAATGGTGGGACATACTATCACAAGGGTGTCGCCTCGGCATATGACACACCACAAGTGACTGTGAAACAGCCGACAGGCGCGGGTGATGTGTTTGCGGCGGGGCTGCTGGCTGGATTGTACATATTACATGGACGTGTCCCAATTGCGTTACAGGTCGCGGCGACACTGGGTGCAACGGCGGTTACACGCGATGGTTGGGATGGCGCACCAACTGGGGAAGAGGTGGCGAAAGTTCTGGACCAGGTAAGGGGTTAGTGGATGTACGTTGAGCGCATACTGACAAATGGACACATTATTATCGCGGCTGGTGATGATGAACGGGCGCAAGCACTTGCGATTTACGGTGGGCGTGTGGTGGCTGTGGGCACAAACGATGCGATACGTGCATTGGCGGGGCCAGATACAATTGTCGAGGACTTAGACGGGCACACGGTTATTCCTGGGCTGACTGACGCCCACGTCCACTGGCAGTGGACATCGTCAGCGATACAGTCTGTAAATGTGTTTGAGGTGCCGTCAAAAGCGGCGGCGCTGGATGCGGTCGCTGAGCGTGTAAAGGACGCACCGCCGGGTACATGGATTCGTGGGCATGGTTGGTTGCAGGATTTGTGGGCAGATCGCAGTTTTCCTACGGCGGCGGACCTGGACGCAATCGCGCCCGATAACCCCGTGTATCTGGTGGGGAAAAGCGCCCATGTTGCCTGGGTGAACACGGCTGCGCTCCGCGTGGCGGGGCTCACGGCAGAGACACCGGACCCGGAAGGCGGAAGCATCTACCGTATGGACGGTGCGCCGTCTGGTATCTTGTTGGAAGCCCCGGCGATGAGACTGGTATCGCAGGTTATCCCACAGTTGACGCCGGGTGAAATTGCCGATCAGATGCTGGTCGCACAGGCACAGGCACACGCCCTGGGATTGACCGCAATTCATGATCTGGACGACCCGGATGCGCTGGCGGCTTTCCAGATTTTACAGGCGCGTGGTGAGTTGGGGTTGCGCGTGACGAAGTACATCAACAAGGCTTACTTCGATGCTGCAATTACGAGTGGAGTTCGAGCTGGTTTTGGTGATGACTGGGTGCGGATTGGTGGACTGAAGCTGTTTGCGGATGGGGCGTTGGGGCCTCGTACCGCTTGGATGCTGGAGTCGTATGAGGGTGAGCCAGACAACTACGGCATCGTCGTCACAGAGCCGTCCGAGATGCTGGAACTTGCGATACGGGCGACGCTTCATGGGTTGCCGACGGCGATTCATGCGATTGGGGACCGTGCCGTGCGTGAGGTTTTGAACCTGTTTGAACGGGTGCGTGAGGTCGAGGCGGAACACGGCATTCCACGGTCGGCACGGCGGCATCGGGTAGAGCATGTGCAGGTGATTCACCCGAATGATGTGGGGCGTTTGGCTGAGCTTGACCTGATTGCGTCCATGCAGCCGTTACACGCGACATCGGACGCGCTGACGGCGGACCGCTGCTGGGGCGAACGGGCTGCATTGAGCTATAACGCTCGTGTTCAGGCGGATGCCGGGGCGAAGCTCGCTTTTGGGTCGGACACACCGATTGAGCCGTTTAACCCGATTGCGGGGATTCATGCGGCGGTCACACGGCAACGGCCCGACGGTAAACTGGGCATGGGTTGGCGGACGGATGCCTGCCTGACGGTTGACGAGGCGTTAGCGGCTTATACGACGGGCGCAGCCTACACTGTCGGATTGGAAGATCGGCAAGGGAAGCTGTTGCCGGGCTACTATGCGGACCTAGTGGTCCTAAATGCAGATCCGTATACAGTTGAGCCAACAGCCCTACACAAACTTGATGTTGTGGGGACGATGGTTGATGGTGTATGGCGCTATGGGGGCGTCTAGTCTTATTCGGCTTTAAGCCCGTAGTTGATTCGTGGCGATTATAATCACAACCATTGACAAGCTATCTCACAGATAAGGATGATGACAACATGGCAGACCGCCCCGGCATGATGGTTGGGCCGAACGAGCACAACGTACAGGGACCGATGTTGGAGGTTGGGCAGACAGCCCCTGATTTTGAGTTGATCGCCAATGACATGAAGCGCAAGCACCTGGCAGACTACGCGGGCAAGGTAAAGGTCATTAGCTGTGTGCCGTCCCTGGACACAGGGGTGTGTTCCGCCCAGACGAAGCGGTTCAACATGGAGGCGGACAAGCTGGGTGATGAGGTGGTGGTGTTGACCGTAAGTTCGGACCTGCCGTTCGCGCAGAAGCGGTGGTGTGGTAACGAAGGCGTGGAGCGCACAGAAACGCTCTCCGACCATAAGACGATGCAGTTTGCGGAGAGCTACGGCGTACACGATACCGAGTGGCGCGTGTTGCAGCGGGCCTGCTTTGTGCTGGACAAGGACAACGTTGTACAGTACGTCGAGTATATCCCGGTGATTGGCGATGAGGTGAGCTTTGACGCGGTGCTGGAGAAGGCTAAAAGCTTAGTCTAACGCGATGTAAGCGTGTTTTGGGGAGGGGGCCTGCGTGGGCCTCCTCCCTTTTTTGTTTATCAGATGAGAAACGGAGAGAAATTATGACGGACATTCGTGTAAAACGACTGGCAGACGTGCTGGTGAACTACTCAACAGCGGTGCAGCCGGGGCAGTGGGTTGGCATCTTGGGGGATGTGACGGCGCTTCCGGCATTGCGGGCGGTATACACGGCAGTGGTTGCGGCGGGTGGACATCCGACACTGATGATGCACGACGAGACCATGATGCGGGCGTTCTTGCGCGAGGCGAACGACGACCAACTCGCGTGGATTGATCCTTCCCAGCAGACGTATTATGAGCAGGCTGATGTGTATATCCGGGTGGGTTCGTCGCAGAATACGCGGGCGATGACCCATATCTCGGCGAGCCGGACACAGCGGTGGAACAGGACACGACGGGCATTCCTGGATATTCGGCTGGACCGGGCGGCAGACGGCGAGATGAACTGGGTGGGAACGTGGTTCCCGACACAGGCCAGCGCCCAGGAAGCGAATATGAGCCTGGAGGAGTACGAAGCGTTTGTGTTTGGTGCGACCTTCTGTGACTTGGAGGATCCGGTGGCAGAGTGGAAGAAGCTCTCCGACATGCAGCAAGAGAAGATCGATTGGTTGAAGGGGAAGTCGCAGGTGACGCTTAAAGGGCCGAATGTGGACCTGAGCTTGTCTGTGGCGGACCGCGTCTTTATCAACAGTGATGGCCGCCGTAACATGCCCAGCGGCGAGATTTTCACGGGGCCGGTGGAGGAATCTGTGAATGGCTGGGTGCGCTACACCTATCCGACGATTGTCAGCGGACGAGCGATCCGTGGGATCGAACTCAAGTTTGTAGATGGGCGTGTGGAAGAGGCCAGTGCCGAGGAGAACGAAGATTTGCTGCTCGAAGTGCTAGAAACGGACGCAGGCGCACGTTACCTGGGCGAGTTTGCCATCGGCACCAACTTTGGGATTCAGCAGTTCACGGGCAACATTCTGTTCGATGAGAAGATCGGCGGGACGTTCCACGCGGCCATCGGGCGTAGCTACAAGGAGACAGGCGGCAAGAACGAAAGTGCCGTCCACTGGGATATGATCTGTGACATCCGGGAGGACAGTGAGATTCACGTGGACGGCGAGCTATTCTACAAGGACGGCGCGTTCGTCGTCTAATCCTCCTCCTCGAGATCGCCGCCGATGATCTTGTACACCTCGTCAATCAGATTTTCGGCGGCTTCGACCATATCAAGTGCCTTTTCATCGTCTTTTTGCATGAGTAAAGTTGCAGCCTCCAGCATCTTACCTGCCGCGTGCGTGATGAGCAGAGCGATGTCCTGATAGTCGTGGGCTGCAATCAGGTTTTCGATGGTGTCTGCGGCTTGCTGTGCGGACGCCAGCGATGCCTGAAGTTGTTTGGTGGCTTCTGAAGATGTGTTCAACAGTCCTATTCCTGTCTCATATTTGGAAAATGTCTCTTAGTGGTCGATCATCAGTAGGCGGCTACAAGCCCGTCTTTGCGGGGGTCTGCGCCGCCGTATAGGACGCCTGTGTTGGCGTCACGGCGAATGATGTGGCCGTCCCCGAACACAAGCCGTCCTTGGCCGCTGACGGGCTGTACACGGTGGCCCATGCGTGCTAACGCGGACATCGCACTGACGGGAATTCCTTCCTCTAATGCGAGTACACTATCCCCGTTGCCGTCGACAAGACACAGCCGTGGCCGATCAAGCGCCTGTTGTGGTGCGAGAGCGTCGTCTACCATTGCGCTGATGACCTGCACATGTCCCTGTGGTTGCATGAACCCGCCCATCACGCCGAAGCTTGCCCACAGTTGGTCGCCACGGGTTGCCATACCGGGGATGATGGTGTGGAAGGGGCGCTTGCCCGGTGCGACGACGTTTGGGTGGTCAGGTTTCAGGTTGAACAGTGCGGCACGGTTTTGCAGAAATACCCCGGTCCCCTTCGCGACGATGCCCGTGCCGAAGCCCATGTACAAGCTGTTGATGAACGAACAGGCGTTGCCGTCGCCGTCTACAACGGTCAGATAGACGGTGTCTGAACTGGGGAGTGGGACGCCGTAAGACGGCGGTTGCATCGCTTGGTTTGGTTTGATGCGTGCGGCGCGTTGTTGGGAATAGGCTTTTGATAGCAGGAAGTCCAGCGGGGCTGGGTTCGTCGCCATGTCTGCGATATACTGACGGGCGTCAGCAAAGGCGAGCCGGAGCGCCTCGACGGTGTAGTGGAGGCGGCGAGGATCGTCCCAAGGCATTTCGCCGATGTCCCACTGGTCCAAGATGTTGAGCGCCTGGAGCGCGACAAGGCCCTGGCCGTTGGGCGGGCACTCGTGGACTGTCACGCCGCGATAGGTCGTCTGGATGGGCGTGTCCCAGGTGGAGGTGTGGCTGCTCAGGTCATCGTGGGTCATGACTCCACCTAGCGGCTCTAGCGTCCTTACGATAGCGTTTGCTATTGGGCCGTTGTAGAAGGCATCTGCGCCACCCTCTGCGATCTGCCGGAGTGTGTTCGCGAGGCCGGGCAATGTGCGTATCTCGCCCATTTTCGCAGCAGGTAGATATTCCTCGGTATGGTGGCCTGTTTCTAGTTTCTGTTCGAGAAATTGCCAGGTTGCTGCAAAGATCGGATGTACCGGATAGCCATTCTTCGCATAGTGAATGGCATCAGCCAGCACGTCTGCGAGTGGCATCTGCCCATGACGCGCCAACAAGTCCTCCCAGCCACGAACCGTTCCCGGTAGTGATACAGCCAGTGCACTTCGCGTACCGATCTCATGTGGATTTTCGGCACGGGCCACATCGACTGTGAGGGCGGCAGGTGCGCGTCCGCTGCCATTGAGCGCAGTGATGTCCCCAGTAGCAGCATCGTAGTAGAGCGCGAAACAGTCCCCGCCAATACCCGTTGATGCGGGTTCTGTGACATTGAGAACGGCGGCGGTGGCGATAGCTGCATCAGCAGCATTACCCCCAGCCCGCAAAATTGCTAGGCCAGACTGTGCCGCCAACGGGTTGCTTGTGGCGACCATCCCCCGCCGGGCAACAACAGTTGAACGCCGTGAGTGGAAGTCAAAAGATGTTGGTTGCATCGTTAGATAAACTCCGCTGAGATTAAATTTGCTAGAGCATACCGTCTTTAACCTGTAGTTAGCCACATTTTGTCGCCCAAATGCGAAGGTTAAATGCTATAATAGCACCTCTGTTCTAATCAGACGGGAGTTCCCTGCACCTATGCCTGAGTTTAAGGTCCATTCTGAGTTTTCCCCGACAGGTGACCAACCAAAAGCGATTGAGCAATTGGTCGATGGTGTTGAGAAGGGAATACGCCACCAAACCCTACTAGGCGCAACTGGGACGGGTAAGACGTTTACCGTCGCGCATTTGATTCAAGAGGTGCAGCGTCCAACGCTTGTGTTGGCCCATAACAAGACATTGGCGGCCCAACTCTACGCTGAGTTTAAAGAGTTCTTCCCGAAGAACGCGGTCGAGTATTTTGTGAGCTACTATGACTATTACCAGCCGGAAGCCTATGTCCCGCGCCATGACTTGTACATCGAGAAGCAGACGGACATCAACGAGCAGATTGAGCGCCTGCGGTTGGCGTCTACCGCCTCGTTGCTGTCGCGGCAGGATGTGTTGATTGTAGCGTCGGTATCGTGCATCTATGGTATTGGGGACCCGAACGCCTGGAAGAAGGCCACCGTTGATATTGTGACCGGGACGGAAATGCGGCGCGACTACATTCTACGGCGGTTGGTGATGTTGCAGTACAGCCGTAATGACATGGACCTACGGCGAGGGACGTTCCGGGCGCGGGGTGATGTGTTGGAGGTACATCCGGCTTACGGCGAGACAGCCTATCGCATCGAGTTGTTTGGCGATGAGGTGGACCGTATCACCGAGTTCGACACATTGACAGGCGAGGTGCTGGAGAAACACGACAAGATTACGGTGTTCCCGGCCAAGCAGTTTATCGCGGATGAGGACCGGATGCGTAAGGCGCTAACGGATGTTGAGGATGAGCTAGAAGAACATCTTAAGCTGCTCAAGGGCGAGGGCAAGCTCGTGGAAGCGCAGCGGCTAGAACAGCGCGTGAACTACGATTTGGAGATGATTCGCGAGGTGGGCTATACGAGTGGTATTGAGAATTACAGCCGTCACATGGACCAGCGTGCGCCGGGTAGCCCACCGTGGACCCTGATTGACTACTTCCCGCAGGATTTCTTGCTGGTGATTGATGAGAGCCACATGACGGTTCCACAGGTGCGTGGCATGTTCAACGGGGACCGCCAGCGTAAACAGACCTTGGTGGACTACGGGTTCCGGCTGCCGAGTGCGTTGGACAACCGCCCACTAAAGTTCGAGGAGTTCAACCACCGCCTCAATCAGATTGTGTATGTATCCGCGACGCCGGGGCCATATGAGAAGGAGGTTGAGGAACGGGTTGTGCAGCAGATCATTCGCCCGACGGGGATTCTCGACCCGGTAGTGGAGGTGCGCCCGGTGGATGGTCAGGTGGATAACCTGTTGCAAGAGGTTGCGGCACGGGTCAAGAACGGCCAGCGGGCGCTCATCACCACGTTGACGCAGCGCATGTCCGAGGAGCTGGCGGGCTACCTCAACGAGTTGGGTATTAAGGCGCAGTATCTCCACTCGGAGATTGACACGTTGGAGCGCATCGAGATTCTGCGTGATTTACGTTTGGGCGTCTATGATGTGGTGGTGGGGATCAACCTGTTGCGTGAGGGGCTGGACCTGCCAGAAGTGTCACTCGTGACGATTTTGGACGCGGACAAAGAGGGGTTCTTGCGCTCGGAACAGGCATTGATCCAGACGATAGGACGTGCAGCGCGGCACATTGAGGGGCGCGTGATTATGTATGCCAACAAGATCACGCCGTCGATGAAACGCGCGATGGAGGAGACAACGCGCCGTCGAGAGATTCAACATGCTCACAACCAGAAGCACGGCATTGAGCCACGTGCTATCGTCAAGGAGATCAAGGACTTGAACGACCGGGTGAAGGCCATGATGAGCGAGGAAGAACTGGAAGCAGCAGAAATTGATGCCCGTGGTGGCCCGACGCTTTCGCCGTTAGACCTGTCCGTGAAGGATTTGGACAAGATGATTCGCGACTTACAGGCGGAGATGCAGGTGGCAGCGAAGGGTTTGGAGTTTGAGAAGGCGGCGGCGCTACGTGATCAGATTGTGGAGTTGCGGCAGATCAAGGCGGAGAAGAGTGTCGCGGATGAGATTCGGCTAAATT
>CAYWZS010000040.1:0-18477 GCA_964462905.1 uncultured Anaerolineaceae bacterium
TTTCCCTACTCCACCGTGATCCCCATCAGGTAAAGCAGGTCGCCGCCGTCGCGCCCGTCCGCCCAGGCACCGGGGAGTGCCGCGCCCGTTCCTGGCTCGTACACGCCCAGCAGCAGGTTGTAGTCCCCCGGCGGCGTCTCACAGGCCACTAGTAGATCGTTCGTCCCGGCGTACTGCACCCCCGGTTCAAGCACGCCCGTTGTGTAGCCCGCTGGGTTCGCGTCCGTTCGTGCGGCACCGATCCCGTCCGCGTCCGCCAGCACCAGCGCCAACGAGTAATTTTCGGGGAGCGGCGCGTCCGTCCGCCAGATCGTTTCTACCTCCAACGTCGCGCAGGCGTTGACCGTCGTCGGCGTCGTGATGCGCCAGTCCTCCAACACGAAATCGTCGCCGAAACGAGCGGCCTCCGTCGGCTGGCGCAGCCACAGCGTCACATCCTCATAGCCCGTCGTGCGCCAGTGGACCCCCGCGATGGGAACCGGCATGTGTGTCTCCGCCAGTACCTCGCGGTAGGCGGCGTCGAAGTCGTCCGGCGAGGCGGCGCGTAGCGCCCAAACTCGCGGCTCCATGCGAACGAAGGCCGCAAAATCCGCCAACATCGCCGCTGTGGGGTCATCCCCCGCGACGACCGTTCCCGCGCTCTCGAATAACGCCGGGTTCGCCGGAACGTCCGCCGCCATGATCCGCAACAGGTCATCCGGTGGGACCGCCTGCACAAACGGCGCAAACGGCGGCTCGACCATCAACCGCCCCGGCACGCGCCAATCTTGAAACGTCACGGCGCGAACCTGCTGGTAGGGCTGCGGCCCACTCACGACCACCGCCTCCCCCGGCAGGTACACGTCCGGCATCTGTGCGCTCACCGGGTTCATGTCGTCGTAGGCGGCGTAGACCGTCAGGCGGCGCTCCCACAAGTTCTCCCAGGCCGGGACCAGCTTGCTAATCCCCCAACGGTCTAGCGTGTTCAAACAGGTTGGGCTGCGGTCAATGAGGTACGTCCAGTAACAGCGTTCGTCGCGCTCACGGCGCAGGTTGCCGACCAAGCCTTCGGGGTTCGGTGCGGTCCACTGCACAACCGCGACGACGACCTGACCGAACACAATCAACGTGAGCGCCGTCACGTTCAGCCAACGCAACCCACCACGCCAACGATCCAGCACGGTCACCGCCGAAACCCCCACCGCCACCCAGAAAAACACACTCATAGAGTACAGCCGTGACTGTGCGCCCGCCCACCACACATCACTGCGCCCCAGCATCGTCATCACGCCGGAGACCAGCGCATAGCCGACCAGAAACGCCATCCACACCACCGCCCGGTCCCCTGCGCCCCGTGTGCGGATCAGCAACACCGCGTTCAGCGCCACCAGCCCCACACCCGCCCCGGCCACCAGCAGATGCACAATGCGCGGCGTGGTGTTTGGCAGTGGGAGGAACGCGCTACTGATCCAGGTCGTCATAAACCAGAAGTTCGCGACAGGCTGCACTTGCAGCGGGGATACCGTGTCCTCGCCGGGGGCCTGCCCGTAGCTGAACAGCCAGAATGTCAGCACGGCAAACCCGACCCAGGCGACGAAGTGCCACGACCTCCGATACCCACGGTGCCACATCAGCACCAACACCAGCGGCAACAGCGCCAATCCCCCGCCGGACGCGCTCACAGTCAGCGCGGTGAACAGCGCCGTCAGTCCCAGGCCGACCCAACCGACGCGGCGCGTGATAAAAGCCCAGCCCGTCAGCGCGATGAACATCTCCATGTAAAACCACTGAAGCGCGTTAAAGCTCCAGATCAAGTTGGTGCGCTGGCGCAAACTGAACACAACCACGCTCACGACCAAGGCCGCCAACCACGGACGCGGCGTGTTCACATGGCGCAGCGTGAACACCAGCGACACATAGACGCCAATCAGCAGCGTGTAGCCGACATAGGCCTCAACAATCAGGTTCCAGTCTGTGAGCGGGGCCAGCAGCGCCGATGTGAGCAACGGCGGGATGATCCGATGGCCGTAGTTGGACTGTGCCAGCGTTGCGAACGTCAGGTCGCCGTCCAGCATCCCCTCCACCGCCTCAATTGTCGTCTCGTGTTGGTCCCAACGCGGGAAGCTCATAGCGAACTGGCCGACGTAGGCCACCCCGCCAACCAACGGGAGCAAGCAGGCGACAATCCAGAGCGTGCGGCGGAGGTTTGGCGAGTGGGGCATGGTGGCGGGTCTTTCTCGAAATGGTCAACAGGGCGGCCCCTGTTATAGCACTGCGATGGGGATTTTCAACTATGGACGCTGACCGTGTAACGCCAGCACACAGGCGTCATCGCAGCCGCACCGCCTGCACCACCACCCGGTCCGCATACGTCCCGGTTTCGGGGTCGAACGACGGCGTATCACAGGTGATGAGCGTCAGCCGCCCATGTTCGGTGCTGTGGATGGGCGACAGATCACGGTAGTTCGTCACGTAGACACGCTGTACGATGTAGATCAGGGTGTGGTCTGGCAAGTCCACGAAGATCAGATTACCGGGTTCCAACGTGTCCAGGTCATAGAAAATCGCTGGCACGTCGCCGGGGTAGGTCGCGTGGCCGCCGAGTACCGTGTTCCCGTTGCCGAACCAGTCCGTGTGATGAGCGTCAGCCGCCCATGTTCGGTGCTGTGGATGGGCGACAGATCACGGTAGTTCGTCACGTAGACACGCTGTACGATGTAGATCAGGGTGTGGTCTGGCAAGTCCACGAAGATCAGATTACCGGGTTCCAACGTGTCCAGGTCATAGAAAATCGCTGGCACGTCGCCGGGGTAGGTCGCGTGGCCGCCGAGTACCGTGTTCCCGTTGCCGAACCAGTCCGTGTATTGAAAGTGGCCGACCTGTGCTTCCCACAGCGAAATCTCCCAGGTGCCGTCCGCCACCGGGAAGGCCGTCAACGGCGTGCTGAGGTCCAGCGCCGGTACGCGCAACGTCGCGGGGCAGGCGTCCGGGTTTAGGGGCGCGTGAACATGACATGACACGTCCTCGGCCCCTGCCGTAAACTGAAAAGCAGTGACCGGAATCATTCCGAATAGCAACATTGCAACGATACGAACCGATAGACCGCGCATCACATCACCTCGCACCAAACGGGATAGGGTTGCTTGCATAATAAGCGATACCGCGCCCAACGTGCAACGGCGTGTCTCTCACAGGGTTCGGGACCATTCGATGCTACAATGTCTAAAAGTAAGCCGCCTGCGGTTAAAACCAGGCTACAGCCTAGCGCGTCCACTAAAGGGACGCCAAAACATCCGTGTGAGCCGGGTGAGTCCGGTCGCTGGCGGCTTTGCGTGCTGCCAGGAAATAGCGATAGAGGTCAGCGATCCCCGCCCCGGCAAAGTAGGACAGATTGTTTCCGGTAAAGAGGTTGATCTGGTTATAGAGGTCAAATACGGTGTTATTGATGGGCGTTGCCGTGAGCAGAATCACCTTTTTACGCGCACCATCTGAGAGACGACTTCGGCAGCGATGGTGGCTGCTCGTAGTTCACGCTGCCACATGGCCCGCAGGGCAGCGGGACACACAACCAGCGCCTTCTGCCGCATGTGATAGGCGTAGTCCGCTAACAGCCGCTTACCAACCCAGGTTTTCCCCAGCCCCACCGAATCCGCAATCATCACCCCGTCGTACTTCCGTAGGATTTGCCGTGCCTTGCGAACCGCGTCCTCCTGGAACTCGGCCAGGTCGATGGCCGTGCGCGTGACATCGCCGCCGCTGTCGGTGTCAATGTCGTCTGCGAAATAGGTGTAGAGCGCCTTCATGTAGATTTCGTAGGGCGTGTACTCGTGGCCGCTGAACTTGGACATCGCCAACAGGTCGGTTAGATCGTCTTGAAGTCACGCGATACAGTCCACTGGCGATCATACCAATCGCGCAGGTCCATGATGGCCCGTGCGCCCGCCTCCGATTTAATCAGGCGACGATTATCAGTTGTCCGGTTCTGTTTCCTGACCGGGGACGACCACCTGAATTTTGTTGCTGTAGCGGTTGAAGTCCGCCGCGTTGAGCGTGAGCAGGGTGTCAATCCCGTTCGTCAACATCGCTGCGACAATATTCGCATCGTGGATTTGCTTGCCGCTGACGGGGTAATCATTCAGCAGCAGGAGCAAGGTCTGGGTGGTCGCGCTGGTTTCATCCGCAATCCGGAACAGCGTCAGCAAGGTTTTCAGCAAAGTCTGGACTTCATCCGGCGTGAGCGGCGTTGTGAGGGTGCGTGAGCTGTACCAGCAGTTCCCGCACTACCTGACTAATCCACAGATCAATATCTGCATCCTAACGGGTTTGAATCACTGCCCGGCAAACTTTTGATTCTGGAAACTGATGGACAAACCCGCGCAGCAGCACATTGGTATCGACAAATGCCCTACCTGCCATCGTCGCCGTACCAGTCCTTGCGGCGGATAGATGGAGCCTCATTTATCTCGACATGACGGATGACAGCCGCCTCAAACTGCGCGATCCACTGATCTGCCTCCGTTGTATTAGCCTCGTCAAGCGCCTGCAACTGCTGCGACAGTTCGCGCCGTTCGGCGGGGCTAAGTTGTTTGGCCTGTTCCAGTATCTCATTGAGCGTCATGGTTCAACCTCCTATTTTTCTCTATTACACCCGCCCCTCCACCACCGCGATCTCGTCGTCTGTCAGACCCTGGAGCGCACCGGCAAGTTGATAAGTCTGGTTGTCAATGACATACGGGATTCTCATTCGGTCGGGTCGCCTGTGTCTGTTGATTCTTCGTCCGGCTGTGCATCCTCATCCCAGCGCACGCGGCGGTAAATTTCCGCCAGCGACAGTCGGACTTCTGTACCAGCTACCGACACCGTGATTTCGGTGTCTAACCCAATCACAGAGGTATAGAGCCACTGTTCCGCGTCATGTCGCTGGTAAACCTCCACTTTCGGCTCATCCTGAGACACCAGCACATAGGTTTGCAGGCTGCTGATGCGCGTGTATTCGGCGAGCTTTTCGCTGTAGTCAACCCGCGCCGTGCCCGGCGAGAGCACCTCAACCAGCAGCACCGGATTGACAAGCGTGTCCGTGCGCCCTTCCCGATAGACCGGATCGCCACAGAACACGGTGACATCCGGGTGGCGATACGTCTGTTTATGGGCAATGTACACCCGCACATCAGAGCTGGTGACGGTGTAGTCGCGCTCCCGCAACAGGATACTCAGATGGGTGATTACACTGCCCGTAATCGCGCCATGCCGGACGCTACCGCCCACCATCGCATAGACGTGACCCGCACTATATTCGTATTTGAACGCCTGTTCGTCGGCAAAAGCCAGGTATTCCGCCTCGGTCATGCGGGGTAATTCGCTGTCCAGTTGTTCAGCGTACATGGTTCAACCTCCTGTTTTGCCTCTATTATACTCGCCCCGCCACCACCGCAATTTCGTCCTTCGTCAGACTGACCTTGCGAGACGGCGAACGTCCCCGCTGCTGTGTTGGCATGGTGGAAAATGGCTCATCTGGTCTAATTTGTGAGTGTATACCGCGCATGAGCGTTTGCGAAAAGGACGTGAAGGGTTCGCAATATACCCCACATTGGGCATACATGGTCTACCTTGAGCATGATACGCTGTGACGTATTGCACGCGGGAGCATTTGATACGCTCCGCCAACCGGGAAACCCACAGCCCTATGGACCGCGACACACGCATCGGCATTATCTACATTTTCATATCAACTCTGAGCTTCGCCGCCTACCCGATATTCGTGAAATTCATCATCGAGGGGAGCGACTTCAACCCCATCGACATCATTTTCTGGCGCTATGCGATTGCGATCCCGATGATGTGGCTGTTGTCATCCCTGTGGACGCGCTACGTGGAACCGAACAAGCTACAACGTCAACTGCCACGCGTGCGCCTATTGCTCACCGGGATTCTCTTTGCGGCGGCGGCCCTCACGTCGGTGTTCGGGCTACAACGGTTGGACGCCTCGCTATACGTGGTGCTGTTCTTCACTTATCCGGCCATGACCGGGATGCTTGCCGCGCTTATGGGGGAACGCTTGCCGTTGCGTGGGTGGGTCGCGCTGGCACTCACAATGGCTGGTATTGTCCTGACCGCACCAGAGATTTTCTCGCTCAACCTGGACCTGGGCGCAGTCAGTGGGGTGCTGTGGGCGTTGCTTAATGCGCTAGTTGTCGCGCTCTACATGATTACTGTCGGCTACGTCTCACGCGGGCACCCCACCACGCCGCTTATTTCGGCCTACAGCCTCACGGGGACGGCCTTGCTCGTGTTACCCGCTGTGGTCGTGGCCGGGCTACAAGTCCCGGACTCCATGCGAACGTGGCTGTTGTTCCTGGGGATGGGGTCGTTAGGAACAACCGTGCCGATCTTCGGCCTGACAATGGGCATCACGAAGCTCGGCGCTAGCCGGGCCGCCATTGTCGGTACGCTGGAACCTGCCCTGGTCATCCTGCTAGCCTATGGCTTCCTGGGGGAGCGGTTGTTGCCCGTGCAGTGGGCCGGGGCCATCCTCATTATCATTAGCATTCTCATCCTGGAAGTCCGGCTGCGCCCGCGCCGCAAGCCGGTCCAAAACACAGTACGCGAAAACGGATAATTTCACATGGACACCACCACCCGCGATGGATTGGCCTTCGCCCTGACGACAGTTTCGGGCTATGCTTTCATGCCAATCTTCACCAAGTTCATTTACGAGTACAGTACCCTGCAACCGTTCGACGTGACGGGTTGGCGTTTTCTGGCAGGTGTGCCGATCATGTGGTTGTTACTGTACGGTCGTCAGACGATTTTCCCATCAACCAAGATAGCCGATGCAGTCACCCACTGGAAATTCCTGTTGTTGGGATTCCTGCTGGCAATCGGGGCGCTGTGTATCGCCTTCGGCCTCAGCTACCTAGACGCCAGCCTTTACATCGTGCTCCTGCGAACCCAACCTGCGATGGTCATACTTCTGTCGGCAGTGTTCTTACACGAGCATATCCCGACACGGGGATGGCTTGCTCTGGTCATGGTGCTAATTGGTGTTGTGATGATGCGGCCAGAGGTGTTCACGCTGTCCGTCGGGCGCACAGAAATGCTCGGCATTGGGATCGCCTTGTTTCACGCATTCGTTATCAGCCTGTATAACTTGGGCCAGCAGCAGTTCACCCGGGGCGTGAAGTCCAAGGCACACGCCTCCGCCTGGACGATGACCGGAACCCTGTTAACGGTATTCCCAGTTTGGCTGTTGTTCGGGGGCTTTCATGCGCCGACCAACACCGCCGGAACGCTCAACGTGGCCGGGCTGGTGGTCCTGTGTACCGTGTTGCCCATTTTCACGATGTACGAGGCGGTTTCTCGGCTGGGTGCATCCCGCTTTTCGCTGCTCGCGTCCGTCGGTCCCGTTCTGACATTGTTGCTGGCATTCGCGCTACTCGGTGAACGCTTGGTCTGGCTACAGGTTGTCGGTGGGGTACTCATCCTCGCAAGCGTGCCTGTACTCGAACTCAAAACACGACCAAGGTGGCTCCCCAACCCGTTTGCGCGCACACCTGACCATACAACTTCTCAACAGAAAGTGACCTAACCCGCCTTATGGATAAGCGCACACGTAACGGCATCCTGTTTGCCCTCACCGCCGCCAGCGGCTACGCCTTCCTGCCTATATACACCAAATGGATTTACCAGTACAGCGCCTTCAGCGCGATAGACATCGCCGGGTGGCGTTTCATGATGGCTGTGCCGGTGTTCTGGGGGTTGCTGCTGGTGCGGGACCGCACGGTGGGTAATGCCTGCCGCGACGAGCGGCTCCCACGTTGGAAGCTCATGGGCCTGGGTGTAATGCTTCTGACTGGGGCACTAGCCGCCTTCTACGGCCTTTCACTGATTGAGACGGGCGTATATGTCGTGCTTTTCCGCACCTATCCGGCGATGGTATTGGTAGCTTCGGCTTTCATGGGGGAACGCCTGCCGTTCCGGGGTTGGATTGTGCTGGGTATGGTGTTGTTCGGCGTCGGGCTGATGATTCTCAACCCGAATGATGTTGATTTAGCGTTCACGGGGACCTACTTCATAGGGATTCTGGTGGCGCTTTACAACGCAGCGATTATCGCGGCCTACAATATCTTCCAGGGGAAAGTGATTCGCGGCGTTCGTGCCAAGGCCCGCGCCTCCGCCTGGACGTTGACGGGGGCGTTGTTCGCAGTCGTGCCGTTGTTGGTCGTGTTGGGGCTGGCTCCCATCCCCAATTGGCAAACGCTCGCGTCCCTGTTCGGCCTGGCGATGATGTGTACGGTGTTGCCGATCGTTGGCATCTATGAGAGCATTTCTCTGATAGGTGCGTCCCGCTTTGTGCTGGTCGCGTCCGTGGAGCCAGCAATTGCATTGGGTTTAGCCTATCTGATTTTTGGGGAAGTGTTAACGATCCCGCAGTTGATTGGCGGGGCGATCATTCTCGGGAGCATTCTGCTGCTAGAGGTTCCGTTGCCCGGTCGCCGGAAGCAGCAACCCCCGCCGACAGGACAACCGCTTGCCGAGGGCGGCGACTAGCCCTCCCCGGCCTTGTTCTGGTAATCGCGCACAAATTCCAGATATTTAGTGCCGCTGGGACCGCCAGCGGCCATCATTTGCCCCACAGACCGCTGGATGCGCTTTACGCACCCCGCCGCCTCGTCAACTGACAGCGTGCGCTCCGGTTGTGTGAGGTCGCCCGCTGACATAAACGCCTGCATCACCGTCTGTACACTGTCAAACAACGCCTGCTCCGTCGCGTTGAACTTCAAACGTGGCGGTTTCTTGTTTTTGAGTGCGGCGTTGTAGGTGCGAATCAGGCCACTGAGCGCCGCCTCTACATGGCGGTCTTTTGCCTCAGGTTGGGCGGCGTAGGTTGTGACGATGGCCGTCTCAATCGCCTTGAGCACGTCGAAGTATTCCTCCTCAAACGACGCCATCGTTAGTTTTCCTCCGGCTTGGATTCAGGTTCCGGCTCCGCTGGCGGCGGTTTAATGATCCCCACGCGGTCGTCGTCCACCGTGTTGTTGTTGTGGTGCGTCATCGTGAGTTCAATTCCCGCCGAAAGCCAACTTTCAATCGCGTCTGCCGCCCGGTCTGCCACCTGCGCTGCCATGATCTCATCGTCACCGTGGAACTTCTGCAACACATAGGCTTTTGCGGGCATTCTCCCCGGCGGACGCCCAATGCCGATGCGAAGTCGGTTGACCTCTTGCGTCCCCAGTCGGTTCATGATGTCCTTCAGCCCCTTCTGCCCGCCTGCGCCCCCCTTGGCTCGCAGCCGGATCATTCCGAAGTCAATGTCCAAATCATCGTTGACCACCAGAATCCGCTCTGTTGGGATTTTGTAGTAGCTGGCGAGGGGTTGCACCGCCTGCCCGCTGAGGTTCATATACGTCTGCGGTTTGACCAGCAACACCCGCTTTTCTTGGATCGTCGCCTTGGAAAAAATCGCCTTGAACTGTGTCTCGTCGTATTTGAGCAGGTACCGTTTCGCCACTGTGTCCAGCGCGTGCCACCCGATATTGTGTCGCGTGTTCTCGTACTGCCTGCCGGGGTTGCCCAGCCCAACCACCATGTATTGATCGACCATATTTGCTCCTTTGTTCGCCGTGAATGTTGAGGAATCAGAAGAGGATGTGCCCACCCAGTGCAATGCCGACGTAGGATAACCCCTGTGCGATGAAGTTATTGGCAGTGTGCAAGACCATCGGCGGGAGCAATGAGCCGCTTTGTTCATACAGCCAACTGGCAACGATGCCCAACACAGTCGCGGTGACAAATTGCGGGATATTCATGTGAACCGCGCCGAAAATCAAGCCGCTGATAAGCGCCGCACCCCAGAATCCCATGTGATTCCGCAGCCAGTGATGCAGCACGCCCCGAAACAGAACCTCCTCCACGACGCCCGCGCCTACCGCAATCAGCACAATCGTCGCGAGTGCCACAACCATCTCCTGTGTCGGACTCATCGCCATCTCCTGCACCTGTTCAACAACAGGCTCATCTTGCACCGGGGTATCCGGCAGCAAGGGGACGATGAACGGGACCACCGTATACAGGATCATCATCCGTAACACCAGCAACGGCACCACCATCGCCAGGGCCTGTGTGACCCACATCGGATGTGACGCTCGCCACCCGATGTCGCGCAGGTCCACGCGAGCGGCAATCGCAAGGCACCCAACCACGAGCGTCATCACGGCGAACGCGGCGAAACCCTGTACAACCCGCAATGTGTCCGTCGGCGCATCTTCAGCGGCGAAGTACAGCACCGCGAACAGGCTCCCGAACAATGCCACGAACGTCCCAATGAGCATCAAGAGCGCGTGATACCAGCGCCATACGCCCCTGGGTAGCGTTTTTCCTCGCCCGTAGTTGACGTGTTGGTTTTCCGCCAGGATGTCGAAGGTGGGTCCAGGTGCCTTGCTTGTCATCGGTGCTAGTCCACCTGGGTATCATCTGGCGTCTGCTGTTGGAGCGCCGCGTATACCCCGGCGTTGTGCTCGGCGTACTTCCGCATCTGTTCCTCCCAGCGGGGCATCTGCGTCAGCACCGTGGTGAGATTGTCCGCAAAAGACACCCCCTGCTCGTAGTAGGCCACGTTGACGATGTACCATTCCTCCATGCCCACCCCTGCCGCGACCTGTGCCAAGAAGGTGCGTAGCGCCGCCTCGTCCGGCACTTTCACCGTAAACGGATACATCACGTAGCCGTGTTGGTCCGTGAACATGCGCCGCACGCGCAGGTCGATCCCTAGTTCGACGGCTGTATCAGCTATATCACGAAACTGGTTGATCCCGTGCTGGTTGATGATCCAACTGCACGCGTAGTAGTAGTGAATTTCGATGGGTTCAAGCGGGGTGGGAGGCTGCTGCACGGTGGCGGCTCCGGGGGATTATGGTCAGGTTGATGGGCGGGTTTGTCGTACCCCCGCCCACGCTTCCCTATTATTCCACAGGCACGGCCTCGGCGTCAGCACCGGATTCTTCCTGGACGAACTGCGTCGCGTGGAGTTCGGCGTACAACCCGTTCAGCGCCAGCAGTTCGTCGTGGGTGCCGCGCTCCACGATCTGCCCTCGGTCCATCACCAGAATGACATCCGCAGCCCGGATTGTGCTGAGGCGATGCGCGATGACCAGCGCGGTGCGGTCCACCATCACCCGGCTCAGCGCGTCCTGGATCAGCGCCTCACTCTCGCTGTCCAGGTGGCTGGTGGCCTCGTCCAACACGAGGATGCGCGGGTCTTTCAGGATCACACGCGCAATGGCGATACGTTGCTTCTCGCCCCCACTCAGCCGGTATCCCCGCTCCCCGGCAACGGTGTCGTAGCCCTCCGGCAGTCCCATGATAAAGTCGTGGATGTTGGCAGCACGGGCTGCCTCATGGACCTGCTCTGTTGTCGCGTCTGGGCGGGCGTAGAGGATGTTGTTCATAAGGGTATCGTGGAACAGGTACGTCTCCTGCGTCACCATACCAATGTTCTCCGCCAGTGAGTCCAGCGCCACATCACGCAGGTCATGGCCGTCAATGCTGATGTGGCCTTCGGTCGGGTCGTACAGGCGCGGCAACAAGTAGGTCATCGTGGTTTTGCCCGCGCCAGATGGCCCCACCAGTGCTGCGAGTTCGCCCGGTGCCAGGTGGAATGAGATGTCTGTCAGCGCACGCTCACGCGCCTGATGCCGCACGCCCTCTGTTGCGTCTGCTGTGGCATCCTCTGTCGGTGGGGTGCCGTCATCGTTCGTAGGCTTGCCGTTTTCGTTCCCCTTGCGCTTACCGGACTTCGTATGCTCACCAGCCTGCCCCACACGTTCCACATCGCTCAACAGGCCACCTTGTACGGCGTTATAGTCGAATGATACGTCTTTAAAGATGATCTCACCGTTTACCTTCTGGAACTTGTGCGCGTCTGGCTTTTCGTGAATATCCAGGGGCAGGTCAATGACCTCAAACACACGCTCAAAGCTCACCACCGAGGTTACGAACGTCACAGGAGCCGTCGCGAGTGCCTGCAATGGCCCGTACAGCCGCGCCAGGTACTGTCCGAATGCCACAATCGTCCCGACGGTCAGTGCATCCGAGGTAATGACGAAGTAGCCACCCACCCAGAACACCACCGCCGTCCCAATCGCGCCAATCTGCCCGATAAATGCGAACAACTGCACCCCGACAAACGCCCGCTCAATCCCAATATCGCGAACATCAGCCGCGTCCCTCTCAAAGCCCTGGTTCTCGTCCTCGCGCCGCCCGAACAGCTTCACCAACAACGCCCCGCTTACGTTGAGCGTTTCGTTCATCCGGGCGTTCATATCCGCGTTGAGTTCCATCGCCCCCCGGATGAGCGCCCGTAACCGCTGGCCGACTCGGTTCGCAAAGAAGATGAAACCCGGTAACACCAGCAGCCCGATGATCGTCAGTCGCCACTCAATCGTGAGCATCACCGCCAGCGTCGCGACAACCGTCAGCAAGTTGGTGATGATCTCAACAATCGTGTTGCTGATGGCCCCCTGCGCGTTCACCACATCGTTGTTAAGGCGGCTCATGAGTTCGCCGGTGCGTGTGTTGGTGAAGAAGCGCAGGCTCATCTTCTGCATGTGCTCGTAGAGCGCCACCCGCAGGTCGTAGATCACCCCCTCGCCAACTTTGGCGTTCTGCCAGCGTTGGTAAACGTTGAACACCGCACTCACAAGTGGAATCATCACTAGTATCAACGCCAGTTGATTCAACTGCGTCAGGTTGCCGTTGGGGATCACGTTGTCGATCAACTCACGGATAATCAACGGGGACAACAGTCCCAGCCCCGTGCTGAACAAAATCGCCCCAAACATCAGGATGATTTGCTTGGTGTAAGGGCGTGCATAGGCCAGCACCCGCTTGACCAACCCCCACGTTACCTTTTTCCCCTTGGTATCATCGCTATTGTTGAATAAATAGCGGTACATGCCGCCGCTCATGCCCATAAAGTGATCCTATCTCGTTATCGGATAATGTAGCGGTCTAAATCAGAACACCTAAACAGCCGGTCTGTCTACCGACTGTTTGGGGTGGTTGCCGCTGTTCATATGGACGGGACCGTTACTGACCGCCCGCGATATCGTCCGTAGGGGCCTCGGCAGCAGCAGGAGCCTCACCCGTGATGGTAAACGCCACCGGCCCGACACTTGGCTGACCGTTCACCAGTATCTCCACCGTCCAGTTACCGGGTGTGAACGGAAAGTCCGACTGGTCGATAAAGGCCCACACACACGCCTGCTGAATCGCAAAGTCGAAGGGGATGTCATAGCTACCCTGTACCGTCCCCTCGCGGCTCCAGCTTGCTGTGACCGTCGTCCCTACCGGGAAGTCCACCGCCGTTGCCACCACGTAGATTGCCTCAGTCGTGGAATCGAACGTGGTGAAGTTGTTCGCTGCACAATCGTTGTTGAGGACACCCGTTGCCAATACCGGGTCAACCAGGCGTGCGCCCGTAGTAGGCGCTACGGCTGTCGGTGTTCCTTGTTCGACCTGGTTGGGGTCCAGCACCGCTGCCGGGTCACCCACGCCGCTCGCGTTCGGGTCACCTGCCCCCGGTGGGGTGACAGGCGGTGCCGCAGCCCCCGGCGCAGGTGTCAGTAACAGGCTCCCCGTGTCGATCCCTGGCGGCAACCCTGCTCCGTCCTGTGGGATCGTCACATCGACGAAACCCGCGTCCGTCCCCCGTGCGATTAACGTCGCCCGTAGCGCATCCCGCTGGAACGCAACTGACCGCACCTCCGTCTCGGAGTGTTCAACCGTCACCATCATGCGGTCCATTTCAACGGTTGCCGTCTGCCGCAGGTCCGCGATCTGGGTGCCGAGATCGTTGTTACGTGCTTGTAGCGTGGCTTCCTGGGCCGTTGGCCCCACGATGCCACCACACGCGCTAATCAACGTAGCGAGAGCCGTCAGTTGTAAAATTTTCAATGAATGTTGCATTGAGGGTCCTCAAGTGCTAACGCATCACGGCGGCCCACTCTAGCAAGGGTTCCCCCGCGAAAACAGGGCAATTCGCATTAGATGGCCTTGTTGCGCAAATAAGAAGCTTGAACGACTACCCACTGAAAGTGGGTAGAATCACCTGCGACTGAAAGTCGCCGTATCTGTTCACGGGGTAAATCCGGCTGAAGTTGAGGCTGTGTTCTACAGCAGCGCATCTGTGAGAAGAAATCCCCCTATCGCGCCACCTGGGGCTATCACCACCACGACGGCCTCGGCTCGCTCCGTGCCGTGACCGACGGCGCGGGGACCACGGCCTACGCCGCCAGCTAAGATCCCTACGGCGCACCCTCCCGGACTTCGGCGCGACGGCCACCTCCTTCGGCTACACAAGCGGCAGGCGTAGACGAGATCTTTGTTGGGCAGGTGCTCCGCATTCCCTAGCCGCCAACCCCTGCTACAATGCCCCGTCGAACGTGAGCTACGGGAGATGGTGGTATGCGGCAGGTCAGTTGGGTGATGGTGGGGGTGTTGTTGTGGGCGGTGGCGGTTACGATCCCCCGCCTGGACTACGATAGCTTCTCCCACGATGAAATCCGCACCCTCGTGGTTACGGGCGGCTCACATTTTGCGGATATTGCGTCGCCCGTCGGCGTGTGGGAGCGCGTCGCTCATGAGTCGCCGGACCAGGCGCTCGGCTTTCCGATGATCGCCTGGACCTGGGGGCAACTTGTCGGCACTAGCGAGTTCGCCTCGCGGACGGTGGCGCTGCTGGCCGGGCTGCTGGCAATGGCTATCGTCTATCGTACCGGGGCCATCTGGTTCAGCCGGGAGGCAGGACTCGGCGCGGCGGCGGCGCTGGCAACCTCGCTCTACTTCATCACTTTCATGCACAAGTTCCGGGTGTACACGCTGGCGGCGCTGGCGGTATGTGCCGCGCTCTACTTTTACGGACGGCTGGTGTTCATGAACAGCAACCGTCCGCGTGATGCGGTCGGCTTTGTGTTAGCCGGGACGCTGCTGGGCTACAGCAACTACTTTGCCGCGCCGTTTGCCGCTGTGCTGGGCCTGTATCACCTGCTGTTCGCCCCGAAAAACCGCCGCTGGTGGCTCCCCGTCGGGTTAGCCGTTGTTGTCGCGTTGCTCTTCAGCGCCCAGGTACCCGTGTTGCTGCGCGGATTCGCCTTTAACCAGGAGCGTGAGGCGCTGTTCGTAACGGTGCTATCCCCGCTTGGCATCCTGAACGCCTGGACGACCTACTTTAGCAACGGCTGGCCCCTGCTGTGGCTTCCGGTAGCGGTGGGCGCGGTGTGGGCGTTGGTCCAGCCGGAGCGCCGACCACAGGCAATTCTGGTGTGGTTCGCGCTGGCCGGCACAATAGCGGCGGTGGTGGCACTCAACGCGGCAGCGGGTGTCTTTCGCCCGGAGCGCGTGCGTTACCTGATGGCGGCGTCGGGGCCATCTGCGTTACTGGTGGGCTTGGCAGTATATGGGCTGGGAAACGGGCGTGTGTGGGCTGGGCGCGTGTTGCTGGTCACCTGGGCGGGGGTCGGCGTCATCGTCACACTGGACGACACGCTGATGACGCTCCCCACAGGCGACGAGGGGCCACAGGTCGCCTGGCGCGAGGTCAACGCAATCATGGGCGCACAGGGCGAACCGTCCGACGGCCTGCTGTTTACGGGGACTGTCTCCGAAACTTACGGCTATTACAGCTTCCCCTATACCGACCGTCGCGGGGCGGTGGCGACCTACCACTTCGACGACTGGAAAACCGAGCAACTCTCGCCGCTCCTAGCACGACCGCGTATCTGGTGGGTGCGCGACCCGCTCACGGACACAGATGAAAATCGCGCTTACATCCAACAACAGACGACGGCAGCAGGCTACGTGGACTGTGGCCGCTGGCACAACGCGAACACGGTATCGCTGGACTTGCTGGCGCAGTCGGCGGCCTACTGTCCCGGTGGTGAGCCGCTACTGGCGTTTGCCGACTGGCTGACACTGACGCAAATCGAAACCGAGCAAACAGCGGACGCGCTCACGCTGCACACGGGCTGGCGTGTGGCCCCCGCCCCACCGCCGGAAACCTTCTCCGTCGGTTTTCACCTGTTCGATACGGACGGAACACTCGTGACCCAGACAGACGTGGGCCTGGGCGCAGCCGACGGCCCCTACACCCCGTTGGCCGCGACTGTGAACCTCACTGGGTTGGTACCGGGGGACTACATGCTGCGACTGGTCGCCTACAACTGGCGCACCGGGGAACGGCTACCCGGTGGGCTGGCGGGTGAGCCGCTCACACCCGGTTACGTCACCTTGCAGGGCGTTACAACAAGGTGACACAAGCTATTCCCTTCTTTCATTGACGGGGGAAGGGTTAGGGATGGGGGTCAACCCAAGCCGTGTAGATGAAACGCCAGTAACTCCTTCCTTCATTCCCTCTCCACACCCCCCTATAATGCAACGCTGTAGAGACGACGCCCGTATAACCGTCAAAACCACACCATACCATCATCCAGGGAGAGATTACCGTGCGCCGATTGGCCTTACTCATGTTTGTCCTCGTGCTAGGGGCATGTGGTACCAGCAACGAACCCCTGCCAGAACCCTTACCGCTCCTCGAAGCTGCCGCCGTTCACATCAATGAGGCGGAGTCGTTCCGCCTGGAAATTTTCCAGGATGGTGCGCCGTATAACATCGAATCTGACGTGATTGAGGGTGAACTCCTCTTTGACCGCGCCCGGATGGACTACGTCGCGCCGGATATTTTGCAGGGGCAAATCCGCGCCCAGTTGGTGCGGCTGCCGTTCGAGTTCGGCATTATGGCCCGTGGCGATTTTCAGTGGGTGCGGCTCCCTGGCGCTGGCTGGACCGACACACTCTACTTTGCACCCGGCTTCAACCCGCAGACGCTCATCGCCGAGGACAGTGGTTTTCAGGCGGCACTTAGTGCGCTGATCGACATTGAGATGGTCGGGCGGGAGAACCTGGATGACGGCACAGCGGTCTATCACATGCGCGGCATGGCGGACGGCCCCCAGGTCAGCGAGTTGTTGGTCTATATCATCACGACCGAGGACCCGGTGATTATTGACGCCTATATCGCCGTCGAGGATAACCTGCCTCTGCGCTTAGAGGTGACAATCCCCGGCACCGAGACCGAGGAAGCCCCCGAACCGACGAAGTTCGTGGTGGAACTCTACGACTTCAACGGGGTGGACCCCGACGCAGACATCACCGGCCCCAGCTACGACGACCCAGCGGAGGCCGACCCAGAGGTCACGCCGCTGTTAGAACAGGAAACGCCGGATGCTGACGACGACGCCACTGAGGAAGCAACGGATGAGGCCGAGTAGCCTGGGCCGTCTCCGGCGGGATGACCGTGCTGGGTTTTTCGCGTGGTGGGGGAACAGCGCAAGATGAGCGAGCATCCGTGCAGTGAGGGGGAACAGAGACCGGGAAAATCACACGCCCGGTCCCTATGTGTTGTGCTTATTCCGCTGGCGGCGGGAGCAGCACGGCGTCAATAACGTGGATCACCCCGTTGGAGGCTTCCAGGTCTGTGGTCGTCACGACGGCGACATCGTCAATCACGACGTTGCCCTCGTCGTTCAGCGCGATACTGATCGACGCGCCGTTGACGGTCTCCACGCTGACGGTGCCGTCCTCAGACCCTTCAATCAACGCGACCACATCGGCGGCCAGGATGCTCCCCGGCACGACATGATAGGTGAGGATGCTCGTTAGCGTCTCAGTGTCCGCCAATAGTTCCTCCGCCGTCAGGCCCAGGTCATCCAACGCCGTAGCGAAGGCGTCATTGGTCGGCGCGAACACGGTGAACGGACCGTCCGTGCTAAGGGTCTCCGCGAGTTCAGCGGCGACAACCGCATCTACCAGCGTGGAGAAGTTCTCGTCGGACATTGCCACGTCTACGAGGCTACCCATCTCCTCAGATGTCTCAGCGGCTTCCTCGGCAGCAGGCTCCTCGGTCATCTCCATGTCGGCGGCGGCTTCCTCGTCGCTCGGCGGGAGCAACACCGCGTCAATCACATGAATCACACCGTTATCGGCCTCAAGATCGGTGGCCGTCACGACTGCGCTCTCATTGATAACCACGTTGCCGCCTCCGTCCAGGCTGATGCTGATGGACGCACCGTTCAGCGTCTCGACCATAGCGACGCCGTCCTCGGATTCCTCAATCAGCGCCACCACGTCTGCTGCCAGCACGTTCCCCGGCACGACATGATAGGTGAGGATGCTCGTCAGCGTTTCCGTGTCCGCCAGCAGTTCCTCCGCCGTCAGGCCCAGGCCGTCCAGCGCAACACCGAAGGCGTCGTTGGTGGGCGCAAACACCGTGAACGGTCCCTCTGCGCTGAGGGCGTCAACGAGTTCTGCCGCGACAACCGCGTCAACGAGTATGGAAAAGTTCTCGTCGGCAATCGCCAAATCAACAACGGTCGTCGTTGTCATCTCGGCGGCTTCCTCGGTCGCCTCGGCTATTGGCTCCTCGGTCGCCTCGGCTATTGGCTCCTC
>CAYWZS010000040.1:18577-32797 GCA_964462905.1 uncultured Anaerolineaceae bacterium
CTTCCTCGGTCGCCTCGGCTATTGGCTCCTCGGTCGCCTCGGCTATTGGCTCCTCAGTTATCTCGGCGGCTTCCTCGTCGCTCGGCGGGAGCAGCACCGCATCAATCGCGTGGATAACACCGTTGGCAGCCTCAACGTCCGTTAGGATGACGTTGGCCGTGTCGTTGATGACCACACCGCCGTCCACGACGGAGATCGACAGGCTGGCTCCGTTGAGGGTCGGCACCTCAGCGACGCCGTCCTCGGCCTCCTCGACCAATGCCAGCACGTCCGCCGCCATGACCTCGCCCGCCACGACATGATACGTGAGGATGCTCGTCAGCGTGTCGGTGTCCGCCAGCAGTTCCTCCGCCGTCAGGCCGAGCGCCTCCAGTGCGGCGGCGAAGGCGGCGTTGGTCGGCGCGAACACCGTGAACGGCCCGTCATTGGCAATTGTCTCGGACAGGCCCGCCGCCTCAATCGCGGCCAGCAGGGTATCGAAGCCCGTGTCAGAGACATCGTCCTGGGCCGCGCCCGGTAGGGCCGCGACCAACAAGGCGGTTGCCGCCAACAGGGTAATCAGTAGTTTACGCATATTGAATTTTTCTCCAGTGTGTAAAGTCGATGCACGGGTTACGCTATCATGATAGCGTATCCGGCGCTTCCCAGCGTGGCAACGGGTATTCTATAAGCAAACATAAAGGTCTGCCCGGTGTATCATAATATTCACGGACAAGCAGCAAACATTGTGTTAGAGTTGTTTGTGTATCGTTATATTGTTAGTTCGGGGAGTGTACAGGATGGGTTTCGACAACACGATACTGCCTTACTACTACGAAAACGAGGACGATCCGGTCCAACTGCCCAACGGGATGACGCGGCACACCCGCTGGGACTACAAGCTGGTTTCCCCGGTGTCCGTGTTTTTGGTGGAACAACTGACCCGCAGCACCACCTATTTGTCCGGCAAGTACACGATCCACTACAGCCGCTTCTACGAGTGGCATCACCAAAAGTTGCCGGGGTCGGCACGGGGCGCAGTCGTCGAGGGCTATCGCCAGTACGAAACAGGGCGCATGACGCGGGGGGACGCCGATATTCTGGAGCCGGAGGTCGCCGTTATCCTGGCCTACACCCCGGAAGAAGATACCATCCCCGCATTTATCGAAACTGTCGAGCCAGATACCCTACAATTGTTGTTGGATGACCTGGCGAATATCGCCGACGACACCCGCAACATCAACGCCTGGATGAACCCGCCGTTCGACGCCCCCGCCACTGCCCCGGAGGATATCTCCGCGACGATGTTACAGATGCGAAGGGAGATTGGACTGCGGGCCACACGCGGGCGTGAGCGCGTGGTGCGTGGTGCGATGCGCCTCGCTGGGGTGACGATTGGCGACGCCGGGTGGATCCTCACGCCGGACGAGTTGGCCCGGCGGCAGCAGTTGCACGCTGAGGCATCCGCAGCGCAGACATCAACCGAATAACAGAGGACACAACATGCAACTAGAGGTACTTCACCAGAGCGCAGCCGCCGACGCCAAGGCCACACCCGTTTTGTTTGTTCATGGGGCATGGCATGGCGCGTGGTGCTGGGAGGAAACGTTCATGCCGTATCTGGCAGAGCGCGGCCACAATGTCTATGCGTTGAGCCTGCGCGGTCATGCGGGGAGCGAGGGCGACTGCCAGTGGGCGGGCATTGACGACTACATCGCGGATGTGCGCCAGGTCGCAGAGTCCATCAGCCCACACCCGGTCATCGTTGGGCACTCGATGGGCGGCTACATCACGCAGATGTACATGAACCGCTACGAGAAGGAGGTGCCGGGAGCCGCACTCGTCGCCAGTATCCCAACTAATGGGACATTGCCCTTTACCACGCGGTTAATGCTCAAATACCCGGCGGACTTGCTGCGAGCATTGCGGAACATGAATATGCACGAGATCATCTCCACCCCGCAGAAAGCACGTCAGCACTTCTTCTCCCCGACCATGCCGCAGGCTGATGTCGAACGCTATCATGCCAAACTCCAGAAGGAGTCGATGCGGATTGCGATACTTGACGGGATGTTTCGCCCCCCGGTCGCCCGTCGCTACGATTTCCCGATACTCGTGTTGGCCGCCGTCAACGACGCGATCTTCACCCGCCAGGAGCAACAGCAGACGGCCCGTGTCTACGGGACGGAGGCGGTGTTCTTCAACATGGCCCACGACATGATGCTGGAGGAAGGCTGGGAGGCCGTCGCGGAGCAGTTGGCGGCGTGGCTGAGACAAACAGTGGATGGCCTGTAACGTTGGAGGTTCTAACGGAGCATTCACCGTGTTTTGTAGACCAGTCTGTATAATAAAACTGAGTATACAGACACGGAGGCCCCACATGACCACCCAGACCCAACCCCTAGAAACCCAGTCCACAGAGCATAAGCTGCCGCCGAAGCCGGTGCGCGTCGTGATGAATACCATTATGAAAACGCTGTTGCGTTCCCCCATGCACGGGGCCGTGAGCGAGATGATTATGGTTTTGACGTTGACCGGGCGCAAAAGCGGCAAAACCTACCATGTCCCCGTGAGCTATATGCGCGACGGCGATACCGTGACCTGTTTCACGCGGGCGGGCTGGGTGAAGAATCTGGCGGGCGGCGCGTCGGTCCAGGTACGAATCCAGGGTGAACTGTACTATGGGACCGCCCACCCCACCGATGACATAGACGCGGTGATGGCGGGCGCACGCGAGTGGGAGGCGAAACACGGCCACGAGGCACTGCCACGTATCGGTGTGATGGTGGACACCTCGCAGTCGCCGTCCGACGAGACGCTACGCCGCGAGGTGGCCGGGCGCACGATGGTACGAATCACATTGAACTAGGGCGATATTCCACCACACACACGTCGTAGATGTCCAGGTCAAGTAGCCATACCCCGCCGTTGACCCCATTTGTTCCCAGCGCAATCTGCGTGCCGTCCGGCGACAGCGTCATATAGGCGCGGTCCTCGGTGCCAAGCTCAAACGGCAACGGGGCCAAGTCGTGCAGCGTACCCTCACGACGGTCGTAGCAGTGCAGGCGCGGTTGGTCGTTCTCGTCTGGCAGCGCGAAGTACACCACATCCTCGGGCTGTGCGCCGCCGCGTGAGCGGTACACCGGGGCCGGGTAGTTGTTCCCTGGCAGGTTCTCCCACTCGAACCAGCGCGTGTAGAACTCCGACGACGGCACCTTCACGTAGAAGCCGGGTGTCTCGTCGTTGTTGAACGTCCCGCTGACAATGACCCCGCCGATGTTGGGCGTTACCTCTGGGATGGTGACGGACGGCGTGCTGAAGCGTTCCGGGGTAGAGTAGTAGGCGGCGTCCACGCTGGCAACGAGATAGGTCACGCCGTCGCCGTAGGCCCCGTAGTAGTAGGCGATAAAGCGCCCCTGGTTCACCCAGTTGATGCCCTGAAGCGTGCTGCGGAACAGTTGATCGTCAATCATCCGCCGGAAGCCGCCGTCGAACTCGGTGGTAATCAGCGTGTTGATGTCCGTCTGGAACACACCGCGTTCGCGTCCGCTTGGCTCGAACGTCAGGCCGGAGCGGTTGAACTGGGCCTCGAACTCCTCGTTGGTGAAGCTCCCCACAAGGTCCATATCCTCTTGGAAGTCGGCAGACAGCGCAACCTCGGCGCGGGGATGCTCAATCTCCTGCGTGCTGTCCTCGGCAGGGTTATACTCGTACCAGTCGTAGCTGGTGAAAACATCCCGATAGCACCCCTCGCCGTAGAGCAGGCGCGGTTCGGTTTCCTCGCCGTCGGCGTCGGTCGTCCACCACTCGACACGGGCTACCTCGCGAGTGCTCACAGGTGTGATACCCTCCACGGGAACCGCGCCAGTGCCCTCAGCGGGGGCTACCTCGCGCCCACTTGCAGAGTAATTGATGCGCTCAACCTCGGCGTCCGGCTCGAACAGGTCCAGCGGGGCGACAAATCGCTGTTCGCGCTCCGGCCCCAGCACGTAGTCCAGCGGGACGTTCTTATCGCACTGGTTCACCAGGAAGCCCACCCCCTCGCCAATCAGGTTATCGTCCGCGTCGTAGACCTCTGCAATCACCTGGACATCGGCGAATGCGGCCTCGTCACTGGCGTTGACGACGGTACCGCGTGCTACCCCGCGCTCCAGGCCGAAGGCGTCTAGCTGTGTGAAAATTTCGGTGTCTTCTGTTTGGAGGGTGTCGTTCTGTGCGGAGGCGACCAGCGCCAACGCGAACACCACGACCAACAATGCCATGCGCCGCATAAGGGGGATTCCTGTCGTATTTCCGTCAAACGCGGCGCATTGTACCGCCGAGGCCGCCCCAAAACCACCACTACTCACCACCCCCCTATGTGACGATGGATTAGTTGTCCCTGGGCGCGACGGCCTGGGAAGCCTCCACCCGCTTAACGAACGTAAGCTGGGTGCGGTCGATAGCGTGTAGGTCTGGCAGGGACGGGTCCACGTCGTTGAGGAACGTCAGCGCCTCGTCTAGCGTGTCGATATAGCGCTGGCGGCTTTGGGTGAGTTTTTCCACCATCGTCACCACAAAGCGTGTGATGGGGTTTGCCAGCCCCACGCTCACGGACCACCCCATTTGCGGGTGTTCGCGGGAGGTACGGGCGGTGTCCATCACAGCTTTCAGGCTATTCGGAAAGCTGGTTACATTGTGCGCGTCATGAATGCTGTGGATCAAGAGCGTATCCGGGGCGCTCTCCATCATGGCAATGCCAACAGCATTCCCCTCATGTAACTCATCCAGGGTGACATCCCCGCTAAAGACAAGATAGGAGACTTTGTCCTCTAACAACCAGTAAAAGTCGATTGGCATAATTTGCCCTTCCTTGGTCTTATATTTTACGGCTTATTGTAATAAAAAGTAACATCTTTCGTCGCTGATGTCTATCCCACAATACCCGCGCCGTCGGTCGGCTGTGTGATGTACACCTCTGGCGTGTTCCCAGTGGCTTTGGCGTAGTCCGCCGCGACCTTATCCGCAAAGTCGTCTGCCCCGTCTGCCTGGACGAGCGCCACCGCACACCCCGCAAAGCCGCCCCCGGTCATGCGTGCGCCGTAACAGGCTGGGTGTGCGTCCGCCGCGACGACCATCGCGTTCAGCGCATCGCTAGAAATCTCGAAGTCGTCGCGCATACTGACGTGGCTGGCCCGCATTAGCGCCCCGAACTGGGCCGGGTCATTGGCGCGGGCCGCGTCCCGTGCCGCCAGCACCCGCGCATTCTCCGTGACGACGTGGCGTGTCCGCCGCATCACCAGCGGGTTCATCTCGGCTGCGCGTGCCTCAAAGCCCGCTACGGTTAGGTCACGGAGCGCCGCCACGCCGAAGAAGGCCGCCCCCGCCTCACACTGTTCGCGCCGTTTGTTGTAGGCGGAGCCGTCCAGTGTGCGGCGTGTGCCCGTGTCCAGAATCACGACGGCGGTTCCCGTTGGCAGCGAGACCAGTTGTGTCTCCAAAGAACGACAGTCAATCAGCACCGCGCTCCCGGCCTGCCCATGAACGACGACCATCTGGTCCATAATGCCAGAGTTCACGCCTAACCATGCGTTTTCGACCCACTGGCCGAGCTTGGCACGGTCGCTTTTCGCCAGCGCAAAATCGTTGACCGCCTCGTAAGCGACAAACAGCGCCATCTCTAGCGCCGCCGATGACGACAGCCCCGCGCCAATCGGCACATTACCCGCCACGACACCCTCCCAGCCGCACACCGTTCCGAAACGATCTTGTAGCGCCCGTGTGACCCCTGTGACGTAGCGCACAGGTCCCGCGCCACGCTCAACGGGCGCGGACAGCGCCAGCGTGAGCGACTGGTCGAAGTCCAGCGCGTAGACACTCATGCGGGCTGGGTCCGTCGCCGGGCGTAGCGCCACCACCACCTCACGCTCAATCGCCAGCGGCAACACAAAGCCATCGTTATAGTCGGTGTGTTCACCAACCAGGTTTACGCGGCCCGGCGCACGTACCACGATGGTGGGGTCTGCGTTGTATCGCTTGCGAAATTGGGTAATGGTGTCGGACTGGATGCTCATGATGCTCCCTTTCTGATCGGGCTATGATGATGTCGTGGCCCGGATTGTAGCACATTCGGCGCACACCGGATCAGCATTGGAATCCGCCCTCGCTACCACGCCCACAACGGCCATAATAGAGGGTGTTTTCATCTTGGAGAGGTCGTGATGCCCCGTCAGCTTTCCTTTCGTGCGTTGATTACCGCCGCGTTGCTCGCGAACGTCCTCAGTATTTACCCACTTTACGGTCATAGCAGCGACCCGGCAACCGTGCTGGGGCGCTACAGCACCCGGTATGCGCTGGTGTTGGCGGTTCACCTCACATTGACCGCCGTCTACGCGCTGGCGTGGGTTTTCGCCGGACGCCTACAAGAGTTATTGCGGTGGCTGCCGCGTTCGGTGGTGTGGGTGGGTTGTGCGTTAGCGGTAGGGGCCGCACTCGCCACCTGGACAACCTCGCTGGCGTTTCAGGTACAAAATTTCTTGAGCCTGAGCGCGTTGTTGGTCGTGGTGGTGGTCGCGGTGGGGCGCGGCCCTCACCCGAAGTCCCTCTCCGTGAACAGAGAGGGGGCTTCAAATACTTTGCCCCGCACGAACGCCACATGGGGTGTCCCTACGGCAATCATGGGGATTACGGTTCTCGCATTAACTCTTCCGTTGTTCCTCACCGCGTTGACCGTGCAGGGCTATCACCCGGACGAGGCGCACTACACCGACTACGCCAGCACCTTCATGGCGGAGGGGATGCTCTACGACAGCGCATGGCTCGAAACACCCTATACAATTGAACCGGGGTGGCCCTGGCAGTTGGCGGCCTACGGTTGGCTGCTAGAGCAGGTCGGCTACACGGTCTACGTTGGGCGGGTGGTGAACTTCGTCGCCTACCTGTTGTGTTTCGCCGGACTGTACGCGGTGGGTGCGCGGCTCTACGGGCGGGCGGGGGGCGTACTCGCCGCTGGGACCGCGCTCCTGAGTATTGCCTTTATCCCCGAATGGGATTACTCCCCGAACCACCTGCTAACCCCGGTCGGTGCGTGGACGCTGTACCTGCTGCTTGTCGCCCATGAGTCGTCGCGGCGTGATGTGCAGCTTGGCGGCTATGCGCTCGTGGGGCTGCTGGCAACACTATCGCTTAACGTCCACTCGGCGGGGGTGGTGTTCGCGCTGGGGTATACGCTGTGGGTCGTGTGGGGGGTGGGGTGGGCGTGGTTCGGCAGGCGTGGCGGCCCTCATCCCCTCTTAGAAGAAGGGGGAGATTCGCACAGTTGTAACGATTCCCTGCCAAATACCCCCAGTTTTGAAGCCCCTCTCCCCTGGGGAGAGGGATTTAGGGTGAGGGCTAGTTTTTCCCGCATGATTGCCTTTGGCTTCGGAGCCACCCTCGGCACCGTGACGTTCTACTTCACCAACATCACCCCAGTGGGCGGCTTCGGTCCGTACCTGGCCGTGCTGACGGAGTGGGACGGCGCACAGCGGCATCCATTGTTCTTCGTCCGCTGGGAATCGTTGTTCGAGCGCGTGTTGATTGCGCTGGCGATCGTGTGGCTGGCGTGGCGACGCACCCGCGCTGATCGTTTCGTCCTGAGCGCCGTGGGATTTATGGTGGTTTCCGCGTGGTTGCTGGACACACAGGGTTACATCTGGCACTACGGGCCGTTTTACTTCCTGGCACTAAGCGCCCTGCTGACGGAGGCGCTCCCCCGCCAACGCACGCTACTCGTCGCTGGGACCGCACTGGTGATGGCGGCGCAGGTGAGCAGTGCGTTCATCGACTGGGGGACGGTGCGCCAGTTTGCGCGGACGGGAACCGTCCCCACCTACCTCTACAACGACCTGAAGGCTGTGGTGCCGCCCTACATCCGGGAGGACGATGTGGTGTACACCACGCACCAGTTAATCTGGCTGTATCCACACACCCGCGAACCGCGCATCGTCACCTACGGCGCAGAGGCCGAGGGTATAGCGCGGTTCGGGCTGGATAGCCCCGAGCAGGTGTGGGAGCAGGTGGAGCCGACCGTGATTGTGTTCGTGGATGGGCAAATGAGCTTTGATCCCGGTATGATCGCATATATGGTAGACAATCCCTTCGCCGTGTGCGCGGCGTTGGAGGTCCAAGGAACGCCGATCACGATCTATCGGCGGGATGGGTGTGAGAGACCTAACCCCGCGCCGCCACTGCCGCCGCTAGCCCCTACAGTGCCACACGGAGCTTGTCACGCGAGGTTGCGATGTTCATCCGGGCATAACCCGCCCCTTCGCGGTCAATTGAAGTGTCAAAATCAAAGGGTGGCATGGGATTCGCTTTCGTGGGGTGGGCACCGCAGGCCGCGTCCCTACGAATAGATAGGTTGTTATCGAAGAGAACGCATTTGAATCCGGGCGAGCTTCTCGATCATCATATAGGTAAGCCGCGTGTTTTCTTCCATGTCGATGATAATTTTGATCGAGTTCGCCGATGCAAAGATGCTCAAGGCCAACAGGCCCGTGCTGAGTACAGATAGGAACATCGCCCCAAAAGCCAGCAACGGATCACCCTCTATGAAACCTGCTATCAGGCTGAGCAATGCTCCTAAACTCCCCAGAACGATGACAATCCAACCCACCGCTGACAAGAATCCCGAAATAGACCGTAGTGCACTATATCGTTGTTCCACGTTGATACCACTCTTTGCTTTTTCCATCATCTCTTTACCTTATGTTTATCTTGACTGATAATGGCAGTCTAGCAGCATTTACAAGTGGCTTATACAGCACATTGCAACCAAACAAAATGACATTTAGAACTCGTACACGTCGAAGTCCTTCGACAGGTGAATCGGCCCGTCGTAGGTCTCACGCGCCTCAGCGACCAGCGGCTCCGGGTCCGTGTTCCACACTTGGTAGTGAACCAGGTACAGCGACCTGGCCCCAGTTTGGGTGGCGAGCTGCCCCGCCTGCCGCGCTGTGCTGTGGCCGGGGGGTGGCCCCGCCGCCTCGTGAATGAGGATATCCGGCGCGTCCTTGGCAATCTCCAGTAGCGATTCGGTGGGTTCGGTGTCGCAGGAGTAGGCCAGCACCCGCCCATTCACCTTGTTCTCGATGCGTAACCCGATGGTGGGGATAAAGTGGTTGACCGGCCAGGAGGTGATACGAAAGTCTTTGTTCTCCATCACCGGGGCGGCCCAGCGCTCGCTGATGCGGTTGAACGTCACGGGGAAGAAGTTCGGCCATTCGTCCCAGCTAAAGGCCATCAGCATGTCCTCCATGCGGTTGAGGCAGTGGTGCAGCCCGTAGAACCTCAGCGGAGCCTGACGCCCCAGCAACCACATGTGCATGAGCATGTTCGGCACACCGGAGACGTGGTCCGGGTGGAAGTGGGTGAGGATCACGTCCTGGACCATCTCGTCGTCCAGGCCGAGGTTCTTGATCTTACCAAGTGGGTTGGAGCCTGCGTCAATTAGGACGGGACCACTGCGTTCCCCCACCAGCAGGAGGTGGGTGTTGTCGTGCTCCGCGTCGGAGACGGCGGCGGCGGAGCCAAGCATTACGATCTGCGCCATATGTCGAAAGCCTGCGGGATAATGCAACCAAAAAGATAACTTCGCTTATAGTAGCACAAGTTCTCGCGTTTAGGATAAACGGGCGGTCGAGATGGCTCCAACGCCCGTACATCCCAGGGTATTTAGGCCACCACGGGCGAGCTGTGCAGGCCGTGGATGGCGACATCATGGCCCCACATGGGTTGCTCACGTAGCGGTTATCAGACACCAAAGACGGTTATTTGTGGTCGTGTCGCATTGCCCTCCACCACCATCCCTCTTACGGTGGTGTTATGCGAGTTGCGCCGAGCTACGTCTATGGGGCCTGTATGGGCTGTAAAACCCCCTCCTCCAACGTGAATAGCGACTCGTCCGGCAGGTCGGGCGGGTCGGTGTCTGTTGCCGTGACTATCTCCTGCACAACCACCCGCAATGTCACATCCTGTTCCATCCCCACCTCAATCTGACGCTCGGCCTCGGCCACTGCCGCCGCAGATACCCTATATGGCGTGAAGATCGTCACTGTCACCTGGTTTTCGCCATCAATGTTGATGTCCGTTGGCGATAACCCCGCGAATACATCCCCAACGACGGCCTCAACCCGGCTCTCCTCAGCGGCCCGCTGCGACGTATTCAACAATGCCACGACAGTTGGCAGGGACAACACCACCAGAATCAGAATCGGGAGGTAGGCAACCAAGCTCGTTCGGTTCAAGCGGCGCGGATACAACCCCAGCCACACAAAGATCAAGGTCGCGATCACCACAATGGAGATGATATTCGTCAGAAACAGCAGCGCCGCGCCCAGCCCCTCCGTTCCGTTACCAAAGGCCACGCTGAGGCCGAAGGTGCAAATCGGCGGGACGAGCGCCGCCGCAATCGCCACCCCTGCCAGCGCCGCTGGGATGTCTCGCCGGGCCGTCGCGTAGCTGCCAACCACCCCGGACGCCAACGCCACGAACATGTCGAGCAACGTTGGGCTGACGCGGGAGGTCATCTCTGGCGTGGCGATCTTCGACGGGACTAGTAAGCCAATGATAATGCCGACTACCGACGCAATTAGGAACCCGGCCAGCGCAGTGATGAAGGCCCGGCGCATAATTCTGAAGTGGGCGGTGCTGAGGCCGATGGCGAAGGCGTTGAGCGGGGCCATAAGCGGGGCAACCAGCATCGCGCCGATAATCACCGCTGCGCTGTTGAGCAATAGGCCCAGCGAGGCCAATGTCGCAGACACAATCATCAACACCACGTAGTCCAGTGTGAGCGAGGCATTGCCCTGCGCCGTCCACACGATCTGTTCTTGCTCTACGTCCGTGAGTTGGGGGCGTACCCAGCCCAGCACCCGTCGCCGCATTCGCTGGGAGGCCGTCACCACCTCCGTGGAACGCACGGCCAACAGGACCGGGCCGGGGGCGGTGTCTAGGATGCGACGTGTCTTGCTGGCCTCGTCGTACAGCCACTCTTGAAAGTCGCTGCGGTGCGTGAAGCCCATCACGATAAGGTGATCCTCGTCCACACGCGAGAGGACGGCGTCCGAGATATTGTGGGCGGTCACCAGGTTGCGCTTGACGGTGCCGCTGCCCGGTAGGTTATCTACGGAGCGGTCCAGCAGTTGCCGGGCGTCTCCTTCCATGCGGCCCCGGCTTCGGACGTGAACCGCCTCCACCGGGACACCCTGATAGGCATTGCCGAACAGAATCCCCATACGAACGGCCATCCGTGCCGCCTGCGAGCCGTCTACCGGGACAATAATACGGTTAAAAGCTGGGGACTGCGAATGACGGTAGACCAACATGTCGCAGGGGGTGGCGCTCATAACACTCTGCGCCACGACGCCGATCTCAACACTGTTGGGGTGGTGGCGCTGCACACCCAGGATAATCAACTCCGCGCCGACCTCTCGCACCTGGTCCAGGATACCACGGGCGATGCTGTTAGCACTCCGGGTTACAAACTCAATATGAACGATAGGCTGGTCGTCTTTGCCGTTGTTGTCCTCGGATGGTGCCTCCTCCGGGGCGGGGGCGTCCGCGTCGGCGGTATCTTCGGTTTGGACGTGGGGCTTCGGCTGGAAGCCCGCGACAATGGTCTCGAGTTTGTCCAGTCGGTCACGGTTGACCTCGGCATCACTATCACTGAGGGTGATCACCAGCGCGATAACACGCCCGCCGTCGCGCCGGACGAAGGCCTCCGCCAGTTTGATGAGTTCTGGGGCGGTGGTGGGGTTGGCAATGGGCACAACAATGGTGTGGGCGTAATCGGGGACACTTTTCTCAGTCATGGAACCGCCTTCTATAAGGTCCACAAGTTTCCTTTGAATGTAGCATTATGGGGCGACTTTGGGAAGCAGAATAGATTGTCTTGGCCCACGATAGCTTACCTCTGCCCTGCAAGGGTAAGCCAAAAAGGTTCGGATTTACCGCACGCAAAAGCGGAACCGAGTGGCTCCGCTTTTGTTGCCCAAAACAGCGTGTTTACCAACGGCCAATCGTGCCGTTGCGTGGGGCCACTACTGGTCGATAGCGTCCTTGAACCCCTTACCCGGGCGGAAGCGCGGGACCTTCTTCGCGGAGATTTGAATCTCCTCGCCAGTGCGCGGGTTACGGGACTTGCGAGCGGCCTTGTCCACCACCTCAAACGTACCGAAGTTCACCAGGGCAATCTTCTCCCCATTCTGCAATTCTTCGGTGACGGTGTCAACGAAAGCGGTCAGCACCCTGTTGACATCTTCCTGAGTCACATCTGCCTTCGCGGCCAGCTTACTGATTAATTCTTTTTTGTTCATGTTGTTCTCCGACAATTTACTTCAGAATAACCCCCGGAAACAATATACCGCAAAATGGCGCAAAGCGCCTACTGACGCGGTTTTCAGTGAGAAATACTAACCAAAATCTGACTGTTTTTGCAAGAATTCTGCAAGTTTACGGCGAAAAACTATTAGTTAAACCCGTGGGTAGAGGTCACATAGTAAGTGATGAACGCATCCGCAGGTTATGTTCAATGATAAACCAGCGAGTCACCTCGACTTTATCCATATGGATAAAGTCGAGTGACAGGCTTAAAGCCACCATGTAGCATTGTGCGGGTGTGATGCGCAAGCAATGCCCAAACTCCCAACAAACAGGTATTTTTGCCCCCTTAACTATTTCTTGGCAGAGTTATCAGTCCTTACTCATCTGATGCTGATATTCTCATCTAAGAACAAAATAAAAGGGAAAAGCAACGTATGATCAAACAAAGTTTTGTGATGTTAGCACTACTATTTGCGGTAGTGGTTTTGCCTGTAGCCGCGCAGGAAGATGCGTCACTGGTGAGCCTTGGCAGCAACGACACAATACCGTCGTTTTTAGTGGATGCTGACGGCATGACGCTCTACCTGTTTACACCTGATGACGCGAACTGTGTCGATGGGTGCCTGGAAAACTGGCCGCCCCTGACTGTCGAGAGCGAAGACGAATTGACACTAGCTGACGGCATCCCCGGTATGCTGGGCGTTTACGAGCGTGAAGATGAAACGTTGCAGGTGACATACAATGATGCGCCGCTGTATCGTTTCATCCGTGATGAAGCTCCCGGTGATACCAACGGTGAAGGGATCAATGCGGTATGGTACGTGATTGAACCTGCGCTAATCACAGTGGGGCGAGGTAGCGAGTTAGGCAACCTTTTAGTGGGTCCAGATGGCATGACGCTCTACCTGTTCACACCTGATGACGCGAACTGTGTCGATGGGTGCCTGGAGAATTGGCCACCCCTCACCGTCGAAGACGAAGACGAAATCACAACTAGCTATCGTCTGACGGGTGGAACTGGTGTGTTTGAGCGTGAGGATGGCACGTTACAAGTAACTTACAACGATGTGCCGCTGTATTACTTCGCAAACGACGAAGATCCGGGTGATACCAACGGGCAGGGCTTGAACGATGTTTGGTATGTGATTAACACAATTGGCACACGCACTAACGCTGATTTGGGCGCTTATCTGACGGGGCCTAACGGGTTTGCTCTCTACCTGTTCACACCTGATGACGCGAACTGTGTCGATGGGTGTTTGGAAAACTGGCCGCCCCTCATAACACCGGTACAAGATGCAGTGGCACTTGAAGATGGCTTAACGGGCGAACTCGGCTTCTTTGACCGCGAAGGCGAGCTACAGGTAACCTACAACGGCGCACCAATGTATTATTTCATACGCGATGAAGCAACTGCCGATGTCAATGGGCAGGGCGTCAATGACGTGTGGTTCCTAGTCATGCCAGAAAGCGAAACAGAATCTTCTGACGAGTAGGTTCTGTTGACGTTTGACCCAAAAAGACGGTTTTTGTAAGGGCCGTCGCTTTGTGTCGGCCCGCCGTGATTTGCTTGCCGATGTGTGGGAGGAGACAGAAGGCCTCCCACACATCGGATACTAGGGCAATCACATACGGAACTTTTACGCACAGAGCACCTTGAGAAGATAATTGTTGTCACAGTCTGCTATCTTGCGCTTGGCAGCGATACCAACTTCGCCCGACTGCTTGATGATGCCTGGGAGCAACTGTTACCCGATTTTATCGGGGGTGGGCTACTGTGAGTATGTGGGGGCTTCATGAAAACCCGTCTTTTCCTTGACATGACTGTTAGCTCAACATATCATTGATTGGTGATATATCAATGTAAGGATGCAGCGATGCTAACAGCCCAACCGGAAG
>CAYWZS010000041.1:0-32700 GCA_964462905.1 uncultured Anaerolineaceae bacterium
TATTCATTTAACCGCTTTGGTGCGATCTAGGGGTAAAAGCCGCGTGTTTGGAGCGCATCGGCCACCCGGTTAATAGCCGCAATCTGGGCGGCGGTTCGCATATCCACGTTATGGTCCTCGGCGTGACTCACGGTGTTATCGTAAGCACGTTGCATGATGCGCTCTAGCTGGCGAAACACCTCTTCTCTGTCCCACGAGAACGCCTGTAAGTCCTGCACCCACTCAAAGTAGGACACAATCACCCCACCGGCATTCGCGAGAATATCCGGCACGAGGAACACACCACGCTCGTTTAAGATGCGGTCTGCTGCTGGTGTCGTCGGGCCGTTAGCCGCCTCAACAATCATCGCCGCCTGAATCTTGTCCGCGTTGTTAACCGTAATTTGCCCCTCAAGAGCCGCCGGAATGAGCACATCACACGGCAACAGCAGCAGTTCTTCGTTGCTGATGTTCTCGGCCTCTGGGAAGTCCACCACGCTCCCGGTCGCCTTAACGTGTTCTAGCAAGGCGGGGATATCCAGGCCGTTTTCGTTGACGATTCCCCCAAACACATCACTGACCGCCGTCACACGATAGCCAAGTTCATGAGCATAGATGGCTGCGTGCGACCCCACGTTCCCGAAGCCCTGGATCACAACCTTGGCATCGTGGCGGTTCATCCACCCGCGCGACTTCATGGCCTCACGCATGGCAATAATCACGCCGCGCCCGGTGGCCTCGGTGCGGCCTTCACTGCCGCCGATGTTAATCGGCTTGCCTGTGACGATCTCTGGCACGGAGTAGCCTATCGTCATACTGTAGGTATCCATAAACCACGCCATCACCTGTCCGTTCGTTCCCATGTCTGGCGCGGGGATGTCCGAGTGGGGGCTGATGATCGGGATTAGCTCAGCAGCATAGCGGCGCGTTAACCCCTCAAGCTCACGGCGGGAAAGCTGGCGCGGGTCTACCACCACGCCCCCCTTCGCCCCACCATACGGGATATTGACCAGGGCGCACTTCCAACTCATCCACATCGCCAAGGCCCGTACTTCGTCCAACGTGACCGTTGTCGCGTAGCGAATCCCCCCCTTTGAAGGGCCAAGAATCGTGCTGTGATGCACCCGATAGCCCGTAAACATCTCCACACGACCATCGTCGCGGCGCACGGGGAAATTCACGCTAAACTCACGCCGGGGATACCGCAAAAACTCCTTCACACCGTCGTCAAGGTCCATAAACCCGACAGTGTAGTCATACTGTTCAAGGGCAGTACGATAGGCCTCATCGCCCGCGTTCTGATGTGCCTGATTTCTGAGGGATGCGACCATAAGGGGTAGCTCCTTTTTGCCAGAGTACCTAGCATATGTTGAGAACAGGTTTATTTTCCCAAAGTGTAAAGGAGCTTGCGAACGGCGTAAAGCGGAATTTGTATGTATTTTACATCTTTTTAGTACATTTTGTGGTGCAATCTGCACAGTAAATGACAAAGCCATGAGCCTACTTTATTCCTGCCGGGGAATCACAATGATTTCTTCACCCAAGTCATACCCATCCCCGATGCGCTCTCCGCCCTGGGTGATGGGTACACGCACCCCCGTCGCCAGATCGTACATGCCAACAACCAACCGATACCCCTCACCCGGCGGTACATCCTCGTTCGTCAACCGGAAACCGCGCTCATCCGTGATAAACTCCCCCGGCTCCCAGACCAACGTCGTGTAGTAGCGTTGGTTATCCTGTAGCCCCACCGGGCCGTCCCAAGCCTGCATGAGTTCCCCGTCTGGCGTCCGCAGGTGGATGTAGACCATATAGTCGTTTTCGGGCTGTTCCAACACCTCCCAGAACAGTTTCATCACCCGGCGCTGCCCAATCTCAAAGGTATTCAGGCCCAGGTCATGCCCCAATAATCGCGCATAATCCCCCACACGCACATCACCACCAGCGGGGGCTATCGGCGTCGGGCGCTCCCAACGGGCGTCTATATTCAACTCGTAAATGTCATAGCGAAAAATACCGTCATCCATGCCCCACGCCCAACGGGTGATGTCCTGGCGGCCCAGCGCGGCCCACACCTGGTTCTCCGCCAGCGGCACCCCTGCATACCACTGGGTACCGTCGGGGTGGCTCTCGACATAGTAGACTGCATCCGCGATCTGCTCTAAGCGCGTCGGGGCAACTTCCGTTCGCATATCCGCCGTTGGGAAGAAGAACGGCAACCGTTGCACCCCCGGCGCAACGACCACAGGCGGCACCCCGTTCTCACGCTCGTAAATCTCGAAGCCGTCCACCATCCACATAAGCGCCTCATTGCCGCTCTCACGCTTGGCGCGGTCGTCGGCAAGTTCACCGCTCCACAGGTAGTTCCACCCCAGAAACGAATCGTACAGCGGCAAAACCAGCCCTGGGAACGCGACTGCCGTCAATGCAGCGGCCAATGCCCACCGCCGTCCCCCCCGCCATGCTCGCACAGCAGCATTCGGCACCCAGGCCGCCAACGTCACCGCAATCGGCACCGCCATCAGCGGCACCAACGCAAACGAGAGCCGCACATGGTAGCTGTAGCGCCAGAAGTACAGCGCAAAATAGGGCAGTGTCGCCAATACCATCCAGCCCACAAGCGTGGCATCTGGGGTCATCTCACGGCGCAGCGGCCACACTGCGCGGCCTACCAACCCCAATCCGGCAGCGACCAACCCCCACTCCAATAAACCCATACGCGGCAACCCGTCCAGCGACGGCACCAACAACAAAATCGGCGCATCAGGACTAATCGGGATGAAACGTGCGAGTGCCGACGGCGCTATCCCCATAATCACCACCACGACCCCGATCATATCAAGTCGTTTCAGCTTGCCTCGCATGGTCAGATACGCAACGACAACCACCAATCCCGCCGCGTACCACAACAACTGACCACCGCCGCGCTCCGCCAGCGTGTACCAATAATCCGGGGGAAAATCGACAGCGTTGTGACCAAACGCAAGATTTCGCAGGTACCACACCCCACCCAACGGCGCACAGGCCAGCGCCGTCACAAGCGATACAACAAAACGCGGGCGGTAGGCACGCCAACCCACACGACCCAACTCAACCACGTTCAGCAACATAATCCCCAGCGCGATACCGCCCGCCGTTGGCTTGGTCCACAACGCCGCGCCGTAAATTAACCCGCCAAGCAACGCATAGCGCCGCGCTCGTTTCGCAGTCGGTTCGCGCCACGCCGCGAAAAAGTAGGCCAGCGCACCTGTCACCAGAAACGCCGTCGGGATTTCCAGGTCGCCCATCCGTGCCCACTCACCAACCGCCGGGTATAGCGCCCACAACACCGCCAGGAATATCCCGGCCCGACGGTTGAAGTTGAACGCCCCCAGCGTGTACGCCGCCAGGATACCCCCGACGTGCAGTAACGGCATCACCGCCCGCGCTGCGGAGTCGTTAATCGCACCGAACGCCAGTTGCCCGTAGGTGTACTGCAACGGGATAAACTGCGGATAGTAGTCAATTGTGGCCGGAATAGCGTTTTCGAGAAAATAAAGCCGCCCCTGAAAACCGTAGACCCACAGCGCGTCATAGGCGGTAAACGGCCAATAGGCGATCACGACAAAGCGCACCATAACCGCCAGCGCGGTCACCCCCACAAGAATCGTTTCACCCGGCGTGAGTGGACAGCGCAACGTGCGTTCGGGTGGCGTGGTTCGCTCGGCCTTCGCCCCAGCCAACAACCACACCACGACTGTGAACAGCATCAACCCTGTAGACGTATTGGAGCGTGTCAGAAATGCCCCCGGCAAACTCCCTAGCGACAGCATCCAGGCTGTGAGCAACGACGGCCCCAGCGCAAACGCCGTCATCAACACCAGGGCACGGCGATGCCAGTCCTCACGCGGGATGAACAAGAGCGCCAGCGGCACGCCCACTACCACATACACCCACAGGAAATGTGGCAGCGTGGTGAATGTTACCGTCAACCAATCTGGAAGCATCATCTGCGGCGCAACCGTGCGCTACCCTTCCTAAATTCGGGAGACTCAGCAGCGGCGTTCCCCACATACAGCCGCACCACCCAGATCACCCCCAACGGCGCGACCAACCCCACCACCGGGAACATCGGCAAATAGTAACGTTGCCATGCAATCGGGACGGCGACCAACAGAAAAACCGCTGTCACAACCGCATACGTCCCAACAACCCAGCGTGCCCCCGGTACAATATCCGGCAGAGGCACAATACCGACCAGTATCAGCGTCCCCAAAACGAAGGCCGCTAACGTAACCACCCCCACACCCGGCAGATAGATTCCAGCAGAGGGCGTTCCCTCATAGGCAGGCACTTGTTCGCGCATCGGGGCATCGAAGGTCGCGACCTCATGGTATATCGGCGCACCGTCGAATACCTGCGTGTAAAACCCCGCCAACTGATCTATCGGCCCGGCGTAACCGCCGAAACGATCCACCTGCCCACCGAGTAACCCGGTGCGCTCGGCGACCACCGCCTGCGCCGTCGCCACTGGATTTCCCCAGTAGGCGGGGTTCAGCGTGAAGAACACCCCCAAGGACAATACCCCTGCGACCACCAGCCCACCGAGCATTCCCAAGCGGCGGTTCACCAGCGCATAGAGAATACATCCGAGAAATATCCCCACCACCGCGACCACATTCGTATGCTTGGCTGCGACGGCGACCCCTGCGCCAAGCCCCAGCAACGGCACCGCCCACCAGAAGCGCCGCCCCTCCGCCCGCACCAGCCACAACCCCGCCAGCAATGTGAGTCCCGCACCGAACAGCAAACTCCCCTCCATCATCGCCCGCCGCCCGTTGACCAGCACCGCCGGACTCAGCGCGAGATACGCCACCAGCATGTAAGCAGCAGGCCGCCCTGCAAACGCCTTCCCGACGAAGAAGAATACCACCACCGCCCCACTCAAAAACAGCGCCGACGGCACCCGCGCCGCTAACAGCAGATCAGCCCCCGGATGAAAGCCCCCCGCCACGTTGAAATCGTAGGTTTCGTCCCAGTACCACGGCGCGTTGAGGTCATCGCGGGTAAACCCGGCGGCATCCCAGGCCAAGCCAACCGTGTACTTGTTGAGTGTGCCGTTGATGATGCGAAGTTGCTGTAATAGTTGTTCTTCGGCGGGGCGGCCAGCGTCATAGCGCAGTCGGGCCGGGTCGCCATCCTGTACCAGTGTGGCGTAGTCGTTGCTCATGTAAATTTGCATGGACTCGTCGCCATGGAAGGGGGTAATGGGGTATCCAGCAAACGCATATAGCGCCAGCAGGCCAACCCACAGCAGGTCCAACGCCCAGATAGTATCCGGGGGTGATGGAGGTTGTGTTGTCAACGTCGGGGGTTCTCCGTTACCGCTACAAACAACAGGGCGATGTGTGCATCGCCCTGCGCGTCCGGGATTATTGCAGCGTTACGACCTGTTTTGAAGGCGGAGTTAGTTGATCGTCACGAGAACCTTCTTCTGTTCCACGCTCTGCCCGGCTTCTACGCTCACGCGCTGGACCGTGCCGTCACGCGGCGACTTGAGTTCATTCTGCATCTTCATTGATTCCAGGATGACAACCGTCTGCCCCTTGGTGACGGTATCCCCCTCCTGTACCGGGACATCCACGATTAGCCCTGGCATGGGTGCCTTGATAGACGCCTCGCCGGAATCCCCACCGAGTTCCCCCCGGCGGCTACCGAGCAACAGCGCCCGCTCGTCCAGCACGTCCGCCGTGTAGAGCCGACCGCCTATAAGCACCTCGTGTTCGTTGCCCTCCACGTTGTCCACCAGCACCTCATGGCTGGAGGACTCCATGATAACCGAGTAGAGCGTCTCACCTAGCGGTAGGAAGTCGATATGTCGTTCCTCCCCGTTGACGAAAACCTCCCCCTCCTGGTTGATCTCAATCTCAAACTTCACACCGTTTACGGTTGTCTGGTATTTCATCGGTTGATGCGCTCCCAACGGCTGAGCCACTTCCAGTTACTTGCGTCCCGCTTAGGCCGCATCGCCACCTGCCCCGCCAATTGGCGGCGGCGATGCGCGAACAGTGTCGCGACCAGCGCCACAGTCTCCAGCTCCTCCTCGGTCGGGTCCTCCTCATAGAGCGACATGCTGAAGCGTTCCTCGACGAATTTTGTGTCGAACTTGCCCGCCTGGAAACTCACACTTTCCAGCATATTCTGATGGAACGGGATATTGTGCTTTAGCCCCATAATCGAATACTCCGCCAGCGCACGGCGCATCCGCAACGTCGCCTCAGAACGGCTTTCGCCGTGACAGATCAGCTTGGCGATCATGCTATCGTAGTGCGGTGTAATCTCGTAGCCGCCATAAACACCTGCGTCCACACGCACCCCCGGCCCCGTTGGTGTCAGCAATGTTGTGATACGCCCGATGGACGGAATAAAGTTGTTGTAGGGGTCCTCCGCGTTGATGCGACACTCAATCGCCCAGCCGTTCGGCTCCATGACAGATTCCGTCGGCCCCATGCGGCGGCCACGGGCAATGCGAATCTGTTCCTTGACGATGTCCACCCCCGTGACCAGCTCGGTCACAGGGTGTTCTACCTGGATACGCGTATTCATCTCCAGGAAGTAGAAGTTGCGGTCCTTGTCCACCAGCCACTCAATCGTCCCGGCGTTGACGTAGTCCACCGCCTCCGCCGCCCGAATCGAGGCATCGCCCATTTCCTTACGGAGTTCCAGGTCCATAAACGGACTCGGTGCCTCCTCGATCAACTTCTGATGACGGCGTTGGATGCTGCATTCGCGCTCGCCCAGGTGAACCGTGTTACCGTGCATATCCGCGAGAATCTGAAATTCGATGTGGCGCGCGCCCTCGATCAACTTCTCGATGTAGACGGTACCATTACCGAAGGCACTTTCTGCCTCGCGCCGGGCGGCCAGCAGCGATGATGGCAGGTCCTCTGGGTTGCGGACAGCACGCATTCCCTTACCGCCACCACCAGCAGACGCCTTCACCATCACCGGGAAGCCAATGTCATTGGCCGCCGCGATAATTTCGTCGTCACTGAGGCCCGGTTCTGTACCAGGAACGACCGGGACCCCAGCCGCCATCACCGTTGCACGAGCGGAGAGCTTATCGCCCATTGTGCGAATCGCATACGGCGACGGCCCAATGAAGTTAAGTCCGGCGTCCTCGACCTTCTGCGCGAAGTCGGCATTTTCTGCCAGGAAGCCGTAACCGGGGTGGATCGCGTCCGCGCCCGTCTGTAACGCAGCGTTCACGAGCTTCTCGACCACGAGATAGCTCTCACGCGGAGCCGGAGAGCCAATGTTTACGGCCTCATCTGCATAACGCACATGCAGCGCGGTACGGTCTGCCTCAGAGTACACGGCCACCGTCGCAATCCCCAAGTCACGGCACGCCCGGATGATACGGACGGCGATTTCGCCTCGGTTTGCGATCAGCACCTTCTGGAGTTTCGTCTGTGTAGGTTGTTGTTCAGCCATCGTCGGTTACTTTCCCCCTAAAGCGGGATGTTGCCGTGCTTCTTCGGCGGGTTGTTGTCGCGCTTGTTCTGTAGGATGTTGAGGCCGTTAATCAACCGCGAACGGGTCTCACGCGGCTCAATAATGTCGTCAATGTACCCCTTACGGGCGGCGACATACGGCGTGGCGAACTTCTCGCGATATTCCGCGACGAGTTCCGCCTTACGTGCCTCTGGGTCATCGGCCTCGGCCAGTTCACGGCGGTTGATGATCTGCACGGCCCCGTCCGGCCCCATCACAGCAAACTCGGCTGTCGGCCATGCCAGGTTCAGGTCGCCACGGATGTGCTTGCTACTCATCACGCAGTACGCGCCACCGTAGGCCTTGCGCGTGGTCACCGTCAACTTGGGGACAGTCGCCTCACAGTAGGCATAAAGCACCTTCGCACCGCTAGAGATAATGCCGTTGTGTTCCTGGTCCGTGCCGGGCATGTAGCCGGGAACGTCCACAAACGTAATGAGCGGGATGTTAAAGGCGTCGCAGGTACGGATAAAACGCGCCGCCTTCCTGCTGGCCTCAATATCCAGCACACCCGCCAACACCATCGGCTGGTTCGCCACAATGCCGACACTGTGGCCGCCCAACCGCGCAAACCCAACCACGATGTTACCCGCGTACTCCTCATGCACCTCGTAGAAGTGGCCGTCGTCCATCACGCGGTCAATCACATCTTTGATGTCGTAGGGTTTGTTCGGTTCTTCTGGAACAATGCTGTCTAGGTCCACGTCCGCACGTAACGGGTCATCCGTAGTTGGGATCATCTGCGGGTCTTCCATGTTGTTCTGGGGTAAGTAGCTCAACATCTCGCGGACCAGTAGCAGCGTCTCCGTCTCGTTCTCACCGACCATATGCGCCACGCCACTCTGCGAGGCATGAACCACAGCACCGCCCAATTCCTCGAAGGTAACATCCTCATGCGTCACGGATTTCACTACATCTGGCCCGGTGATAAACATATAACTGGTGTCTTTCACCATGAAGATGAAGTCCGTCAACGCGGGGCTATAAACCGCGCCACCCGCACACGGCCCCATAATCACGCTGATCTGCGGGATCACACCAGAGGCCATCGTATTTGCCAGGAAGATCTCAGCATATCCGGCAAGGCTCTCCACACCATCCTGGATCCGTGCGCCGCCGCTATCCATAATCCCAATAACAGGGGCACCCGTTTTCATCGCCATGTCCATAATTTTGAGGATCTTCCTGGCATGGGCCGTGCTGAGGCTCCCCCCCAGGACGGTGAAGTCTTGCGAGTAGACGTAGACGAGCTTGCCGTCTACTGTGCCCCAGCCGGTAATCACGCTATCGCCGGGGAAGTCGGCGGCGCTTGCCCCGGCGGCGCTCAGCGGCTGGGTGACAAAGGCATCCACCTCGCGGAACGAGCCGGGGTCCAGGAAGATGTCCAGGCGTTCGCGGGCGGTGTTACGTCCTCGGTCACGTTGCCGCTGGACGCGCACCTCGCCCCCCCCGGCATGGCTTTTCTCCCGCAGTTGGCGCAACTCCTCAAATTTTTGTTCGCGAATATTTTGAGGCTCTTTAAGGGTCATCGTATTTAATCTCCGTTCGGGTTGCTGCGATGGATGTAATGCCAGCCTAGAATGACAAGCGCCATCCCGACGAGCAACAAATTCACGGTCAATAAAAAGGGCCAGCGTGCGCCCTCATAGTCAGCACGGGTCAACAGCAGTTGGCGTGCAATCTGGTAGAGGGCAAAGGCTAACAGCGTCCACACGCTGACAATCCAGGCCAGTAGGCGTGCTCGTAACAGGCCAACCGCCAAGAACCCCAGCAGCACAGCCCAGGCTAACGAGAGCACACCCAGCACAATCGCCGACAACCGTCCCAAGACATCCGGCGGTGTTTGTAAGGTCGCGAGGCCCGCACCAAGCTGGAGAAGCGCCCATAAGACCACAGGTAACGCACTCCACCGCAGGCAACCCGGTTTATGTATAGGATTTACCATATCGTGATTATAGCTTGTGTCTCACCATGATTCCAAATAACACACACTGCTTATGTTAACGCTGGAAACGACGGGACGTTGCGTATCTAACGTGTATTTAGATGAATCATGTGTACACAATGGGGTGGGCTTTGCTCAACGCGCCTAGAAGAAGTCCGGGAGGAACGGGACATCTACCACACCCAGCGCGATCATCCCGGTAAATACGGTCAATGCCGTGGGGGGAATGCCCAGCACGAACGTCACCACCACGAACACAGGATAGCGCACCTTCGACAGCCCGGCGGCGTAGGCCACAAAATCATAGGCGAAGTAGAACACAAAACGGGCTGTCATCAGCCCCGCGATATGCTCTAAACGCGAGAGCAAACTGTCCACGCGGGTGATGTTGCCCCCCACCAGGCGCTCAACCACCACACGACCGTAGCGCCGCGCAATCCAAAAGCTAATGCTGTAACCAAGCGTTGAGCCGATGACAGAGTAGAGGGTCGCCAGCCAGAAACCGAACAACACGCCGGACGACAGTTGGATGGGACCAGCCGCCCCCGGCACAAAGCCCGCTACTGCTCGTAGCGCCATATAGAGCAATGGGGCGAATACGCCCGCGCTGTCCACGGTTTCGCGTAGGCGGTCTGCGCCTAACCACTGAACCCCGAAGAAGATACCCCCCATAACAGCCAACAAAGAGGCACCCCGTAGGATGCCCCCTAAACGCCCGTTGGATTTCTCTTGCGTGTCCGTTAAAGGCGACTGCGTCATGGGTTATTCGTTAAACATCGCGCCAACACTGCGCCCTTCGTGCGCCCGCCGGATGACCTCAGCCAACATGGGCGCAATGGAGAGGACGGTCATGTTCGGAAGCCGTTTCTCCGCTGGGATTGGAACGGTGTTTGTCAGAATAATTTCTTTGATGTTCGCTTCTTCCAGCTTTTGAACGGCGTCTGCGGCCAACAGCCCATGTGTGAATGCCAGGTAGATATCCTGTGCGCCCGCTTCGCGTAGAATGTCAATCGCATTGACAACGCTACCGCCTGTGAGCACTTCATCATCTACGAGTAGGACATTGGCCCCTTCTACGTCATCTGCGCCGATCACAGACATCGCGTTCGAGGTTCCGGCGTTCCCGGTGCGGCGTTTCTCCACAATGACCAATTTCGTGCCGAGCTTTTCCGCCCAGTTGCGCCCTTGCTTCACATAGCCGAGGTCGGCAGAGGCAACCACTAGGTTCTCAATCTTCTTGGAGAGAACATAGTCGCTCAGGAGGTGGAAGGCGGTTAGTGCATCGCCAGGGATATTGAAGAAGCCCTGAATCTGCCCGGAGTGCAGGTCCATCGTGATGTAGCGGTCGGCCCCGGCGGTTTCGATCATATTTGCAAGCAGCCGCGCCGTGATTGGCACACGGGGTTGGTCTTTTTTGTCCGAGCGGGCATAGGCCATATAGGGAAAAATCACGTTGATACGCTTGGCAGAATCTCGCTTCAGCGCGTCAATCATGATGAGCATTTCCATGATGTTGTAGTGTACCGGGGGGCACATGGTCTGTAGCAGGTAGACATCTTGCCCACGCACACTTTCCTCCAGGCGGATGAAAATATTCTCGTTGGCAAAGTCGGCCTTGGTATATTCACCAGGTTTGACTTTTTTGTAGCCAACGGCGTTCAGGTATTGGGCAATCTCTTGGATAAGGGTGGGGTGTTTGGTTTTGGTGGGGTCCTCGGCAGACCCCGCAAAGAGCTTGATGGTGCTACGGCGGGTCCAGATGTCACCAGTGACATCAGCATCCCCCGGCGTGTAACGGGTCCCCGGCACGTTGGCGCGGTCCTCGGTCATCGGCACGTCCTCATCAGAGAGGGTTTCGGTTTCGGTCGCGGGTGTCGAGTGCATCTTGAACGGCCTTTCTGGTACTGATCTCACGGGCTGCAACGCGGCTGACAAGGACACTGAGACGCTCCGGCCCGACCTGCGCCAAGCATTCGGTAAGTAGTGCCGCCTGGAGCCGGTCTAACAACTCCGCCTCTGCCGCCTGCCGAGCCACCACCGCAACAACATTGTACCTGAGGATATGTTGGTAATGGGTGTGAATCTGTTGAATCAACGTGTCGATTCCGACTTTTTCGGTGGCAATCGTCTCAATGATCGGGGGCTGCCAGAACGCATCCGCCACTTCCGGCTCGGTTGAGGTGTCCGTTGGGGCAGCACCATGATGACCACGATATGCTGACTTGGTTGGATGGCCGATTTCTAACATGGCGCGTAGTGCGCGAACGGTGTTGGCTGCGCCGGGATGGTCCGCCTTGTTGACGACCAAAATATCCGCAATTTCGAGAATACCAGCTTTAATCGCCTGTACACCATCGCCTAAGCCGGGCGCTTCAACGACGATTGTCGTGTTAGCCGTGCGGACAATATCAACCTCGCTTTGCCCAGCGCCCACGGTTTCAACCAGGACCACATCGAAACCTGCTGCATCCAGGACGCGCACAGCGTCGCGGGCAGCCCACGCTAAACCGCCCAGGCTACCGCGCGTCGCCATACTGCGGATAAACACCCCTTTGTCCCCGCTGAGTGCCGCCATCCGCACCCGGTCCCCCAGGAGCGCCCCCCCAGAAAACGGGCTGGTGGGGTCTACAGCCAACACGGCTACGGTTTTGTTCTGCTCCCGGTAGCCCTGGGCCAATGCCGTCACAAGCGTGCTTTTGCCCGTGCCCGGTGCCCCGGTCACGCCGACGATGTGCGCGTTGCCAGTGTGCGGGTAGAGAGCGGTGAGGGCGGCTTCCGCGTCTGAGTGGTCATTTTCAATCAAGGTGAGCAGCCGGGCGAGCGCCCGTTTGTTGCCAGCACGGATTTGTGTGAGCCAGTCCGTCATAGGGACGTTTTTTCGCCTCGGTCGCGTACCAATTTCTCGATGAAGGTGGCGATTTCATCCGTGTTGGTGCCCGGACCAAAGATGCCTGCCACCCCCATCTCGCGCAGGCGGGTGTGGTCATCCTCCGGGATGATGCCACCGATAACTAGAGGCACGTCCGTCATGTCGTTTTCATCCAGGGCAGCACGGATGTTGGGCACCAAGGTCATGTGTGCGCCGCTGAGGATGCTCAGGCCCACCACATCCACATCTTCCTGTAGGGCAGTTTCGGCAATCATGGCGGGGGTTTGCCGCAACCCGGTGTAAACAACCTCCATCCCGGCATCACGCAAGGCACGAGCGATGATTTTCGCGCCCCGGTCGTGTCCGTCTAGGCCAGCTTTGCCGACTAGCACGCGAATCCGCTGTTGTTTTGTCATGCGTCGTTTACTCCTTGGTGCTTCATAATGATTATAACAGGTCGTAGCAGATGCTCAAACGTGAATCCGAACAAAATCCAAACCCGTGGCGCGTAGCAACTTGTTTGTTTGGTATGTTAGAATATGATAGGTAAACACTTCCTTCATGCAAATGTCATTCGTGCGACAAGTTGCAGCACCCTTTCCCCTGTTGACAGTTTATACCAGGACGGCAGCATGAGCGCAGCAAATAATATAACGTCCCCTTCCCTAAACGACCCAATTTCCCAGGATCAACTGCGTGTAGCCCTACGCTTCAGCGCCCTTGTTGTGGTGGTGTTGGCGACAGCGAGTTGTGTGGTGTACCTGGCGGGTGCCCTCAACTGGCGTGCGGCGACTTTCCCCGGCTTTACAACAGCCTATACCTTGGTTGTGGATGGCAACGAAACCTATGGGTCGAGCGTTTGGGCGGGGCACGCCGCCGGGATAGAGCGCCTGGACCGCATTACACGCGTCGGCGAGACATCGGTCAACAGTGGCACATACGCACAGCGCCGGGGGGACCTCCGCGAGGCATTTAACGATCTGAATTACGGAGATACCGTCGAAATTGGGTTTGTGCGCCCAGAGGGACGAGTTACCGACGCATCCGACATATGCCAGTTAGACGAGGCCGAAGGGGGGTATGTCCCATGTACGGTGAGCTACACGCTCGCCCCCATGTCGCAGAGTGACTTCTTGACGTACTTTGTGTTCCCGTTTGTCACAGCGTTGATTGCATTGGCAATGGGGATTACGCTGCTGGTGTTACGTCATAACAGCGCGGTTGGCTTGCTCATTGCGATGTTCTGTGCGGCGTTGGCCGTGTTCAGCGCCGGGCCGTTCGACAACGGCACAACACAACTGTTACTACCTGTCTGGTTGACGTTCACAGGGCTGGGGGCTGGGCTGACCGTGGTTATTGCCTTGGTTTTCCCCACACGCTTGACACTCACCTACCGTCAACCGATCTTGCTGGCAGTCCCGGTGGTGGTTGCCACCGTCATCACCATAATGGCCCTGTACCTCTACGCCAATGTCCCCACGCCCTACGCCTTCACAACCGTGTGGCAGTTGCCTGTGCTGACCGCGATGTTGGGCTTTTTGGGGTTGTTTACCTCTTTGGTTGTGCGGCGGCGGTATGTGACTTCTAGCATCCATCGTGACCAGATCAACACCAGTATGATTGGGTTTGGGCTGGCGGCCATCCCGGTAATTGTGTGGCTGTTAAGCAACATTGCTCTGGTGCTGGATGCTTCCCTGGCTTTGCCGTTCAACAGCGCCACAACGCTTCCGTTCTTCATCAGCATTCCAATTGGGATGGCCTACGCCGTATTGCACTACCGCCCATTCAATACGGACCAGGTTTTGAGCCAGGGCGTGACCTACGGCATTCTGCTCGGTGCCCTGGTAATTGGCTACTTCTTCGTGGTGCTGGGCGTAAAGATGCTGACGCAGGACCTGGTCCAGTCGGACAATCCCTTTGTCATCGCCGCGACCATCTTCCTGATTGCGGTGGCATTTTTGCCTGTGCGAACGACGTTGCAGCAGCGGATCGATGAAATCTACTTCCGAGAACGGCGTGACTACCAAAATCGGGTAGAGACGTTCGGACGCGAGATTTCGACCACAGGGGATTTCAGCGAGATCCTGAAGCGGTATGTTGAACTTGTGCAAGATAACCTCAACACACGCGGCATCTTCATCTTTTTGCTTGATGAGGAAAGTGCCGCTTACGTTGCCAATGCCGCATCACAACCGCAAACAGATGTGGCCTTCGACAGCAAAGGCGACTTTGTTGCGTTGTTAAACACCACGGTGGAACCCATCCGGGTCGAGAGCAACGAACGCTGGCACCCGGCGCTCGTGTCGGAACGGTCGCGGCTACGGCTGCTCAAAGCAAACCTTATTATCCCACTCCGTAGCGGGCGCGAGGCAATTAGTGGATTTGTGATTGTTGGCCTGCCAGCCGCCAACCGTGGGCGTTACACCTATGAGGATGTGCGGTTCTTAGACAATGTGAGTTCGCAGATGGGTGTGACTGTGGAGCGTGCCCAGGTGATCGACTCGTTGGAGCGGCGTGTGCGTGAACTGGGGGGGCTGTCGCAGGTCAGCCAGGCGGTGAACTTTGCAGTTGAGTTCGATGATTTGCTAGAGTTGGTTTCCGCGCAGACGCAAAAGGTGTTGGAAGCCCCCAATTTCTACATTGCGCTCCGTGACGCCAGCGCCCAACAGATGTACTACGCGTTTTTCATGGAGTTTAACGAGCGCATTCGCGACGAGGAAAACCGCCGTTGGCAGTTCGGCGGGGACATCTTCGCCCGGATCGTGAACGACGCCCAGGCCGAACGGCTGGAGAACTACAGCCAAGCCATCGCCAATCGTCACCTAAACCCACGTGGGATAGATGATAATATGAAGGCGTGGATGGGGATGCCATTGATCGCTGGGCAGAACAACCTCGGTGTGATCGCCGTCGGCACGTCACGCGCTGGCTATGCTTACTCTGACGAACAATTGCGTATCTTCAACGACCTCGCAGCACTCGCTGCAACCTCACTCGACAAAGCGCGACTGTTCGAGGAGACGAACCAGCGTGCGCGTCAGTTACGTGCTTTGAGTGACATTGCCCGTCGCCTGCAATATGAGCGCAAGGTGGAGCGCCTCATTCCGCTAATTACACAGAGCGCAGTAAACATCCTGGAAGCCGAGGCCGGGTCCCTACTACTGAAGGCCGAGGACAACAGCGGTGATATGGAGTTCCGTATTGTGGTGGGTGGCTCCGGCCAGGAACTCGTCGGGACACGGGTGAAGGCCGGGCACGGGATCGTAGGTGAGGTTGCAGCGTCTGGTGAGTCGGTTATTGTCAATGACACCCGTGAGGATGCCCGATGGGGCGGTGAGGCGGGCGAGGACACCAGCTTCCAAACAAACTCTGTGTTGGCGGTGCCGCTGATGGCAAACAACGAGGTCATCGGCGTGCTGGAAGTGCTCAACAAAAAGGACGGCTCCGCCTACCGCGAGGAGGACGCGGACGTGTTGGAGACGTTCGCGGGGCAGGCGGCCATTGCCATTGACAACGCGCAGTTGTTCGAAAAGACAGACGAGCAGCTTTCGATGCGCGTGCAGGAATTGGAAACGCTGGAGAAGATCGACGCCGAGCTAAACCGGGCGCTCGACCTGGAACGTGTGGCGGCTGTCACGGTTAAGTGGACGATTGCCAACACAGGGGCCAGTGCGGGTATGCTCGGCTTGATCGCTGAGGACACCGAAAACCCCGCCATGCGCGTCCTCAATACCTATGGATACCGCGAGGAAGACCTGGCAGGGGTTGTGGTGGATGGCTCTGTACCGCTCAACCGGGGGATTGTCTCGCGTGTGATGCGGACGAAACAGCCAGACTATCAACCAGACCTCGACTTAGACAACGAATACATTCCCAGCCTGCGTGGGGCCAACAGCCAGATCACCGTGCCGATTATGGCGGGTGAGGTCATTATCGCGCTGTTGATCCTGGAGAAGAATGTGATGCCGAAACTCAACCTGTTGGACCTGTCGTTTGTCCAGCGTGTGACGGAACACGCCGCCATAGCGATTGAGAATGCGCGGCTGTACGGTGAGTTGGAAATGGTCGCAAAGGTCCAAAGTCGTTATATGGGCGTTGGGGCGCACGAACTCAAGAACGTGCTCGCGCCGATCAAAGGTTGGACGGACTTCCTGATGAGCGGCATGTTAGGCACAGTGACAGAACAACAGGAGAAATCTCTCAGCGTTATCAAGAACAACGTCGGGCGGGCAGAGTTGATTATTCAGGACTTGCGGGACTTCGCGAAGATGCGAGCGCAGGAACTCAAGATCAGCCCAGAGCCAACCAGCATTCGGAATGTGGTGGTGGAGACGTTGCGTCCGTTCGCGCAGCAGTTTGAGGAGAAGAACCAGACATTTGTTAACCGCGTGCTAGATAAAGACCTGCCAGACATCATGGGCGACGCGCAACGGCTCATTCAGGTGATGACCAACTTTGTGAGCAACGCCCACAAGTATAGCCCGGAGGATGCAACAATTACCCTGGACGCCCAGGAACGAACCACACGCAACGGTGATGTGTTGGTCATCTCGATTGCCGACACGGGGATGGGCATCAGCCCGGAGGACCAAAAGCAAATGTTCACCCCGTACTTCCGCACACAGGCCGCCAAAGAGTCCGAGATCCCAGGAACGGGCCTGGGCATGTCGTTGACCAAAGAGATCATCATGCAGCACGGCGGAGATGTGTGGTTGGAGAGCGAGGTAGATGTCGGGTCTACATTCTTCTTCAGTGTGCCACTTGCACCCAAGGAAGAAGCGCCGGACGACACCACGACGGTATCTGAACCCGCTAGCGACTAAAGCATACACCATAAACAAGGCACTCCAGTCATCATAAGCACGGCGGAGATGTGTGGTTGGAGAGCGAGGTAGATGTCGGGTCTACATTCTTCTTCAGTGTGCCACTTGCACCCAAGGAAGAAGCGCCGGACGACACCACGACGGTATCTGAACCCGCTAGCGACTAAAGCATACACCATAAACAAGGCACTCCAGTCATCATAAGCAATCCCCATCGCGGGCGGTCCTATGTGTAGACCGCCCCAACCTACCTGCAACCACCATATTCACAACACATCTCTACAAAGAACACACTACCCACGCACATCATTATCCCTATATGATAGCAAACCGACATTAACAGAAGTCTGATAGACCCGTGCTATCTTCAAAGGCAACCCTCTTCCTTTCTCAGTGATGATTAGCATAGATGAGGCGACATGGTACTAAAAAAGATCAAAAACTTCGTCATGGGAACACCAACCGACCGTACCCTGCGGCAATATAGCGAAACGGTTGAGGCGGTCAACGCGTTAGAACCCGCAGTTCAGGCGCTCAGTGATGCGGAACTTCGCGGTAAAACTGCCGAGTTCCGCGCCCGTATTGAGGACGGTGCCAAGCTCCACGAACTTATGCACGAGGCATTTGCAGTTGTGCGTGAGGCTTCCGTTCGGACGCTCGGTATGCGGCACTACGATGTGCAGATTATCGGCGGCGCTGTGCTCCACGAGGGACGCATCGCGGAGATGCGAACGGGTGAGGGTAAAACCCTCGTGGCGACCCTTCCCGTTTACCTGAACGCCCTGCTAGGGCGTGGGGTCCACATCATCACCCCCAACGACTACCTGAGTAAAGTCGGGTTACAGACGATGGGCCGGGTCTACGAGTTCCTAGGGATGACCGCCTCGGTCATCCAGAACACGGGCGGCCAACCCAACACCGGGTCATACATGTTCGACAGCGGCTACGACAGCGACGACGATCGTTACCAGAACCTCCGTCCCATCACCCGCCGCGAAGCCTACAATGCGGACATCACCTACGGCACCAACAACGAATTCGGCTTCGACTACCTGCGCGACAACATGGTCTACACGTTGGAAAGCCGCACCCAGCGTGAACTGTTCTTTGCCATTGTGGACGAGGTGGACAACATCCTCATTGACGAGGCACGAACCCCACTCATCATCTCCGGCCCGGCAGACGCCCCCAGCGATAACTATCAGAAGTTCACGCAGATCGTCAAACGCCTGAAGCCCTCCACCCCAGAGAGCGTTGACGATGACGATATGGAACCCGATGGCGACTACGTGGTAGACATTAAAGATCGCGTGTCCTACCTGACAGAAGCCGGTGTGGAGAAGGTCGAGCAGACCTTGGGTATCGACCAACTATATCACCCAGACCACGCCGAACTCATCCCCTACCTGGACAACTGTTTGCGGGCTATGGCGCTCTACAACAACGACAAGGAATACGTCGTTCAAGATGGGCAGGTTATCATCGTAGACGACTTCACAGGCCGCCTAATGCCTGGGCGTCGCTTCTCGGAGGGGCTGCACCAGGCTATCGAGGCCAAGGAAGGCGTCGAAATCCGCCGCGAAAACGTCACCATGGCGACAATCACCTTCCAAAACTTCTTCCGTATGTACGAGAAACTGGCTGGCATGACAGGTACCGCCGAGACAGAAGAAGAAGAGTTCCAGAAGATCTATGGGCTAGAGGTCGCCGTTATCCCCACCCACAAGCCCATCATCCGTAAAGACCAGCCAGACTACGTTTACGTCAACGAGGACGCGAAATATCGTGCCGTCGTGGAAGAAATCAGGCGTCGCAACGAGATAGGCCAACCCATCCTAGTCGGTACCGCCTCCATCGACACCTCCGAGCGGTTAGCCAAATACCTCAAACGCGCCAACATCGAGTTCGAGCTACTCAACGCCAAGCAGCATGAGCGCGAAGCGACCATCATCGCCCAGGCAGGGCGCATCGGTGCCGTGACCATCGCCACCAATATGGCGGGCCGTGGTGTAGACATTATGCTCGGCGGCAACCCGGAGGGCCTCGCCCGTAAGAAGCTCAAACAACAGGGTATCGAACTCACCGACGCCACACCGGAACAGTATGCAGCCGCGCTGGAGGAGGCCGAGGCCGAAACGTCGGTTGAGCGCCAGCGTATCCTGGATATGGGTGGCCTGTACGTACTCGGTACGGAGCGCCACGACGCCCGCCGCATCGACAACCAGCTTCGCGGTCGTAGTGGCCGCCAGGGTGAACCCGGCGAGAGCCGTTTCTTCCTCAGCCTGGAAGACGACCTCATGCGGCGTTTTGGTGGCGACCGCGTAAAGGGGCTAATGTCAATGGCTGCTGGCGACGAGGACGAACCCATTGAGTCCGGCATTATCACCCGCACCATCTCACAGGCCCAGATTCGCCTAGAAGGTCACAACTTCGACATCCGCAAAAAGGTGTTGGAATACGACGACGTGGTGAACAAACAGCGTGAAGTCATCTACAAGGAACGCCAGAACTGGATGGAACTACCGCCAGAAGACCGCCGCAAGCAGTATAAGAGCATCCTAACGGATGCCGTGCTTGACGTGGTTGCAGGGCATCTCTACGACGTGGCTGGCACACCCGTTAAAGAAGTAGACTACGACACACTGTACCGCGAGTTGTTGGTTGTCTTCCCGGTCCCAGAGGACATCACACCCGAAAGTATGGCGGAGATGGACGAGGACGACCTTGAGGACACCCTGCTGGCAGCACTCGGCCGAGCCTACGACGCGAAGATCGAAGCGATGCAGGCGACCAAGGTCAATGCAGAGGGCGAGGAACCAGTGAACATGATGGAGCAGGCGGAGCGCCAAGTGATGTTGTGGTCCGTAGACAACCACTGGCAGCGTCACCTGACAGACCTCGACATGCTACGCGAGGGGATCGGTCTGCGCGGGGTCCAACAGCGCGACCCAGTGGTGGAGTACAAGCGTGAAGGCTTCGAGATGTGGAAGGTCATGCAGGACAAAATTCGCGAACGTGCTGGCCGCGACATCTTCCGTGTGCGTGTGAACACTCCACAGCCGCCCGTCGAACGGCGAAACCTGCGCTATGGTGGCGGGGGCAGCAGTGCCCAAGCAGAGGCCAAAACGCCGAAAACCGTGCGCGTTGCCGACAAGAAAAAGATTGGGCGTAACGACCCGTGCTGGTGTGGGAGTGGCAAGAAGTACAAGCACTGCCATTACAAAGAGGACAAAGCAGCCGTTCCGCGTTAGCAACTTCCGCCCATTAGCGTTACAATATTGGAAGGTGGCGTGTACGTAACGCATGCCACCCAATGCAGTTTCTTAAATCAGGCGGCGCACCACTGATAGGAAAATGCAACTGTCCGCTTATTTCTGGGAAACCGATTTACATTCGTAAGGAGATTGCATGTACAAGGTCAACACGCTCGATCCACGCATTGATGAGGTGCCCTCCCAGCTTATCGAATTTATGGAGAGCAAGCTGGATAACCTTGCAAAGTGGGACCTGATCCAATTCTTCTTCCATCAACCGGCTTTGCTCGGCCCCGCCCCCAAAATCGCGAGCCTGACCGGGCGCGACCTGCGCCGTGTCGAGGCTGAACTCAAGGATATGGCCTATCATGGCCTGCTCGACGTTCAAGAGAAGTCCGGCGTCAAGCTCTATCGCCTATCCGCAAATCCCGAAACGCGGCATCTCATCGAACAATTTGTTCGTGCCTGTGACAACCGCAAGTTCCGTGAGGCAGCCATCTACTACACGGTATCCAAACGTTAGGTTGCCCTAGCAGTGAACGCGTTCTCGGTCAGTCAGGTATTGGCACTGTATACGTGGTTTCCACTCGTTGCGTTGGTGTTCATCTACCTGCTGATCGCCCGGTTTTATCAACGATTTTCTGGTGTGCGGACGTACTTCTGGCTCTATACAATTCCAATGATATGTTACGGTGCCAGTGCCGTCCGCTACGCCAGCCTGCCCTCCCTGGATGGTGACCGACTAGGGGACACATTTTTTCTCGCTGGCAGCCTTCTACTATTTGGCCTCACCGGGTGGTTGTTCCATTACATGATGAACACAGACTCCGGCTGATGGATTGGTTAGGCCTCATGTTACTGGCAACCTCGCTGGTGTGGTTAGCCTTACTCAGCCGCCGCCTGGGGCGTGTCACCCACGCCCCACCCTACTACATCGGGTTACTGGCGGCAGCCTTCCTGCTATTGCTTGCCGCCGTGGTTCGGTTGGTCAACGACCTCAACGGGGTACAGGTGCAAACCGCAAATGCGTGGTGGGTTGCAGTATACACAGGGCTTCCGGCTCTGGCAGTTACAATTGCGTTGGTGTTTGCGTGGCGCTACTGGAGTTGGTTACTTGCCGAACGCGATTAGCACAGCCAAGAGGAAAGAGGGCGAGTTGTGACTGAGATCCTACTAGACACCATCCAGAACCTGCCCAAGGTGGAGCTTCATCGCCATCTGGAAGGGTCCATGCGTATTCAAACCCTGCTGGATATCGCCCAGAAAAACGACCGTGAACTCGCCAACCTGACGGTTGAGGAGTTGCGCCCTCATGTGCAGATGGTCCCCGGCCAAGCCTTCACCTCAGAAGAATTTCTGCGAAAGTTCAAGACATTACGCCAATTCTACAACTCACCAGAAACCATTCGGCGTATCACAAAAGAAGTTGTGGAGGATGCTGCCGCCGACAACGTGCGTTACATGGAACTCCGCTTTACGCCGCGTGCCCTCACAAACGTCCTGCACTGCTCATATGCCGATGTGATGGACTGGGTTTGCGGGACAGTTCGTAAAACCGCCGCCCAGCTCGATATTGACGTGCGTTTAATTGTCTCGATGAACCGCCATGAAAGCGTCGAAATTGGCGAAGAAGTGCTCAATGTTGCAATCGACCACCGCGACCAAGGTGTCGTCGGGATTGACTTGGCCGGTGCGGAGGCCAGCTACTCCTGCAAACCCTTTGCACGTATCTTCCAGCGAGCCAGAGCAAACGGCTTGTTTACGACCATCCACGCGGGCGAATGGGCCGGGCCAAACAGCGTGCGCGACGCCATCGTTGAACTGAGCGCAGACCGCATCGGCCACGGGATACGCGCCACAGAGGACAGCCAGTGTCTTAAGCTACTTGTCGAACGTGGCACCGTTCTTGAGGTCTGCCCGACAAGCAACCTGCACAGCGGCGTCGTGACCGAACTCACCAAACACCAACTGATTAATCTATATCGTGCGGGTGTACGCACCACCGTCAACACAGACGACCCCCTGATTAGCAACATCACACTCACCACCGAGCTACTCGATGTGATGCTGGACATGAAGTTCACACTAGACGACATCAAGCGCAATATCCTAAATGCAGCAGCAGGAGCCTTCCTCCCACAGGACGAACGAAACGCGCTCGTGAAGCAGTTTGAGGGTTGGTTCGCAAAGGAACAGGACAGCTAGATGTTTAAAATTGGTGATGTTGACATTCAACTAGTCAATGAGAGTGTGACCCTGGTAGACGCTGGCGGCCCGTTTGGGCTGGTCCCACGCGCCCTATGGAGCCGTTATATGCAGCCCGACCCACTCCACAACAACCTACTCCCCATGTGGCAAAACTGCCTGCTCGTGCGTGTTGCGGGCAAAATTGCAGTCGTGGACACCGGCTACGGCACCAAACACGACACATTGAATAAGCGTATTCTCAAGTTACAACGCCCCCGCGGCACACTGGTGGAGGGGTTAGCACGGGCGGGGGTTGCGCCGGAGGACGTGGACCTTGTGATCGACACACACCTCCACGGCGATCACTGTGGCGGCAATACCACCTTCGACGCGGACGGCGTGCCGCGCCCGACCTTCCCCAACGCCGAATATGTGGTGCAACGCCGCGAATATTTCGACGCCGCCCGCCCCAACGAGCGCACCCGTGCCACCTATCTCCCAGAGAACTACGAACCGCTATTCGACACAAAACAACTCACCCTGCTGGACGGCGACACCGAACTCCTCCCCGGCATACACGGTGTCGTGACACCAGGACACACCCCCGGCCACATGAGCGTCGTGTTCGAAGGTGGCGACGACAAGGCCATTTTCGTCTGCGACATGGCAAGCTATGCGGTTCACTTCGAGCGACTGGCGTGGATGACCGCCTACGATGTGGAACCGTTGGTCACTTTGGAGACAAAACGCCATTGGCAGGCGTGGGCGTTGGAACACGACGCCCTGGTTATCTCTGCCCATGACCCCGCACGGTATGCGGGGCGGCTTCGCAAAAACGAGAAGGGCAACCCCACCTTCGCCCCCGTCGCTGTCACATTCGCCTAGCAATTACCCGCCCTTATTGGCTCTCCTGCCACTCTGCGACAACCCCCACAATAAACGCACGGACCTCCGGGTCCGCGATAGCGTTCACACCGTCATAGACTGCACCGTCCACCTCAATTGAGACACCATCATTGGGCGCGTCCGTCACATGAATGATGCGGCCAGGGAAGGCCCCCGTCATCCGCAGCTTGGCCTGCAAACGTGCCTCGATCTGCCCAGCGAGTGTGCCGACAACAGGTGAGGGGGAGGGGGGAACAATGGGCTGCGCGGTCGCTGGTGCAGCTTGTGACCGTTGCGCTCGCTTCGCACCACGCCCTAGCTGCGGCGCAATACTTGAAAGCTCCTTCATCAGCCCGACGAACTCGCGCCGAAACGCCGGATCAATCTGCGGCTCTGCACCGCTGTAGGCGTGGTCACCAATCTGTACGATCAACCGATTCGTCGCCCGGTCCCGCGCCAGGATCAACACCTCTGCGGCCTCCACCGCCACCCCGCTCGCCATCTGCATCGTGACAAACCCAGGCTGGCGGGTTGTGTTTGCGGGTTGGGCAACCGGCGGTGATGCCGCCTCCGGCTCGGTCATCGCCAGCAACATGTCCAAGTCGGGTTCATCGCCCATGACAGCAGGTGTGCTCGCAGCGAGTCCCGCTTGTGTGGGGTTCATCTGTGCCTGGCGCGTCTCATTACGCTTGCGAAACTCGCGCCGCTTCACCAGAATATAGCCCAACAGCGACATCAAAATGAGAATAACGAAAATCATCAGCAGACGAATCAGTTCCTGCGGTACCTGCAAGAGAAAGTCTTCAAAGGTTCCAGACGCCATAGCGTGAGTGTATCCTTTCGCACCTGTCTAGCGTGGGGGCTGCTGGCACGCCGGGCAAAAGTGCGTACCACGTTGCGCCACCCGAATTTTTGCAATCGTTGTACCGCAAGTGTAGCACGGTTCCCCCTCGCGGCCATACGCCACGAAATGATCCTGCATCGCGCCCGGCGTTCCCTCTGGTGTGCGGTACCAGCCAATCGTCGCGCCCTGCTGCCGGATGCCCTCGGCCAATGCAGCGCGAATGGTGCTGTGTAGCGCGACGATTTCATCATCCGTGAGGGTGTTGCTGCGCCGCTCTGGGTAGATTTTGGCGCGGTGTAGCGCCTCGTCCGCGTAAATATTACCCACCCCCGCCACAAACGACTGATCCAGCAACAACGCCTTAATCATCTTAGAACGGTTGGCAAGCTGCGCCCGCATCACATCCACTGTGAAATCATCCGAGAGCGGTTCGGGTCCCAGCTTCCCGGTAATTGTGTTGATGTCATGAGCCAGGTAGACTTTGCCGAACTTCCGAGCATCGCTAAACCGCAACTGCTGCCCTGCATCCAGTTGTAACATAAAATGCAGCCAACGGTCGGCCTCTTGCACGTCATCGTCTGGCGAGACATACAAACGGCCCGTCATTTTCAGGTGGACGACCAACATGTCATCGTCCAATTCGCACAAAATATACTTGGCTCGTCTGTTCACTGCCCGGAACGTCTGCCCAACGACTCGCGCCGCAAACGTATCTGGTGGCGGGCTGTGGAGCGTATTTGCCCAGTCATACCACATGGACTGCACCGTTCGCCCGACAAGCGGTTCACGTAGGGCACGGACCACGGTTTCTACTTCTGGTAATTCTGGCATCTTTTTTCCTGTTAATAACTATTGGACAACCATTATCTCGCGCCATTTACCAGATTTGAACACCCACTCCTATTGTACGCATTGCCCGGAATTCGTCGTGTGTATCGTAGAAATTGAGTCAACCATTTGGCGCGTGTTTTACAATCCGTTAAACTTATATAGCCCGTTCAATGACACACTTCCATAGGAGTATCCATTTTGAACCGTAAGACTTTACTTGCTGTTACGCTGATCGCTGTTTTGGTGGTGACATCCGCCGTCGCAACCCTCGCACAAGACAATTTGGTCGTCGGCATGGTGCTGGTCGGCCCACAGAATGACCGTGGCTGGAGCCAAGCTCACTACGAGGGCGGCCAGTACATCGTGGAAAACTTAGAAGGTGCGGAGTTGCTGGTGTTCGAGAGCCTGAACCCCGCCGACGCCCCCGAAACCACTCTCCGTGATGTGGTGTCCGAGTTTGTGGACCAGGGCGCGTCCATCATCTTCACAACTTCCGATGATTTCAAGCAGGAGACCCATGAGGTCGCTGCGGAGTTCCCAGATGTAACGTTCGTACATGTGTCGGGGGATGGCGTTTTGACGGGGGATGCCCCGGCCAACGTCAGCAACATCATGGGGCAGATGCCGTGGGGCAAGCTAATTGACGGCTGTGCCGCCGCGCTGATGACCCAAACCGGGCAGCTTGCCTACTTGGGGCCGCTCATCAACGAGGAAACCCGCCGCCTTGCCAACTCCACCTACCTCGGTGCCCGCTACTGCTACGAGAACTACCGTGGTCTGGACCCCAACGAACTGGATTTCTCCGTGACCTGGATTGGTTTCTGGTTCAACATCCCTGGCGTCACGCTAGACCCGACCGAGGAAACCAATACCTTCTATGATAACGGTGTAGACATCGTAGTCTCTGGTATCGACACCACCGAGGCCATTGTGGTCGCAGGGCAGCGCCGTGATGCAGGCGAGGACATCTTCGCCGTGCCTTATGACTTTGAGGGATCTTGTGAGGAAGCACCAGAGGCCTGTTTAGGCGTCCCGTACTTCAACTGGGGTCCGGCGTACCTTGAAGAAGTCCAGTCTGTCGTAGACGGCACCTGGGAGCAAACCTGGGAGTGGAATGCCCCCCACTGGGAAGACCTGACGGACATCGACCAGACGGCTATCGGCTTTACCTTCGGTGAAGGCCTGACGGAAGAAGCCGAGGCCAACCTCCAGGATTTCGTCGACACGATGGGCGCTTTCGCCACCGACCCGGAGAACGCGGATAACATCTTCCTGTGGGAAGGTCCGCTGAACCTCCAAGACGGCACCGTACTAGCTGAAGAAGGTGAAAAGCTCACCCTGAGCGAAATCTGGTATATGGAACAACTGCTCGAAGGTATGCAGGGCGCAAGCTCCAACTAAGCAGGATCGTTCGTTCCCCACATCAAGCTACACCATACGCCGTACTTGAGGTGTGTCCCGGCTATGAGATGCACCTCAAGTTATATATGTAGCCGCTTTTCGGACTTATCACGCCTGTTCCCCATCATCTGATTGATGCACGAAAAGACAATTCCATGCACATCGACCTCAAAGGCATACACAAGCGATTCGGCAAAGTCCACGCCAACAACGACATCAACCTCACCTTCAGCGAGGGGCAAATCGTCGGGATATTAGGGGAAAACGGCGCGGGTAAATCCACCCTCATGAAAATCCTCTCCGGCTACCAACCCGCTGATGAAGGTGAGATTCACATAGATGGCCGTGCCGTAGCCTACACCGGGCCACAAGCTGCCATCGCGCAGGGTATCGGCATGTTGCAGCAAGACCCACTGGATGTCCCCGCCTTCACCGTGCTGGAGAATTTTATGTACGGCTCGGGGTATGGGGTGTTGCCCAACCGCCGCCAAGCCGCAAAACATCTACGCGCGTTCACAGAGCCATTCGGCTTCAACCTAGAACCCAACACCCCCATTGCCACCCTCAGTATCGCCCAGCGCCAACAACTAGAAATCGTGCGTCTGCTGGCACTCGGCGTGAAAACCCTGATTCTGGACGAGCCAACAACCGGCATCTCCGCAGAACAGAAGGAAACCCTGTTCGCAGCCCTTCGACGACTGGCAAAGGAGGATAACGCCATCGTGCTACTTGTCTCGCACAAGCTGGAAGATGTCATCGCCCTTTGCGACAAGATCGCGGTTCTCCGCAACGGGCGTATTGTGGGGACACGCGACATGCCCGCCACCCCCGCCCAACTCGTCACGATGATGTTCGGTGAGGAGATCAAACCTCAAAAGCGGGCCGTCGTGGACCTCCGCAATGCCAAAAATGTGTTGTGCATGAAAAATGTGACCATCACAGACAAACGTCTGACCGTTACCGAATGTAATATCCGCCTGCGGGAAGGTGAGGTCATCGGCTTTGCAGGGCTAGACGGTAGCGGCCAGGAACTCGTGATGCGAGCCGCTGCGGGCCTGCAACGCCCCCTCAGCGGACAGGTGATGCTCGACAACGTAGACCTTACCGGGCGCGGCTACCGCGATTTCATGAACACTGGCGTGGCCTTTGCCGCCGCTGGCCGTACCGAGGAGGGGCTGATTGCCGGGTTAACACTCACCGAACACATGGCCCTCGTCAGCGATAGGCGCAGCGCCCGAATCAACTACGACCGCACCCGCGACCACATGCGCCAGCAGATCACCCGCTACGACATTCGTGGGTGTGAGTTCGACCCGATTGATGCGCTTTCCGGCGGGAACCAACAACGTGTGCTGATGGCGCTCCTGCCAGAGATCCCCCGGCTGCTCGTGCTAGAAAACCCAACCCGTGGCCTGGACGTGGACAGTGCCCGTCATATCTGGGCGCAACTGCTGGCCCGTCGTGACCACGGCACCGCGCTCATCTTCAGCTCGCCAGACCTGGACGAACTCGTGGCCTACAGCGACCGTATTTTCGTGTTCTACGCCGGGCGCATGGTCGAAGTCCCCAACGTCCGCGCCACCAACGTTGATGAGCTAGGCCACATGATCGGCGGTAAGTTTCTAGAGAGGGCCAACTGATGCGAAACCGGGCTGTGGGAACACAAATCCTATTCGTTTTACTGCCAATTGGTGTATCACTGCTTATCAGCGCCTTGTTGGTCATGGTGGTCGGGCGCAATCCGCTAGAGGTCGCGCAGACAGTGTGGGAAGGGGCCTTCGACGGCCCACGCCGCATCGCAGGTGTGTTCAACTTCTGGATTCCGCTCACACTGGCAACCCTAGGCGTTATTGTGACCTTCCGTGCGGGACTGTGGAACATCGGCGTTGAGGGGCAGATGATGTTCGGGGCGATCTTCGCCACCGGGATTGCGATTTTTCTCGGTGAGGGGCGGCCCTTCAACGTCTTCGGCGCGGAGATCACCCTGAGCGCACCGGGATTCATGATCGTCCCAGTCGCAATCGTGGCGGCAGCACTAGGCGGGATGTTCTGGGCGCTGGTCGTGGGCCTGCTAAAGACGCGGTTGGGCGTCCATGAGATCTTCGGTGGCGTGGCCCTTAATGCTGTCGCCAACGTATTCACAAACTACCTTGTCGGCAATGCGTGGTCCCCAGTAGGCGGTAGCGCCCTGGACACCGGCACCTTTGTCGAAAGCGCCCGTTTCGGCAGCCTTAACGACGACTTCCCCACCAACATGACAATGATTATCTTCACTCTCGTCTGTGCAGCGGTGGTCACGGTGCTACTACGGGGTACCCGCTGGGGCCTGGAACTCAAAGCAACCGGGGCCAACCCACGTAGTGCCCTGTTGCTCGGCGTCCCCACAGAACGAACGGCGCTCTCGGCATTTCTGGTGTGTGGCGCATTAGCAGGCATCGCCGGAGCCTACCGGGTGATGTTCACCTTCGGCACACTACGTCCACTTGTCTCCGGCGGGATTGGCTTTCTCGCCATTCTCGTGTCGCTGTTGGTGAGCCATCAAGCAATCTGGGTTGCGCTGGTGACGTTCGGCTTTGCAGCCTTACTGTTTGGTAGCACCCGGCTCCGCGTCGTGATGCGCTTGGACGCATCACTGGCCCAGGTGTTGCAGGGGATGCTTGTTCTGCTCGTGATGTTGAGCAACGGCTTACGAGACCGATTCGCGCCCCCACCAAAAGCCAACGAACCGTCAAGTGAACCTGCATCCAATACAACCGCTGTAAAAATGGCAGGAGGCCAGGACTAGATGGGTGAATTCTTCGAAGGTGTAGCGATCTTCTTCACGCTGTTGTTTCAGGTTTCACCAGGGGCCATCATCCGTAACGCGACCCCGCTCGTAATCGCCAGCATCGGCGAGACACTGACCGAACGCGCCGGGGTCATCAACCTCTCGCTAGACGGCAGTATCATCCTCGCTGCCATGACCGGGTTCGTCACCGCCCTGTTGACGCAAAACGCCTGTGCAGCAGATACCGCCTTCGGGGCACTCTGCGGGAGCGCGGAGTGGTTCCCGCTGGCGGTTGGTGTCGGGTCTGCCATGTTGGTTGGTGGCGCTGTCGCCTTGATTATCGCCGCTGCGGACATCCAGCTACGCCAGGATCAGGTGGCGATTGGCTTCGTTCTCACCCTGCTCTGCCGCGACATCGCGCAATTCCTGGGTGGCGACTACACACGTATCCCAGGGCCGCGCATCCCCAGCCAACCGCTTCCTGTCCTGTCGGACATTCCGTTTATTGGCCCGGCGCTGTTCGCCCATGACTGGACTGTTTACCTGAGTTTTGTGCTCGTCATCGGCACCTGGTACTGGATGTTCCGTACTGGGCCGGGGATGGCGCAACGTGCTGTCGGCGAACGGCCCGAAGCAGCCTTTAGCCGGGGGACGCGTGTCAACTGGCAACGCTACGCCTACACCATCGCAGGCGGGATGCTCGTCGGGCTGGCAGGCGCGGCCTACTCGCTCAAGCTCAAACCGGGCTGGGCCACCCCCCCTAACATGCTGGGCGACGGCTGGATTGCACTGGCAATTGTGATCTTCGGCGGTTGGCACCCCTTCCGTGTACTCCTAGGAGCCTACCTGTTTGCGTGGCTCCGCGCCCTCTCATCAGAACTCCAGGGTAGCGACCTCAACTTCCCTGTGACGCTGCTCAATGCGCTTCCGTGGGTTCTAATGATCGTCACCCTGGTGCTTGTCAGTAGCGGCACCATTGAGCGGCTCACCCAGGTCTTGCCGCGTCCACTCCAAAGGCGGCTACGAACCTTCCTACGGAGTGACCCACCAGAGGCACTTGGCACCCGCTTTGAAACACGATAGAACAAAAAACGGGCGATTTTGCAATAGCATCGCCCGTTTTGCGTTTCAGTGTGGGTCGTTTCCCTAGCGTGACAACGTATACGCCATCTCGTAATATGCCTCACTGATGGTGCGAGCACGCGTGGTCACTTCCGTTAAGGGGACCGGGGCCAGCGCCCGTCCATCCAGGCCCACCATAATGCCAGACTCACCGTTCAAAAGCCGCATCGTGGCGTCCACGCCCATACGTGTCGCCAACAGCCGATCAAACGCCGACGGACTGCCGCCACGTTGGACGTGCCCAAGAATCGTAATCCGAATCTCAAAGCCGACCGGGTGATCGTTGTTCAGGTAATTGGCGAGGTCAGTCGTCTTGTAAGGTGCGCCCTCCGCAATAACAGCGATAGCGTGCGTCTTGCCGCGTACATAGGCATCCTCTAATGCGTCCGCAATATCATCCATCTCCATCTGGCGCTCCGGCGTAATCACGATTTCAGCCCCACCAAGAATGCCACCCATCAACGCCAAGTAACCGCAATTGCGCCCCATCACCTCGATCAAGAACGCCCGCTGATGGCTGGTCGCCGTATCACGCAGGCGGTCCAACGCATCCAAAATCACATTCAACGCAGTGTCCACGCCAATACTCATATTCGTGCCCCAAATGTCATTGTCGATGCTCGCTGGCACCCCGACGACGGGCACGCCTAATTTCTCTAGGGCCATTGCCCCGCGCAAGCTCCCGTCCCCGCCAATCACAACAACGCCCTCCACACCCTGTTCGTTCAGGCGACGCAGCGCACGGCGCTGTCCCTGGGGGGTTTTGAACTCCTCGTTGCGAGCGGTCTGTAGAATCGTCCCGCCGCGCTGTAAGATGCCGCTGACCTCAAAGCTGGTTAGCTCCTGAAAATCCCCCGACAACAGGCCCGCGTAGGCCTGACGAATCCCCACCACTTCCACATTTTGCTCCAGTGCCGTGCGAACCACCGCACGCACCGCCGGGTTCATCCCCGGCGCATCTCCCCCACTGGTCATGACTGCAATCCGCTTCACGTTTTGTTGTTCTCCCCTAAATCATCCGAATCAACCGGTTGGTATACATCATCCATGTGTGTAGCACTTTCACCGGCAAGCTGCCAGACAGAATACCGCACTTTGATTAAGAATCCTCAAAAACTTTGATATTGTCAGGCCCGACAATCTTAGCCAATTGATCCTCCAATGCCGGGCACCATCCCGTGCGCTCTTTGGGAAACTCCAGCTTGTACGGGTCGCCTGGACGCCGCACGATAATCATAAAGCGGTCGTCGCCGCTGTACTGTGTAAACGCCCCGTGGATGCGCCTGAAGCGGCGCAACGTAATTTGCTCATCCTCATCCGGGTCCAGGTAAACAGCAATCGCCCATAACTGTTCGGACTGGGCGTTGTTTTCCTCCAGGTGTGGGTTTGTCTCTAACTCGCTCTCCCAGTCGATCCCGCTATCGTGTTCCTCACGCGGCGGGCGCGGCTCCGGCTTGGTGTGCGCGGACGGGTGTGGCTGTGGCGGGGCGACAGATTCCGTGTAGCCACTGCGCCCATTGCTCGCGCCGGTGTGGCCGTTCGCCGTGTTCCCGTCGTAATCGCTAAAATCCATTGCGGGAGGACCGTCCAAGTCCACAACGTCCTTCAACGGAGGCACATTGTGGACCAGGCCAGAATCTTGATCGTCGGGGTGCTCATCACTGGCAAATATCGCAAATTCGGTGATGATGCTCTCGCCGATGATCTGTGGGCGGTCGTTTCGCATGTCGAACTTCCCACGCAGCAGCACCACCGCGTTAAAGTTATCACGGGCGACATGTTTATTGCCCTCCCAAGTACGCGGGAACAGCACCACCTCCACCGAGCCGTAACGGTCCTCCACCGTGAGGACTGCCATCATGTCGCCCTTCTTGGTGGGGATCTCACGGATGTTGCTAATCAGCACGATCATTGAAATCCCCCTTTCACGGTGAAGCTCCGTAAATTCGGCCAGTTGGAACGTCTGAATCGTGTTGCCCACATCCGTTTTGCGGCGAACGTTGTCTACGGGGTGGTCCGTCACATAGAAACCAAGTAGTTCTTTCTCCCAACCGAGCCGCTCCCGCGCCGGAATCTGTTCCATGTGCGGCATCGTGAGTTGGTCCTTCACGCCCGTATCGCCGCCGAACATGCTCATCTGCCCGGACGCCTTCGCCTGATGATGGTTGGCGCTGAAGCTCACCACCCGGTCAAGCTGGTCTAGCAACTGATTACGATTGCCAAAGGCGTCCAGCGCCCCCACCTTGACCAAACTCTCCAG
>CAYWZS010000042.1:0-32427 GCA_964462905.1 uncultured Anaerolineaceae bacterium
GCATTCGCACAAAGCGGTAGCGCTGGTGCTGGCGAGGAAGGTGTCGTCGAGGGTGGTGGCACAAACCCGGCACTGACCGGCAATGCGTCCGCTGCACAGCTCGCTCAGGCTTTGATCAATGACGACCAGATCAGCGCTTCTAACCTCGTTGGTTTCACCGTGACCACCGCCGGCCAAGACACCCGGGTATTCCTGAACAACGTCCCCCTCTGCTGGGGTCCGCAGCCAAGCCAGTGCAGCCCGATCACCGCAACCGGTGATTTCAAGGTTGTTGGTTCCATCCAGGAGACTGGCGCTCTGATCATCATCCACGCTGGTAAGCTCCGCTTCGTCTTCGTCTAAGGCGACGAACCGCGGTTACTGGCAGTAACTGCCACAACTATACAACGCGCCACTACGCCTGTAGTGGCGCGTTTTCTTTGCCCAGACCCTGACAAACAATAGAATCGGAGTACCTATGACACATACAATGTCACGTCTTATCATGACCCTGATGATCTCAAGCCTGTTGCTGCTGGCAGCTTGTGGTGGGGGCAACGCAGCCGTTGAGAGCCAACCGCCAGAGACTTTGGTGGCCCTGTGCAGTGGTGAAACTGTCGATGGCGTTGGGCAAAACCCCTTAAACCAGATCGCCTATTTCATTCAAGAAGCACCCGACAGTGATTTTGTACCAATGGACCCCACACAGTACCCACTCGATGAAAACCGCATTGCAACATCTACCACGACAGCCCAATACGTCTTGTGCGCAGCGTTCACAGCCAGTGAGGAACTAGGCACCTGTGATAACAACGGGACCGAAATCCCACGATTCAGCGCCAACCACACCTTTACCTTGTACGAGGCCGCCAGCGGCGAGGCCATCGGTGAGCTTGAATCGGAGGCGGTATATGCCGCTTGCCCAACCACTTATCCAGAGGGCGTCACGGCGTTGTACCCGCTACCGAATATGCCGGAGATTAACGCCGGCGTAGACACTTTGATTGAAGGTACAAGCTAGTTGACGTGCTGTTGCAGTGGCAGGTGTGGCCACCTGCCACTGTCAAGCAACTCCCCCAGAAGTGCGTTATGCTGTGTGAAGAATAAAAACGGGATACCCTGTGGTATCCCGTTCACTATCTAGGCTGGGTGTTAGTACGCAGTCTAATCGCCCACGACTAGCTCCAGGGCGCTCTCGGTCGTGTCCGCTGTTGGGGCCGTCGTCACAAGCGTGCTGCTGTCATCCTCCAACAACACCAGATTCTTCTCTGTGAGGCGTTCACGGGTGGCGGCGACTTGTGCCTCACGTTGGCTGGCGCCCCACCCCAGTTCATCACCGATAATCTCGGAGAGTTCGACCAACAGGTTATGGGTGAGCTTGCCCAACATCGCGATGAGCGACCGCCGTAACACGAAATCCATGAGCGTGTACACCATCTCGTTAGCGGCGATATAGCGGACCTCGCACACACTGTAGGATGGCAGATGCGCTAACGGTTTATCCTCACTTTGGGCAGCGAAGGCGGCAACTTTGGCCGCTCCTGTCCCATAGCGTTCGAACCAGGTAGCGACCCACGCCTCCGACTGCCCGGTTTGGCTCGCCACACGTTTGATCCACTTCTTGCGGTCACGGTCGTTAGCCGGGTAATCCTTACCCCCACCAATCGGCATATATGCTGTGTTCACATCATACGTCATGTTTAGGCGCTTGAGCACCTCAGTCGCCGTGTGTTCACCAAAGGCGCGGAAAGTCGTCCACTTGCCACCAACGAGTGACAGCACCGGGTAATCTGTACCGTTCCCGGCCTCTACCGTCTTGATGGAGTGGTCGCGGCTGATCTGTCCGGCAGTCGCGGCATCCTGTTTTGGTAGCGGACGCACCCCGCTAAACGTAAACACAACATCATCCTGGCTTACGTTGAAGCGTGGGAAGATGCGATTCACAAGGCCCAGGATATAGTCAATTTCCTCCGGTGTGCAGACGGCGGTATCCGGGTCATCCACTCGAATGTCGGTTGTCCCCGCCAGCACACGATCTGCCAGCGGGAAGATCAGCACGATACGTCCGTCTGTATTCTCGAAGAAAATTTCGTGGCCGCCCAGTGTTTTATGCAGTTCGGGATGGTCAATCACGAGATGCGACCCCTTCGTCCCGCCAATGAAGCGTGTCTCGTGGCCTATGTTCTTGTTGGCGAAGTCAATCCAGGGGCCAGCCGCGTTGACCACGATAGCAGGCTTGATCGTGCGGTACTCGCCTGTTAACTCGTCACGTAGGGTTACGCTGTCGCCCCCGCCACCAACGACACGAGTGTAGTTCATGGCCTGTGCCTTGTCGGATGCTTTCACGCCATCCAGCAGCACCTCAAGTGCAATCCGCTCTGGATACGGCATCCAGGCATCATAGTAGGTTGCCGCGTTGATGATGTCTTGGTCAATTCCAGGAAAGCGCATGAGCGCCTGTTCCTTGCTCATGAAGTTGTGCGTCGGCATAGACCGGTCCGTGTTGGCGAAGGTATCATACATCATTAACCCCAGCCGGATGATAAGCGCCCCTCGTTCGGCGGGCTTCTGGGACAGGCCCAGGAATTTCAACGGCGCGTTAAACGTGCCGCTTAACCAGCGAAAGATCGGGATGGTGGTGGGCAATGGAAAAACATAGTGGGGGGCGTTCTTCAACAGCCGATTCCGCTCGGTTAGGGCCTCGCGCACCAGCCGGAACTCAGCGTTTTCGAGATACCGCAGTCCACCGTGGACCATGTGCGACGAGGCCGCGCTGGACCCACTACTGAAATCGTTTTGCTCCACCAGCACCACGTCCACGCCCTGCATTGCCAGCTCACGGAAGGTACTGATGCCGTTGATCCCCCCACCAACGACCAATACCGAGACATTGGGCTGCTCTTGCAGGCTATCGAAAAATGCTTTGCGCTTGGTTCCCATAAACTGGAACTCCTATTGTTAAAAGATCGACTATTGACTCTATTCTAACATAGTCAGGAGTGTGATTTATGGTGACTTGCTGCCATCCCTTGCGAAACAGATGTGTGTATTGGGCGGCTAAACCTGCTCTAAACGCCCCGCCGCCGCCCGTAACAGTCGATCCCCGACCGCAACCCCCATGCCATCGCGGGTGTATATCCGCACCAGAATCTTATCGACCTGTTGCGCGTCTAGCGCTCGCATCGCGCCGAACAGCACATGGGCGATCTGGTCAATATCGCTGCGCGAACCCATCGAGATGATGCGTGCCCCAGTATCGGTAAAGGTGGCCGCCTCCTCGTCGGTGGTCAAAATGCCAACGCGCTTGTTGGCCGCGACCTGCTCCACCGCGACGGCGTGCATCCGTGCGAGTACCGCCGTCACGTCCCCGTCGTACAACAAGACCTCGGCGCGGGGGGAATAGTGCTTGGACATCATACCCGGTGACGGGCTGGTCTCGTCGGTTTCGTCAAAACGTTTCGTCATCATAACCACCTCAGGCAAGACACGCCGCAGGTCCTCCAACAGCACACCCCCAGGGCGTAACACCGTTGGGACAGCCTGCGTCACGTCGATTACGGTCGATTCGATGCCGATTATCGTCTTGCCACCGTCCAGAATCAGGTCCACATGCCCATTTAAGTCCTCCAGCACATGCGCGGCCTCGGTACTGCTGGGCCGGGTAAAGGTGTTGGCACTGGGCGCGGCGATGGGCGTTCCCGCCGCTGCAATCAGCGCCCGTGCCACGGGATGCGACGGCATCCGCACGGCGACGGTGGGCAGTCCGCTAGACAGTGTGGCGGGAACGTGGCCCGCACGTTTGAGGATCATCGTCAATGGGCCATACCAGAACATCTGCGCTAGCTTGTAGGCGCTGTCTGGAACATCCACCGCTAACTGTGCCAGGTCGCTCACCTGGGCAATATGGGCGATGATGGGATCGTCGGCGGGACGCTGTTTGGCGGCGAAGATGTGCGCAATGGCGTCGGGATTGAGCGCGTCTGCCCCCAAACCATAGACAGTCTCCGTCGGGAAGGCGACCAGCCCACCGCGTTGAATCACTGTTGCGGCCTGTGCGATAACCTTCGCCTGTGGTGCGCGGGCGTCTACACGCAATACCTGTGTCCGTGCGTTGTACGTGTCCATAACCTACTCTGTTCTGACGATCTCAACCTTCTGCGCGTGGGTCAGCAACGGGTTGTCTAGCAGCGCCCGTTTGTACTCCAACGTGTTCCACATGACCCCACCCGCGAGTGCAACCACCAGCACCCATCCAGCAAGACGTATCGGCGGTTGCCAACGTCGCCCGTCCAACCAGGCCCACCCCTCCGCCAACATTGCACCGCCGAGTGCAGCCAGGAACGGCAGAAACAATAGCACAAAGCGGGGATCGTAGCTGGCAAAAAGGACCCAAAAACCATAATACGGCAGGCTCCACCACAACAACACCCACCCGCTGCGCCGGATCAGCGCCCACCCCACCGCAATCGTCATCAGCAAGCCCAGCAAACCGTAGTTCTGTGGGCGGCTAATGAGAATAAACACCTCAGCGAGTGTTTGTTGGGCTTGATCGACCCAAACCGTATCGGGCGTCAACATGCCAGCCAACAACAGGTTTCGCAGGTACCAGGGACCGGCGACAATAGCAACCATGGTAGATGCTAACAGGATATGATTAAGCCGTAATTGTCCCAGGATTAAGTTCGCAAGCCCGAATGTAAAGACCAGACCTACAGATAACAGTGCGGCGTTCTTGATCCACGCGGCGAGGCCGAAGCATATGCCCGTCAGCAGTGCATCCACATGCCGCCCCTCACGCACCGTCGCAACCGCAAATGCCGCTCCTAGCGTGTACGCCGTCGCCATCGGCAGGTCCACGTAGCCCGCGTGTGACCAGTTCGCGACATCCGGCGTAAGCGCGAGCAAACCCACCGCAAAGGGCGCGGCCAACAGCCAATATGGGAACATCTCACGCGCCAGCACATACGTCGCCGGGAAAACTGCCAGTCCGAGCAAGGCGTTCAGCACCCGCGCTGGATAGGGGGTGTTCCATCCGGCGACGGCGTATAGGTGCGCGTAGTTGAAGGACATCAACTGCGGGTAGAGTTCGTAGAGATTACGGGTTGGCGTGATGGGGACGAGTGACTTGGTCGCGGCCAACGCTTCCGCGAACGGCACATAGATCCCCAGCGCATCTGCCCGATAAAACGGCCACAACGCCGCATTGAGCAGCGCCGCACCACAAATCCCCGCCAGCAATAGCAATCCCAGCCGACGACCCCACCCCACCACCGAGAGCGAAAACCGCAACGTGTCCGCTCGCCACGCCAGCCACCATCCGGGCAACAGCAGCAAGCCATAGAGGATCGCCGTCGTCACCGGGTTAAATGGTATCCGCAGTAGTCCCAGCCAGAACATCACCAGCGAGACGCCCCCCGTCGCAATTACCGGGGCCAGCGCCAACGTCAGGCTACGTTTGGCGGTGAGGGCGCTATGATGGGCTATGATTCGGGCAGGGCCGTAGGCGGCGGCGAACTGGATGAGAAGCGCAAGCCAGATCAAAGGCAGCGAACTCCACTGGTGAGCAAACTAGCAACACATTGTAGCAGAGGGGCGGCAGGTTGCGATGGGATATGCGCTAACCACAGCCCCGAAGATCAGGTGGCGCGGGCGGCCTCCTTCTGTTTTTCACCCCGCGTCCGCCACGCAAAGCGTTCGGCATAGCGGTTCGGCTTTCGCTCCGCTACATCTGCAATCACATGCCCGATCAGCGGCGCGAACTTGAAGCCGTGGCCGCTACCACCGGCTGCCACCATCAACCCCGGACGATCCGGGTCATGGTCGATCCAGAAGTGACCGTCCCAGGTATCGCAGTACATACACACCCGCGTCCCCACGACCGGGGCATCGGCCAGTGCCGGGATCGTTACCGCCAGGAACTCGCGCAGGTGCTCAATGTGGTTGTCTGGGATGATGTGCGGTGTCGCGTGAGGATCAATCGGGACGATGCCTGTGCTGTGGTTGCCTATCTTGACCACCCCTGTCTTGCTCAGTGGGAAGCCATACCACCCCGTCTCGGAGATGTCTCCGGCCCACGGCATGAAACTCGGCGGCGTGAACCGTTCCAGCTTATCCGGCTTGAAGAACACCACCGACTGTCCACTGGGCCACATGCGGTCGGACAGGTGCGGCAGATAGCTGGCGGTCCAGGCCCCCGTCGCCATCACCACCAGATCAGCACGAATCTCGGTCCTGTCCGCTGTGACGATGCCGACCACCTTGGAACCGTCCTCAATGAATCGCTCGAACGCTGTGCCGTCACGTAGATCAACATCTAGCGCCGGGAGCAACGACGCCACCTTCGCCACGACCTCCCCACTCTGCGCCCAGCCTGCCCGTGGACTACGATAGCCATCCACATAACGCTCGGCATTCCATAGGGGATGATCCTTTGCCAGTGATGCACTATCCAGGCGCTCCGGCGTGACGCCACGCGGCTCTAGCCGGGTGTAGCTCTCCCACTCGAAGCTACCCGGTGTCATCTCGGCGGACTTCATGAGCAGGAAGCCCGTCTCATGATACAGCGGCGTCTCCCACGCCGCGTTCCAGCGGTCCCAGCCGGTAAATGCCTCACGCATCATATCGGTGTAGAAGTCGTCAGTGCCATAATCCATACGGACGATCTTGGAAATGTCGGTGGAGGCGGCGTGTTCGGCGGGGATGGGGCCGGGGTCCATCAGGGTGACGCGGTGGCCGCGTGTCGCGAGTTCGTGGGCGGCAGCCACACCAAAGATGCCCGCCCCCACGATCAAGATATGTTGTTGGGTTGCCATAATCTTATCCCGATACGTTTTTAAAACCGTCTATACCAGGACAAGGTACCACAGACCAAGCGCGTTTGCACTCAAGTTGGACGATTGCCTGCTACCAACCCCAAGTTCCCGGCGCACCCTTAAACGGCCCCACCACATGCGACGTAATCCAACCACCGTAGAAGTCGCCCTCCTGCGCCTGGACCTGCTCACCGTCCACGTAACAGGCGTCCATTTTGGAGGCGTAGAAGCAAACGTGCCCCTTGGCAGCGGCATAGGCCGGGTTTGGGTCATTGTAGGTCCAGGCGGCAGCGGCGGCCTTCTTGCCGTCCACCACCACATCGTAGTAGGACGCGCCGCCCTTGAACTCGCAGAAGGTGCGGCGGGAGACCGACTTCAGCGCATCCATGTTGATGTCCGCCGATGGGATGTAGTAGGCCGGGGGATGACTCGTCTCTAGGATGCGATAGGCGTTCGTCGTTTCCGCGATGACCTGACCGTTGAACACGACCTTAATCGGCATGTCCGTCTTTTCGATGCGCGGGGGGCGCGGGTAGTCCCAGACCGACTCCTGTCCGCTATCTGGCTTTTCAGGTTGAATATTCGCTGGCATATGGAAAACCTTTCTCAGTCACGATCTTACTCTGAGTGTAGCGGTTGACGATGGGTTTGCAATTTAGGGTTCTTTGAGAGTCGCATGTGCAATGTTTGCTGAAACGGTGGGCCGAGATAGAACGAACACCTCAATCGCACCACTAAGAAGCAACGTTTCGGAGGAATCGACACATTCAAGTGCAAATTAGCACGAATGTGCTGTGTTTTCTAGGCGGATTTTTGTCAAGTTGAGTTCGGAGGATTTTCCCCTCCATAACACGTACATTCGTGCTCACCAACCACAAAGGCGGCATTGGCGGGACCACGTCCGCAACGAATATCGTCTATGGTCTTTTGCAACTGTCACTACCCTAAAACAGCGCCGCCACCTCTACCTGTTGCCGGAACACCGCACGCCGGTTCAGATAAACTTCTACTGTCCACGTTCCCGTTTGGTCTGGCGGGACAGGTTGCCAGTAGTAGAGCGCGGCAGTGTCCTGGAAGAAACGTTGATCGTTATAGGACCGCGCCACCCCGTTCGGGTCTGTGAAGATGAATGTCAGGCGGGTGTCCCGCTCGTTCAGCCGCCACAGGATCATCCCTACGCCGATATCGTCCCCCGGTGTAATGCGACTGGCGGGCTGGTTGTTCCAGCAATTCTCCAACTCCCCCCGGAACGCGAACAGGAAGTTGTTGGCGGCGTAGCGGTTCCAACAGGCGTCCATGACGAGTTTGGGATTCACGACAGCGGACGATACGAGGCTGGATGGGTTCGCAGGTGGCGCGACATAACCGGGGTACATCAGGCTACGTATCACAGGAGCCAGTGCCAGCAAATACTGATTGAGCAGACCGTTCTCGTTGGTTGTCGGCGGCTGGAGCGTCGGCGAGGTGAAGTCCGTCTGACGGGCGAAGATAACGCTAAAGCCGGACGGGTTGCGCTGTTGTTCGGGTAGGTCGTCAAACATTACGTTGACCTCGGCGCGTAGTCCGGTGTCCCAGCCGTTCTTTGCGCCGACGGTGATCGTGCCGGGGATCGCCTGGGCGCTGAACTGGCGCGGGGTGAGCAGCATGGTGTTGAACACCCACCGGGCGATCTGACCGTCGTTGTCGCGCTTGGGGCTATCGTTCGCTAGCTTGACGAGATACTCACTCATGGCACGGGGCGTGAGCGTGTTGAAGTCCGTGTTCTCGAAGTAGAGCGCGTTGGCGTCGGTCTCCTGTTCGCGGGTGTAAAGTGGCGGTGCGTCGAAGTAGGTCGGGGTGAGGCCGCCCGTCCAGTCCGAGCGGTAAAAGCGGGAGGCCATCGCCACGGGGACGTTCCCCCAGCGTTCGTCTAGGAAGATGAGCTTCTGACGGTCCACCTCGCTGTAGGGGATAACGGTGCCGACCCCGTCAATGCCCAGGCCGTCCACGTAGCTCGTGACCTGCTCCCAGCCCATCGCGTCCATCAGCATCCAGGTGGCGGCGTTGTCGCTACAGGCGATCATCACGTCGCCCAACTCACCTACCGTCACCTGCTGGTTGAGCGTTGCGCCGTTCAAGCAGTCGCCACGTCCGCCCATCCAGTAGCGTTCGGAGAACGTGAGTTCGGTGTCGAAGCCGATAGCGGGGTTATCGAGAATCCATTGAAAGGTGGTGGCGGCGACGAACAACTTGGGGATGCTGGCCGTCGGGAAGGCGGTGTCGAGGTTCTCCGCGCAGCCCGTCCCGGTGCGGAAGTTATAGACGACCGCGCCCAGAATCATGTCGTCGGTGGGGGCGACATCTGTGAAATTGCAATTGGGCAGCGTGTCGAGGAAGTCCGTGGTGAGGAGGTCGAACTGGGCGCTGGCCGACGGCGTGTGGACCAGCAACACCCCAAACAGCAGCCAACTCGCCAGTAGGATGATGCGTTTCATCGGTCGTTTATCCCTCATCTCACCGTTCGCTCCTCCTTTACATGATACGCAGCATGGGGGACGGCGGGTAGGGAGAGGTTATAGAAGGTGTGGCGAAACTCCCTCCATTTTGAGTTGCAGCCCAAGTACCCCCACCCAACGGGGACGCGGCAAGCCGCGTCCCGACATATGTCGTCGTTGTTTATCGTCCGCCCTCCCAACCCCACACACGCCCCAAACGCGCTATAATCGTCTCTGATGTTTGTCACACAGAAGAAAGGACACGATTTAACGATGGACAACGCAAAACCGCAACGCGACCTGTGGATTGGGCTTGGCGTGGGGGTGGGGATGGCGCTACTCACCTACGTGCTGCTGCTGGTGCTGTTGGGCCTGGCTTACTTTGCGTTGCTGGTGGGGCTGCTCATCATCAATCCCACGCCGATCATCTTCGCAATCCTGGGGGGTATCGCGCTGTTACAGGTCGTGCTGGGCGCGTTGGTGGCCGCTCGGACGACGCGGGAAAAACGCACGCTCACCCGGAACCTGCGCCGCGCCTTCTTAACCTCTGTGCTGCTGCTAGTGGTCCTCAGCCCAGCGTACATCTGCCCGATGATGTTCGCGTTTGGCGAATAGCAGGTGTTGTGTTTACGGTACCCCGTAAACAGCGGTAAACTGGTGCGCGTATCACACACGACAGGAAACCCACATGGCACGCACACACTATACCCTCAACACGCTTTCGAATGATGTCCTCGCGGGGATTACAGGGGCGGTGGCAGGTGCGCCACAGGCGATGGGCTTTGCGATTGTGGCAGGTGTGGGGCCGTTGTATGGGTTATATGCGGCTTTTGTGCCAACAATTATCGGCGGGATTTTCGGCAGCTCGCGATTTATCACGGTTGGTCCAACGAACGCGCTGGCGTTAGTGGTTGCGAGTGCGCTGGGGATGTTTGCCGGGCCAGACCAACTCCCGGCGATGTTCATGCTCACGATTCTGACGGGCGTGTTTCTGCTGTTGATCGGCGTGTTCCAGTTAGGGAACCTGACGCGCTTTGTTTCCAAAGCGGTGATGACGGGGTTTGTCACCGGGGCGGGCTTGCTAATTATGCTGGGCCAGCTTAACCACCTGACGGGTTACGAGCCAGCGCAGCGGTCAAGCGTGCCGTTGGTGCGTTTCTGGGACTGGCTGGTTCACCTAGACGAGAGTCTCATACACATTATCATCGTCGGGCTGTTGTCGGTGGCACTCATCTGGGGGTTGCACCACACTCGCCTCAAGAGCGTGGCGACGTTGGTTGCGATTATCCTGATTACTGTCGCAATTGCCCTACTCGGCTGGACGGACGTGCCAACGGTGGCGGATATGTCGCTGATACCCAGTGGGCTACCAGAGATCATTCTGCCGGACCTGAGCCTCGCCCCAGAGCTGATAACCACGGCCTTCGCGATGTCGATCTTGGCGGCGGTACAGAGTGCGGCGCTTATCCAGGCGATCCACGACCCCGACAACAACAACAGCAGTATCTCGCAGGATTTTATCGCGATGGGCTTGGCGAATATCGCGGGTGGTCTCGTGCGTGGGATGCCGTCGTGTGCCTCGCTCTCACGGACGGCGGTGAATGTGAGCGCCGGGGCTAAAACGCGCCTGGCGAATATCTTTGCCGGGCTGTTCGTCGGGGTGATTCTATTGGTGTTGGGCGGCTGGATTGAGCGCATTCCGCTGGCGGTGCTGGCGGGGCATCTGGTGGTGGCAGCGGCCAGCCTCATCCAGCCAAGTGACCTGCGGATGGTGTGGCAAGTTGGCTCGTCGGCACGGGTAGCAATGGTCGCAACACTGTTGGCAACGTTGCTGCTGCCATTACAGTACAGCATCTACATCGGTGTGGGCCTGTCGCTGGTCCTCTACATTTACACCTCATCGGAGAAAATCACGGTGGGGCGGCTGGTCCCCCAAGGCGACGGCACCTATCGCCGGGAGTCGATCCCCGCGCAACTGCCCCCAGACGCGGCGATTATCTTCTCGATTTCTGGCAACCTCTACTTCGCGGCTATTCGTCGCCTGGAATCGCTGTTGCCAGACCCTACCAGCGGCAAGCGAACTGTGGTGATCTTACGAATGCGCGAGAACCCGTACCTGGGCATCACAGGGATCCACTTCTTGCGGGAGTATGCTGAGGGATTGCGCTCCGGCGGAGGGCAATTATTGCTGTCTGGCGTGACGCCGGAGGTGCAGGCGCAGCTTGAGCGGACAGATATGGACAACTGGCTAGGTGCAGATAATCTGTTCTGGGAGACGGACATCGTGTTGGGTTCGACCGGACGCGCTTACGCCCGTGCCCAACAGATTCTCTCGGATTCATCGTGTATTGTAGGGCTACAACCCACATCATAAGTGTTTCTTATGTAGACTTTGCTAAATGTATATCCTGAACTTACCCGCGCTTCACCTGTGCTATGTGTCGTGGGGGGCCACATAAGACGACCATTTGTTTTCGATACACCACAGAGGAATACCGACACAATGCGTAGGTTTTTAGTGTTACTTTTCGCTTTACTGCTGATTGTCCCGGTTATAGCCCAAGACGGCACCCGCGACACAATTGTGGACATCGCCTTCGCTGATGAGGGCTTCTCCACCAACAACCGTAATAGCAAGACGGGCGGCCCCAAATGGATCGCCCGTTTTTTTGCAAACTAACCGCGTAGGGCGCGGCGCACCAAACCGAACATGGTGCGCGGACTGGGATCCAACTCGAACCACATCAGCCCCTCCGCCAACCCGGCGAACTTCGGGTCGCTGGGATTCTGGCTCGCCAGCAGATTGCGGAACGGGGCTGTTACGACCGACTTCTGTATCTGGCCGCCGTCGAACAGCAGCAGGTTGTTGACCACGCCGGTTCCACTCTGAACGTCGAACATATTCGAGCCGCTGTGACCACCCCAGGAGGTCGCCATCAGCGCGTAGCCGAAGGCCGACGAGACATTCACACACACAGACCCATAACGCAGGTTCGCCACTGCACGCTCGTAAGCAGCCTTCGTTTGTGAGTCTTTGAGCGATTCTGGGTGGATGATGATCTCGGCGACCAGCGTCCCCCACAGGGTCGCGTTCACGAAATCGACGGCGGCGTCCAGAAAATCCGCCGGACTCTCCGCTGGGAGCGCGGTTTCGGTTGTGAGACCGCAGAAGGCCTCCGTGTTGAAGGCGATGTCGTCGGTGTTTGTCGGGTCTACGTTCTGGATGTAGGTCCACGGCAAGTGACCATCGCACGCGTCCCCGTGTTGGGTTGCCTCGGGGTGCGCCTCGGTGAAGGCGGTGTAGCGTTGTGCTGCGCCGGGATAGTAGGCGTAGCGTGTCGGCACATTTCTCAATACCGCGTTAAAGGCCGCGTTGAACTGTTCGCGATGGTCCCAGCCCGCCTGCTGGACGATCACACGGGGCGTTAGACAGTTGAACCCAGCGTTGACGGTCAATTGCCCGGCGAGATGCGCCGCCTGTAACTGAATATCGCTCTTAGTCCACGGTCCCGGCACGATAATCACAGGGGTGATGTTGCCTAACTCCGACGTAAAACGCTTGGTCACGAGTGGGTTTCGGTCACGCCTGCGCTGTTTGCCCGTCTCCCCCGGCCCGAACACAATCGCATCGTGGGTTTTGTCGGCCCCTGTGATGTGCAGTTCCTCAACGATTTCATGGTCAATGAGGTAGCTCCCCTCCTCCACGCCACCGTAGACAAACCGCAGAAAGCCACGCGCCACCAACGGCGCATAGCCCCGTTCCATAATCGGCCCCAAGTATTCGTTGACAGGGTTCATCTTCACGATGACGACCTGATCTTCTGCGAACAGCTTGTACATGAAATCACCGGGGACCAGGCCACTCACGTTCCCTGCGCCCAGCACCAGTGCCACCTTACCGCGATGCCCCTTCGTGCGGTAGTTGCGGGCCTGGGCGTTCAGCACATCCGCGACGCTGTGGCCGGGGTTAAACCAGATTTTGCCCCTCACCCCGTTATAGAGGATGCTGTCCTTGGTCCCCTTGGGGAACACCTCGGCGACCACGCGCCCGTCGTCGCGGCAATAAATATCGCCGGGAAGTTGGGGACGCCCGTATTTTTCGATGTCCTGTAACGACTGGCGCAACAGGGTGATCTGACGGACGGCGATGGTTGCAAAGACGAAGTCGTCTCCCCTGCCGGGGTCACCTTCAGGGATATGCTTGGCCGCTTGGCTTGCCTGGACCCACTGGGCCAGGACGGTTTGCAACGTAGCCCGTAGTTCGTCCAGGATGACAAGACGTTCGGTGGTGGTCGTCTGCACCCAAGCCTCTTTGTTGGTGTAGAGTGTTTGTAGGGCGTAGTCCATTTCCGCATGGGGCGTGGGCTGGATATCAGTTTGGGGTGTGGGGGGGGCAAATGCAGTCATCGCAATTCCTTGTTAATCGCTTATCAGCTACCCGCATCACACTAACCGATATGTGCTAAGGGAATATGAGAAGGGCATCAGTTACCATTAGAATCGTCAAACAAGCGTGGCTGTTGGGCGCGTTCGTCGGGTGGATGCCGCTTGGAGCCGGGTTTGGGGGGCGTTTGGGGGCCATGCAGGGGCCGCCATGTGGTGAAGTCCTCACAGAAATCACACATATCTGGCGGGTTATCCCCGAAATAGCTCTGGCCGCAGTTGGGACATTCCCAACGCGCCACCCTCGGCTGTTTGTCTATCATACAACCCTCTCTCACAAGCAAAAACCCATGCTAACCCCCGCTTTACATCACGATAGTACAGGGTGCGCTAACGGGCAAGAGATCGTTTCACGTAGTTGCCGTGTCCTTTCTGCCCAACGAATATCCCATTCTCGACGATCACACGCCCTCGGCTGATGGTGTGTTGGGCGCGTCCAGTCATTTCCAGGCCGTCATAGGGCGTCCAGTCGCAGTTCTCATGGAGCGTGTCCGTGTTGACGGTCCACGCAGCACCGGGGTCGAATACGCACAGGTCAGCGTCGTAGCCGGGGGCAATCAGGCCCTTGCGTGTAAACCCGGCCATTTGCGCGGGACGTGTGCAACAGGCATCGACCCAGCGGTTTTCCGTGAAATGGCCCTCGCGCACGCCCATCGAATAAGCGAGGGCATAGCGCACCTCAACCGACGGAACGCCGCCGGGTACAGTGTGGAAGCCACCATCTGCTAGGCCGCGAGCCTTCTCTGGCCGGGTGAAGGGACAGTGATCGGTCGTCACAATTTGCAGGTGATCGGAGGCTAGGGCAGCCCACATGGCGGCGCGGTCGGCTTCCGGGCGCAGTGGTGGCGCACAGATGGGGAGTTCGGCATCGTTACCCGTGAGGGCGCTGTCGTCCAGCGCGAGGTACTGCGGGCAGGTTTCCCCGGTGATGGGTAGGCCCTGCGCTCGTGCAGCCGTGATACGTGCTACCACTGGTACACAACCAACGTGGAACACATGTAGCGGCACACCGACATAGGTCGCGATGTCAATCGCCCGTCCGACGGCTTCGCCCTCCAAAAGCGCGGGCCGCGTGCGCGGGTGCCAGATGGGGTCAATGTTCCCGGCGGCGGTCGCACAGGCGACCAACGCCTGAATCGCCCGCCAGTTCTCCGCGTGGATGACGGGCAGGCCGCCCGTGTCACGCACGGCCTCCAACGCCAGCAGCAACTCACCGTCATCGAGATAGAAACCGTAGGCCATATAGAGCTTGAAGGTGGCACACCCGGCATTGTAGGCGGCCTGCACTTGGTCCAACTTGGAAATCTCCGTGGGGCCAAGCGTCATGTGCAGGCCATAGTCAATCACTACCGCATCGTCTGCCTCGGCGCGGCGGGCTGCCAGTGCTTCCAACATGGGCTGGTCACCCTCTGGCGCAGCGAAATCGACAATGGCGGTTGTGCCACCGAGCGCGGCGGCGCGGGTTCCAGTGAAGAAGGTATCCGATGAGATAAACCCGTTGGGGAGTGGCATCTGCATATGGACGTGAATATCCACTGCGCCAGGTGTGACCAACTTACCCATCGCGTCGATCTCGCGCCGCCCGGAAAATCCCTGGCCCAAGGCGACAATCGTCTCGCCGTTGACTGCGACATCAGCCTCAAAGCTGGCCTGCGCAGTTACGACGTGCCCGTTCTTGATGACTAGATCGTACATAGGTTACACCACCTGGAAAAGTAGCGGCTCGCGTGCAAGGAACCGCCGTATATTGTCAAAATCCCGCGAGTGATTGTAGGGAATGGTGCGGACGGCGGCTGTATGCGGGGTCAGCAACACGTTGAACCCCTTGCGGACCAGCGGCAACAGCGGGTTCTCTGCATGGATCGGCTCTGTGGAGAAGGTATCCAGGGCAGCCCCACGCAGCTTGGCACTCAGGATGGCGTGGGCCAGTGCAGGTTCATCCACCACACCGCCACCACCCACACTCACCAGGTAGGCGCTAGATTTCATACTGTTGAACACGTTTGTATTGAAAGTATCGACAGTTTCCGGCGTATTGGGCAACAGGTTCACCAGAAAATCACTGCGGCGGATAATCGTTTCTGGCTGGGCGTAAAACAGCCCAGCGGCGTCCTCAGCAGCACGGGAAAGCTGGCTTGGCTGGTGATACAGCAACATACAACCCCACCCTTGTAGGCGATCCGCCAGTTCCGCGCCAACCTCACCATAACCTAGCAAGCCAACCGTGCTACCGCTGATTGTTTCTACAGGACGGTGACCGCTCCAGTTGGGGGCAGGTTCTGGGCGGCTTTGGCCCCAGGCGTTGCTAGCGTCTAACACCGTGGCCTCAGCAATTTTGGACCGTTTGGCGAGGGTGAGTATCTGCATCAGCGCGTGTTCCGCAGTGGAAACAGCCCACGGGCGCGGGATGGCCGCGACAGCGATTTTACGGGCAAACGCACCCTCCACATCAATATCGTTGGTGAGGCGTCCCAGACGTAAAATCAACTTGAGACGGCGGGCCGCGTCTAATAGTTCCACGTCGATCACCTCCGGTTGGCCGCTAATCCAGAACAGCGCGTCCCCCAAATACGTCTTCAGTGTTTCACGATCTGGCACGCGCAACGTCTGTAAGTCTAATAGCGCGGGAGCTGCCTCTCGATAAACTTTCTGTTGGGCGCTGCTAAGGGATGTGGTGAAAACGGTCTTGTAGCTGTTCGCCATACGTGGGGGTCCGTTTCGGTGCGTTTCAGTATATTGTAGCGCAAAAGCGCCAGACGGCCCCTAAATCTCGACGATTTGCAGATTCCCCCTATCATCGTGCGCTTAGTCTGCTAAAGTGATTGTAGTAGCAATGTGCAGGATAGAAACGTTTGGTTTCAACACATTGGCCCGTTGTTCACGGGCCCATAACCCCAGTAACGGAACAACCCTTGAGTTTGATGTACACTTCCCCACAAATGGGGTTTCAACAGCAACGCTCCACGATGTTCTCAAACGATGCAACGCAACACCTTCCTGATACAAGGAATTTTGCGGTAGCAGGTTATGGCAAAATTACCAATACTTTCAGGAGTAACAACATGGCAGAGCGCACAAAAGGCACAGTAAAGTGGTTCAGCGACGAGAAGGGTTTTGGCTTCATCAGCCAGAGTGAGGGCGACGACGTGTTCGTCCACTTCTCCGAGATTAAGGGCATGGGCTACCGTTCGCTAGAGGACGGTGCCGAGGTCGAGTTCGAAATCTCACGCGGCCCTAAGGGGTTACAGGCCAGCGACGTTCGCCCGCTTGGCGAATAACGCGATTCGCATCGCAAACGGAACGGCGGCACAGCGACCTGTGTCGCCGTTTTGTATTCCCCCACATCCCCTGCCAAATCAACTATAATAGCCTTAATCGCTCGTGGTATTAGGCTCACACAACCATGCACAAGATACGTGGCTGGCTCTACATCGGCAACTTTGCGGACACGATGGACACCGCACTACTGCGCGGGCACAACATCGGCGCTATCTTGCAATTGGCGGGCCACAGCAAGCCCCCCGGCATGACAATATTGCACCTCCCGGTGACGGACGGCGAGAGCCAAACGCCGGAGAACCTCGACCGTGGGATTGCGTTCATCCGGGCGCAGAAGGCCGAGGGCAAAATCGTGATGTCGGCTTGTGCCGCAGGCATCAGCCGTTCCACAACCTATGCGCTGGGGGCGCTCAAGGCAGAGGAAGGCGGCTCATTGCTGGACCTACTCATGGACATCAAGCGGCATCATCCACACGCGCTCCCGCACATTCGGCTGTGGCATTCGCTCGGCGCGTACTACGACGAGGCAATCCCCTATCAGCAAATTTGGACGGCCAAGCGCAAGCGTCGTTGAGTAGTTTGTGGCAAGCCTGCTATAATCACGCCCATATTCCGCAAATGATCCAATAAATATTCTATGGCTACCATTCGTGATGTTGCGAAAATGGCGGGCGTTAGCACGTCTACCGTATCCCATGTCATCAACAAAACGCGCTTTGTCAGCGAGGACACCCGCGAACGAGTTCGGCAGGCGATGCGTGACCTCAACTACACCCCGAACAGCATCGCCCAGAGCCTGCGCCGCCAGCGCACCAACACCATCGGCGTGCTGCTCCCCACAACGGCAAATCCCTATTTTGGTGGTATCCTGGCGGCGATTGAGGCGGCCAGCTTTGAGCATGGGCATAACCTCGTGATTGGCAACGCGAACAACGACCCAACGCGCGAACACGCCTACCTAGAGGTGTTGATCTCGCGCCAAATTGCTGGGATGTTGCTCATCAGCACGGGAGATGTGTTGCACTCCATCGAACGCCTGCGGGATCACAATGTTCCAGTGGTGGTGGTGGACCGCCCGACGCAGAACGCCACGGTGGACGAGGTGTGGACAGACAACCGCCAGGGCGGGTACCTGGCAACGCGGCACCTTTTGGGCCACGGACACCGGCAGATTGCGTGTATCACCGGGCCGGACTACCTGGTGAACAGCCGACAACGGCACCAGGGCTATGTTGATGCGCTGACAGAGGCCAACATCCTCATCCTGCCGCAACTTGTGTGCGCGGGTCAATTTGACCACGAGAGCGGCTACACGGCGACGCGAACACTACTGGCGGAAAATCCAGGTATCACTGCAATTTTCGCCTGTAATGACCTGATGGCGATCGGGGCTATTCGCGCCATACATGATGCGGGTCGTTCGGTTCCTGAAGATATTTCGGTGATTGGCTTTGACAATATTTCGATGTCTGCCTATACCACGCCACAACTTTCCACGATTGACCAGCCCATACACCATGTCGGCGCGGTTGCCATCCGGCGCTTGCTGGACCGCGTGGAGCATCCCGCCAGCCCAGCAGAACAGGTTGTGCTGCCCGTTACCCTGGTGGAGCGTGGCACCACGGGCAGCGCTCCCTAGGCAATTTCATATAAATCGCTTTGGATTTTTGTAATTTTGCAGTATGATGATGTTGACGCAAACGTTTGCGTCAACAAAAAGTACAAAAAAAGCGTTTAACTTTTGATTGGAATTCACCATTGAAGAAAGCCACCCTTTTAAATGCCCCAGTTTCTAGCGTGATCGCACACATGGGGCACACGGACGGCCTTGTTATTGCTGACGCTGGTCTACCTATTCCTGCTACAACTGAGCGAATTGACCTCGCCGTGAGCAAGGGCCTCCCCACATTCTTGGATGTGTTGGACGCGGTGCTATCCGAGATGCAGGTTGAACGGGCGGTTATCGCCACAGAAATGGCCGAGGTAAGCCAGGAAGTTCACAAGGCTGTGGTCGAGCGACTGGGGGACAAAGTCACCATCGAGACGGTTCCACACGACACCTTCAAGACCCGCACAAAAACCGCCAAGGCCGTTGTCCGCACGGGCGAATTTACACCCTACGCCAACGTTATCCTCTACAGCGGGGTCGTGTTCTAGCGATGGCTGCCTCCTCGTTGCCCTCAGATGGGATCAACTGGCGCAATTTGCTTGGTCAATATGGCCTAGTGCTGGCGTTGGTCGTATTGATGTTGGGGCTGAGCCTGGCGAGTGACCGTTTCCTGACGGTGGAGAACCTCACGAATGTGTTGCGTCAGTCGTCCATCAACGCGATTATCTCCATTGGGATGATGATGGTCATCCTTACACGGGGAATTGACCTGTCCGTGGGGTCGGTGGTGGCCTTCAGCACGGTGGTTGCAGCGGACCTCCTAACGGGAGATATGGGCCTGGCGGCTCCCCTAGCGGTGATAGCGGCGGTCCTGGTGGGGTCGGCGGTCGGCCTGTTGAATGGCATGTTGGTGGCATGGCTGAAGATTCCGCCGTTTATCGCCACACTCGGCACGATGACCTTTGCGCGGGGGGCGGCGTTGGCCTACACCGGGGGACAACCCGTAACCGGGTTGGCTGAACTCGGTGAGGGTTTCCGGCTGTTGGGGAGTGGGGTGATTATGGGCGTTCCAGTTCCAGTGATTGTAATGCTCGCCGTTTACGTTCTCGCGTATGTGTTGCTCAACCACACGGGAACAGGCCGCTACATCCAGGGCATCGGCGACAACGAGCAGGCCGCTTTTCTGAGCGGGTTGCCTGTCAACCAAGTGTTATTGTTCGTGTATGGGCTGGCGGGGGCTACCGCCGGACTTGCCGGGGTGATTCTCGCCGGACGCCTGAACAGCGCCCAACCCACTGCTGGGTCATTCTATGAGTTGGACGCAATCGCGGCGGTGGTCGTTGGCGGGACTGCTTTCGAGGGCGGCCAGGGGACAGTGTTCGGCACGTTCATCGGAGCGTTGCTGATTGCCGTCATCAACAATGGGATGAACCTGCTAGGCATCGCCGCCGAGTGGCAGGCCATCGCCAAGGGGATTGTGATTATCCTCGCCCTGCTGATTTACCGTCAGATTCGAGATTAAAATATCGTAGCCACCTGTTAAGGAGGTGATGCTCAACCCGCCAAAAGCCATCAAGAGAACCTTAACTTGCAGTATCCTTTTACGAATAAACATTGAAGCAGGAGACACCTTTTCATGAACCGCAAACTTGTTTTACCGTTGTTGCTCGTAGCCCTGATGGCCCTGCCGTTTGGCATGGTTGGGGCACAGGACAGCCCGACACTCGGCCTGTCCGTTTCGACGCTGAATAACCCGTTCTTCGTGACATTGGTTGAGGGCGCACAGGCCGCCGCAGATGAGGCTGGCGCAGAGCTAATCGTGCTGGACGCCCAGGACGACCCAGCCACCGAGGCCGCCAACATTGAGGACCTGATCGCGCAGGGCGTGGACGCCATCATCATTAACCCGACTGACTCCGACGCGGTGGTGCCGAGCGTATTGGCCGCAAACGATGCGGGTATTCCGGTGTTCACCGTGGACCGCTCCGCTGCCGGGGGTGAGGTCGTCGCGCACATCGCCTCCGACAATGTCGCTGGTGGCCGTTTGGCTGGCGAGTTCCTGTGTGACGCGCTCGGCGGTGAGGGTAGCGTGGTGGAACTTGAGGGGATCGCCGGCACCAGCGCCGCCCGTGACCGTGGCGCGGGCTTTAACGCCTACCTCGAGGAGGAGTGCATGGGCGTGGAAGTTGTCGCCCGCCAGACCGCCAACTTCAACCGGGCGGAGGGGCTGACGGTGTTCGAGAACATCCTCACCAGCGAGGACGTGATCGACGGTGTGTTCGCGCACAACGACGAGATGATCCTGGGCGCGATTGAGGCGACACAGGCATCTGACGCTGTGGACGTGGCCGATATTGTGTTCGTCGGCTTCGATGCTGTAGACGACGCTGTCGCCGCTGTGGAAGAAGGCACACTCGGCGCAACGGTCGCCCAACAGCCGGACCTGATTGGGTCTTTGGGTGTCGAGACAGCCCTGGCGTCCATCGGTGGTGAGATGGTTGAGGCCAGCATCCCGGTAGACCTCGCACTCGTCAGCACTGACATGGACGACGAGGTGATGATGATCCCGGCCTACGATGGGACCATCGGCCTGTCCGTTTCGACGCTGAACAACCCGTTCTTTGTGACATTGGTTGAGGGCGCACAGGCCGCCGCAGATGAGGCTGGCGCAGAGCTAATCGTGCTGGACGCCCAGGACGACCCAGCCACCGAGGCCGCCAACATTGAGGACCTGATCGCGCAGGGCGTGGACGCCATCATCATTAACCCGACTGACTCCGACGCGGTGGTGCCGAGCGTATTGGCCGCAAACGATGCGGGTATTCCGGTGTTCACCGTGGACCGCTCCGCTGCCGGGGGTGAGGTCGTCGCGCACATCGCCTCCGACAATGTCGCTGGTGGCCGTTTGGCTGGCGAGTTCCTGTGTGACGCGCTCGGCGGTGAGGGTAGCGTGGTGGAACTTGAGGGGATCGCCGGCACCAGCGCCGCCCGTGACCGTGGCGCGGGCTTTAACGCCTACCTCGAGGAGGAGTGCATGGGCGTGGAAGTTGTCGCCCGCCAGACCGCCAACTTCAACCGGGCGGAGGGGCTGACGGTGTTCGAGAACATCCTCACCAGCGAGGACGTGATCGACGGTGTGTTCGCGCACAACGACGAGATGATCCTGGGCGCGATTGAGGCGACACAGGCATCTGACGCTGTGGACGTGGCCGATATTGTGTTCGTCGGCTTCGATGCCGTAGATGACGCTGTCGCCGCTGTAGAAGAAGGCACGCTCGGCGCAACGGTCGCCCAGCAGCCGGACCTGATCGGCCAGTTAGGTGTTGCAACCGCTATCGAGAGCCTGACCGGGAACGAGGTTGAGGCCAGCATTCCGGTCGACTTGGCCCTGGTCGCTGGCATGTAATCGACTCTGACATCGGGGGCGGGTGTGGTGGTCTACGCTGCACTCGCCTATTGCGTTTATCCCCCTACCCCACCTACCAGCTACAAGTGACAGACTATCACATGGAACCGCACAAGAAGAAAACAATCGACGCGCCACTACTGGAGATGCGTGCCATTACCAAAGGCTTCCCCGGTGTGAAAGCATTACAGGATGTGGATTTCGTCGTCGAACCGGGCGAGATTATGGCACTCGTCGGCGAGAACGGCGCGGGCAAATCTACGCTGATGAAAATTCTCAACGGTGTCTACCACACCGACAGCGGGACGATTACCTGGCTGGGCGAGAACGTGAGCTTCACCGCGCCGGGGGACGCGCAGGCCGTGGGCATTGGTATGATCCACCAGGAACTCGCGCTCATCAACGAGTTGGACGCGGGGAAAAACATCTACCTGGGGCGTGAACCGCAACTTGCGCCGGGTGTGGTCAACTGGGGCGCACTCTACCAAGATGCCCAGGCCGAACTGGATGCGCTTGGCTTGGATATTAACGCCAAGACACCCGTGAAATTCTATTCCATCGCGCAGCAGCAGATGATCGAGGTGGCGAAGGCGCTCAGTATGCGGGCACGGCTGATCGTCATGGACGAGCCAACGTCATCACTTACGGACCGTGAGGTCGAAACGCTGTTCGCGCAGATGCGGGCGCTACGCGAACGCGGAGTGAGCATCGTGTTTATCTCGCACCGCATGGACGAGATCTTCGAGATTTGCGACCGTGTAACCGTGCTGCGTGACGGACAACTGGTGAGCGTGGAGTCTGTGTCCGACGTGACGGCTGAGGACATTATTCGGATGATGGTAGGCCGCGAGGTTGGGACAATCTACGAGCGTGGGGAACCTGTCACGACAGATCATGTGGTGCTGTCCGTGCGGAACCTGAGTAGCGGCCCGCGTGTGCAAGACGTGAGCTTTGACCTGCACCGGGGCGAAATTCTGGCATTTGCGGGGCTGGTCGGCGCGGGACGTACCGAACTCGCAGAGACAATCTTCGGCGCGACCCCCGCCAGCGCCGGGACGATCACGTTAGACGGCGAGACGGTACGTATCACCCACCCAGCACATGCGATCCGCTACGGGATTGGGCTGGTGCCGGAGGACCGCAAGCAACAGGGTTTATTCCTGCGGATGAGCGTGGCCGCGAACACCGTCATGGCGAAGTTGCGCGAGATGTTACAGGTTATCTTTATCCCACACGGACAGGTGAAGGACATCGCGACGGACTTTATCGACCGTTTGAACGTCCGCACGCCGTCCGCCGCGCAGGTTATCGGTAACTTAAGCGGCGGCAACCAACAGAAGGTTGTGATTGCCAAGTGGCTGACGCTTGAACCCCGCGTGTTGATATTGGACGAGCCAACTCGCGGCATTGACGTGGGCGCGAAGGCCGAAATCTACCGCCTGATGCACAATCTGGCGGCGGAGGGCGTGGGCATTATCATGATCTCGTCGGAGTTGCCGGAGGTGCTGGGCGTCTCCGATAGGGTGCTGGTCATGCACGAGGGGCGGCTCACGGGCGAATTCGACACGCAGACCGCCACCCAGGATATGATTATGCGGGCGGCCACTGGTACGGCACCCGGCAAACGAGGAGCAGCAACCGCATGACGGCGATGAACCCAACTACGACAACCGAGCCTACGGGCGTTCCATGGCAAACGCGAGCCGTTGGGGTGTTACGGCGCGGCATCGTGTTTATTGTGCTAGCCTTGCTGATGCTGTTCTTCTCGTCGCAGTCCGAACGATTCTGGACGACGGCGAACCTGTCCAACGTGCTTGAGCAGAACGCCGCCGTTATCATCGTGACGCTGGGCGTGACGCTGACGATGCTCGTTGGCGGGATTGACCTGTCGGTCGGGTCAATCGCCGCTTTGGGCGGTGCCGTGAGCGCGGGGTTGATCGTTAACAACGGGTTCCCCTTCTGGCTCAGTTTGGTGATTACGCTGGTGATGGGCTTCGGGCTGGGGCTATTCAACGGGGGCCTGGTGGTGTGGGGCAAGTTGCCGCCGTTTGTCGCAACGCTGGCAATGTTAGGGATCGCCCGTGGGTTGACGTTGCTCTACACAGGCGAGCGCCCCATCGGTATCGCTAGCGTGGAAGCCTATACCTTCTGGGGGCGGGGTGAGGTCGCCCTGCCCTTTGGCAGTTGGACAATCCCTGCGCCGTTGGTGGTGACAGCGGTTGTGGTGTTTATCATGTCACTGGTGATGAACTACACCCGTTACGGCCTGCATGTATATGCCATTGGCGGCGGCGAGAACACCGCACGCCTGGCAGGGGTGCCTGTGAACCGGGTCAAACTCGTGACCTACGGCCTCAGCGGGATGCTGGCAGCACTAGCTGGGATGATGCTCACGGCACGACTGTTTAGCGCCCAACCTCAACTCGGCGTTGGCTTGGAACTTGACGCGATTGCAGCGGCGGTTCTCGGCGGGGTGAGCTTGTTCGGCGGGGTGGGGAACATGTTAAGCGCGACTCTCGGCGCGTTGCTGGTCGGTGTGCTCAACAACGGGATGAACTTGATGCGAATTGCGTCCTACCAGCAGCAAATGACACAGGGCATTGTACTGGTGCTGGCCGTCGCGGTGGATATGTTGACACGACGTTTGAGCAACAGGCGTTAAGGGAGAGAACACACATGGCGAAGATTATTGTTTTAGGCAGTATGAACATGGACGTGGTTGTCACGGCCCCCCGGCACCCGGTTCCCGGCGAAACACTGTTCGGGAAAGACGTGGCGTTCATCCCTGGGGGTAAGGGCAGTAATCAGGCGGTGGCAGCAGGACGCCTGGGAGGGGATGTGCAGCTTATCGGCAAGTTGGGTAATGATGCTTTCGGCAAAGACCTGAACGCCTTCCTGAGCGGGGAGCCACTGGACCTCATCTACCTGTCACATCACCCGACGGCCCCCACCGGCACGGCCATGATTACCGTCAGCGCGGACGGCGAAAACACGATTATCGTCGTGAGCGGGTCCAACCAGGAGATCACAACGGATGATCTAAACGACGTAACCGTACAGCAGGAGGACGTCGTGGTGTCACAGTTCGAGGTGCCACAGCCGACGCTCAAGCACCTGTTCGAGCAGGCGCGGCGTGTGGGCGCGGCAACTGTGCTTAACCCGGCTCCCGCAGGCGATTTTATCGACGGGCTACTGCCGTTGGTGGACTATTTGGTGGTGAACGAGACGGAATTGGCGATTTTGGCGGGAGCCGATACGGTGCCTTCAGGGGATGAGGCACTGGTAGCGGCAGCTAAACAGGCACGGGTATCCGACGCGCAGACGGTCGTGATGACACTGGGCGGCGACGGTGTGCTGTGCTTGCGCGGGGACGAGACAATGCGCCTCGCGGGGCATCAGGTCGAGGTAGTGGACACAACCGGGGCCGGAGACTGTTTCGTGGGGGCGCTGGCGGTGGGAATCGCAGAGAAGCAGGAGTTACTCAACGTGCTGGCCTTCGCCAACCGTGCCGCCAGTATCAGCGTCCAGCGTAAGGGTGCTGCGATTGCGCTGCCGTATCGTCACGAACTGACATAACTCAAGCCCCATTCACTTCTAAATTCGTATGCCCCAAGGCCGTGTGACACTTTGTACAAATCACACGGCCTTTTTCGTGTAGATTTACTGTGCGGTTTATTTGTAACGGCTCCCAAAACATGTTATATTCTCACTATATGAGAAAATATTCTCAAAATGTGGTAAGTGAGGGATGTCGCAATTTCCGCCAACGAGAAGATACTGGACCTGCTGTTGCTGTTTCAGAGGCGTGACGGCGAGATCACCATCGACACGATCTCGTCCGCGTTGAATATCCCCAAGAGCACAGCTTACCGCTACGCCAAGACGTTGACGGACAAAGGGTTCCTGCACAAGGCAGAGGCATCCGGGCGCTACCAATTGGGGCGCGTTTTTCTGGAGTTCTCGCACATCGCGCTCACTAATAACCGTCGCTTGGCACTGGCCGTTCTCCCCCACATGACCGCCCTGGCCGCCGCAACTGGCGAGTCCGTGTCGATGATGCGTGTGATGAACCACCGCGCCGTGTGTGTCGAAACCATAGAAGGCACACACGCCCTGCGCGTTGCCATTGAACGCGGGCGCTCACAGTTGTTACACGCGGGCGCGTCATCCAAGGTGTTGTTGGCGGGGTATCCGCCGGAAAGCTGGGAATCCTATCTCGACTTCCCCCTGGTAGAGTTCACCGAGACCACCCTCACGGACTGGGACACACTGCAAGCGGAGCTACACCGTGTTCGTGAACGGGGCTATGCCGTATCTAATGGTGAAATTGACATCGGGGCACGGGCGGTAGCAGTGCCGTTGGTCAACCCCCTAGGGACGGTTGTGGCGGCGTTGAGTGTCGAGGCACCTGCCAGCCGCATGGACGATGACCGCCTGGCAACGGTTATCGCCCAACTTCAGGAGGCGTCGCGCACAGTACAGGTGGCGCTTGCGTAACTACATGGCCCACAGGCTATGAACACATACAATCTTTTCAGAACAGGAGACAACAACTCATGCGTAAACTCATTTTGACGCTGGTCATCCTGCTAACGGCGTTGCCGTTGGTGGCCGCGCAGGACGAAGAACCTGTTGTGGGTGGCACGCTCCAGGCAGCTTGGGGTAGCGACTGGGACGGGCTGGACCCGCACCGCGCCAGCACCGAGGCTACCTTCCAGATTTTGAACAACGTGCTGGAAACACTCACGTTCTACGACGATGACATGAACCTCGTTCCGTGGTTGGCGACGGACTGGGAGCAGTCTGAGGATGGGCTGTCCTGGACGTTCACGCTGCGCGAGGGTGTGACATTCTCTGACGGTAGTCCGCTGACGGCGGAGGATGTGGTATGGTCACTCTCGCGGCTGGCAGATCCCCAGGTTGGCTCCGGGAACGCCTTCCGTGTGGGTGGCGCAGGGACGACCTTTGAGGTTGTGGACGACCTGACGGTCCTCATCACAACCGAGACGCCAAACGCTACGCTCCCGAACGCGCTGGGCGCGAACAAGTCTACGGGCATCATGCCTGCGGACAGCGCCGACGAGGACGGCAACGTCGCTGTGCCGGTTGGTTCTGGCCCGTTTGTGATCTCCGATGTGGAGGGGACAACCGCGCTCACGCTGACACGCAACGAGGGCTATTGGCAGGAGGGCTTCCCCTACCTGGATGCCATCGAGATCACGACGATTAGCGATAACGCGGCCCGTGAGCTGGCGTTAGAAGGTAGCGAGGTCGATTGGGTCTTTAGCATTGCCCCGCAGAACTTCGAGGCGTTGCAGGCAAGCGAAGAAGTCATCGTCGAGACGGCTCCGCGCCTGTCCTATGACTACTTCGGGCTGAACCTCAATAACGAGCCGTTCAGTGATGTGCGTGTGCGCCAAGCCATTGCCCTGTCCATCGACCGTGAGCAGATCTGCGCGGGTGCCTTCTTCGGCATCTGTGAGGCGACCCAGGGGCCAACGGCCAGCGGTACACCGTGGTACTTCCCCTACGCGCCGTATGACCGCGACCTGGACGCCGCCCGTGCGCTACTGGCAGAGGCGGGCTACCCGGACGGCTTCGAGATGAGCATTATGCCGGTTGCCAGTGCTGAAGAAACCGTGCGTGGCGCTCAGATCGTCGCCCAGCAGCTTGCCGATGTGGGCATCAGCGTGACGGTTGAACAGGAGGAGGTCGCAACTTGGTTGGACCGTCAGGCTAACAGCGACTTTGACGCTTTCATGTGGTCCTGGCTGGGCCTCACGGACGCAACCGACTACTTCTACCTGCAACACCGCACTGGGCAACCGTTCAACGCCACAGGCTACAGCAATCCTGAGTTCGACGCGCTGGTGGACGAGGGGCTGACAGTCGGTGACTTCGACGAGCGTTACGCCATCTACGAGCAGGCCAACCAGATTCTCGTAGACGATGCGCCGTACATCTACATGTACGCCAAGGCTGAGGTGAAGGCCTGGGACCCGATGGTCAACGGCTTCACCGTCCGTCCGGACAGCGCCGTGAACTTCTGGACCGTGTGGCTGTCGGAATAGATCCGTAATCGCTAGGACGCGGCACGCTACACGCCGCGTCCACCCTTACACCTTCTCCCCCCGGACACGCCGCTGTGCGTCCCCTACGCAACCATTTGTTTTCGTAGGGAGCGGGTTTGCCCTGTCCGCCGGGGTCGCAGTAGTCCTCTCATCCAAGAGACCATTGGACGTGCTTTCATGCGCTACGACTATATTTTACAGCGGCTCGTGTTGGCCGTCGTGGTGATCCTCGGCGTGACGCTGGCCGTATTTACTATCATCCAGTTTGTTCCTGGCGACCCAGCCCGGATTTCGCTGGGCCAACAGGCGACCGACGAGGCCATCGCCGCCCGCCGCGCCGAGATGGGCCTGGACCGCCACTTCGTCGTACAGTATTTCGACTGGTTGGGCGACGCCGCCCAGGGGGACCTGGGCCAGCGGCTTATCACCCGCGACGAGATCACCCCATTGGTGATGCAGCGGCTCCCCACGACGCTCCAATTGGCGGGGTTGGCCGTGTTCATCGGCATGATGATCGCCTTCCCATTAGGCATCCTGGCGGCCCGATACCAGGGCAGCGTTATTGACCTAATTGCGACGTTCATAAGCCAGATTGGTGTTGCAATACCCGACTTCTGGATGGCGATTCTATTGGTATTGCTGTTCTCGTCTCACCTGGATTGGCTCCCCCCTAGTGGCTACACGCCCATTACGGAGAACTTCGGCGAGTGGCTTTCCTATATGATCTTGCCATCGCTGACAGCAGGGCTGATTAGCGCCAGCATCCAAACACGCTTCATTCGTAGCGCAATGTTGGAGGTGCTAGGCCAGAACTATATTCGCACAGCACGGGCCAAGGGGCTTTCCGAGTGGAACGTGATTAACCGCCACGCGCTGCGTAACGCGCTGATTACGATCGTGACGATTGTCGGGCTACAGGTGACGGCGCTGTTAAGCGCGGTTGTTGTGATCGAGATCGTGTTTAACCTACCGGGGTTGGGTCGTTTGGCGTTGGATGCTGTGCTAAGCCGAGACTACACGCTGCTCCAGGGGTCCGTGCTGGTGATTGCGATCCTGGTAACGCTGATTAACCTTACAGTGGACCTGCTCTACTTTCTGCTGGACCCGCGCATCAGCCAGACAGCCTAGAGGATAGAAACAATGGCAGAGGTCAAGAAGATCAAAAACGATGCAGAGATTGCGCTTGCCGACAAAGACGCGAACCTGAAGTCGCAAGGGCTATATCAGATGGCAGTGCGGCGCTTCCTCAAGCACCCCACCGGGATGACGGGCGCGGTTATCATCGGGCTGTTGCTGGTGTTTGCGTTATTCGGCCAGGCGATTGCCCCCTATGATCCGACAGCGATGTCTTTCGGCGAGGAGTTTGCCTCGCCGTCGTGGGCGCATCCCTTTGGCACAGACGACTTCGGACGCGACATTCTCAGCCGGGTGCTTTACGGCGCACGGATTTCGTTGCTTGTCGGCATTATAGCCGTGAGTATCGCAACGGTGATCGGCTCTACATTGGGGATGATCGCCGGGTACGGGCCGCGCTGGGCAGACGAGGTGATTATGCGGACGATGGACGTGCTGTTCGCCTTCCCGACGATTCTACTGGCAATTGCAATTATGGCGATGTTGGGCAAGGGCGTCCAGAACGCGATGATCGCAATTGGGATTGTGTACGTGCCAATCTTTGCGCGAATCGCACGCGGCGAAGTGCTATCCGTCAAGCAGGATGAGTTCGTGGAGGTCGCGCGGGCGCTCGGTGCAACAGACAGCGAGATACTCGTGCGGCACATCCTGCCGAATATCCTCGCGCCGATCATTGTAGAGATTTCGTTGAGCCTATCGTTTGCTATCTTGGCCGAGGCCGCGTTGAGCTTCTTCGGGCTGGGCACCCAGCCGCCGGACCCCAGTTGGGGCCGCATGTTGAGCGAAGGCCGCGACTTCTTCCGTCAGTCGCTCTGGCTCGGCATCTTCCCTGGGCTGGCGATCATGGTAACGGTCATCGGCTTTAACTTCCTGGGCGACGGCCTGCGTGACGTGCTGGACCCGCGGGTGGGGTAAAGGTTGTGACGGGGCGGTTTAGAACGACCACCGCCCCAACACGACGCTTTTCAAGCGGGTATGCTGGGAACAGACGTAGCAGTGTCCGCCTTTTGAATGTGGAAAGCCCTGCTACAGCTTCGTAGCAGGGTTTTTTCTTGGACGAATTCGGTAGAATATGCGCCTACTCGCCAACAACAGAAAAGAAACGTAACCATGAAAGCCGCACTATTTACCGAGTTCCAGGGACCGATCACGATTGAGACTGTGCCAGACCCCATCTCCCCGCCCGGTGGCGTCGTGGTCATGGTGAAGGCTAACGGCGTTTGTCGTAGCGACTGGCACGGTTGGCAGGGCCACGACGGGGACATTCAAACGCTGCCACACGTCCCCGGCCACGAACTCGCGGGGGAGGTTGTGGCGGTGGGCGCTGGCGTGCAGAAGTGGCAAGTCGGCGACCGGGTGACAGTCCCCTTTTGTCTGGGATGTGGCGCGTGCCCCCAATGTGATAGTGGTAACCAACAAGTATGCGACAAATATGCTCAGCCGGGTTTCACCATCTGGGGGTCGTTCGCGGAGTACGTCGCGCTCCCCTATGCCGACGAGAATATCGTGCGCGTGCCGGAGTCGCTGTCCTACGTGGATGTGGCGAGCTTGGGCTGTCGCTTCACAACCGCGTTTCGGGCTGTGGTCGCGCAGGGGCGCGTGCAACCCGGCGAGTGGATGGCGGTCTACGGCTGTGGCGGCGTGGGGTTGTCCGCCGTGATAATTGCGGCGGCCTCCGGCGCAAACGTAATCGCTGTGGACATCAACGACGACGCACTGGACCTCGCCAGAGCATCTGGGGCCGATGTGACCGTTAACGGCGCGGGTTTAACTGACGGGGAGGTGGTCGCGATAGTACGGGAGGCATCCGGCAGTGGGGTCCACCTCTCACTGGACGCGCTGGGGAGCGCCCCCACCTGTCGTAACTCGATCCTGAGCTTACGCAAGCGCGGGCGGCATGTACAGGTGGGGCTACTCAAGGGCGAGCATGAGAACCCATGGCTGCCGATGGGTCCGGTGATTGCCAACGAACTTGAAATCTACGGTAGCCACGGGATGCAGGCCCACGCCTACCCCGGCTTGCTAGAGATGGTCGTAAGCGGCAAGCTGGACCTATCGCAACTGGTCACACAACGGATTCACCTGAACAAGTCCCCTGCTGCCCTCACCGCCATGACGAGCTATCGCAATGTCGGCATGACAGTGATTGATCGGTTCGACTAGTTGCCTGTCGCCGCAATAGAGGCGCTCAAGTCATCAATATCATTATCTTCATCCACATCGGCAACGGCATCATCCTCATCCTACTGGCGGAAATCGAGAGCGTGGCGAAGGACATCCAGTTTGAGCCGCCCAACACACTGTTCATCGTCATGAGCAACGACGAGGCCGCCGCACCCTAGGCATGGCAGACACCCACCGCCGCCAGCGCGCCGAATGTGTACGTGCTGGCGGGTAGCATGAACAACTGGTTGGCGTTCTACGGCGGCGACAACTTCGTCGGGACACAACGCGTGTCTGCTGTACCAGACGACGCGCTGGCCTACCTGTTCAAGTCGGCATTGGAATCTCGCTACCCCGCCGCTGGTCCTAACTACCCCGTTTTCGATTATGAGTATTCGCCCGTTGTGAAGATGGAGATCAAACGGGGGCCGTCTCGCGGCGGCTGTGGATAACGAAATTGGTATAGGTTGAAACCCCTATTGCAATAGTCGGTCTTTTCGTCCTATAATTTACCACATGTATGGGCTGTTGTTCGGCTAATTGGCAGGCTCCTACGTAACATACACAGAAATACCCAAGTAGTGCCTGAGCACCAACCCCCCATTCCCGAACAACGATGGTGGCTGTTGTGTTGGAAGGCCGCCATAAGGAGTTGTTTTAGACATGGCAGAGCGCGTCAAGGGAACCGTAAAATGGTTCAACAACGAAAAAGGCTACGGATTTATCGCCCAACCGGGCGGTGAGGACGTGTTCGTACACTTCAGCGCCATCACGAGCAGCGGCTACAAGTCGTTGAACGAGGGGGACCAAGTCGAGTTCGAGATCACGCAGGGGCAGAAGGGCAAACAGGCGTCCGAGGTGATTGTCCTGACGTAGCCATGCACGCCGCAATATCCTGATTTATGCAAACGCCCCGTCCGCCGATGACGGGGCGTTTTTGCGGCTAACCCACCAGTGACATAAGTTCGCGGTTGGTTGCTGCCAGCCGCTCCCCCGCAATGGTTCGGGTGTGGCTACTTTGCATTTGAGAGGGGAGTGGAAAGACAGAGGTGCACTC
>CAYWZS010000043.1:0-15293 GCA_964462905.1 uncultured Anaerolineaceae bacterium
ACCTAAGGCTACCTCAACACTATGACCCGTACCACACTAATCGATAATGATTTCATCACCTTGTACTTTCACGAAGACGACCAGATTATCCATCATGTTTACAAAAACGGCATCCACGGCGACTACCTCAAGGATGGCCTGAATGCGGGTACAGACAAACTGATCGAAACGGGCGCTGTCAAGTGGTTGTCGGACAACCGCGCCATCGAAGGCGTGACCAATGAGGAATCCGCCTGGATTAATGAGGTGTGGTTGCCGCGTACCATCGAGGCCGGTTGGAAGTTCTGGGCGCTGGTCGTGCCGGAGAACGTCATGGGGCAGATGAACATGATTCAGTTCGTCAACTCCTTTGCGGAAAAAGGTGTCAAGGTGATGGTGTTCACCGACGACGACAACGCAATGACCTGGCTCACAGGCATAGACAAGGGTTCGACCGCCTCGTGATAACAAACAGGGAGAGGCGACGACCGCTTCGAGTTGTCTTTCCCCTGATTTACCATTGCGGCACAAGTTATACTTCATGATATACTTATATACACTTGTTATGAAGTGAGACGCACACATGGTGACCATCAACGTATCGGACCAACTTTTTGCGGCATTACAGGCCAAAGCGACCCAAACCGGCACCACCATCGAAAGCATAATTGAGCAAGTCGTCACGTCCCCACCAACCACACCCCATGTGACAATGGCCGCCTGTGACGTTACAGAACAAGTGGATTTGTTCGAGGCGGAGCGGCTGAAGCTGTTGGGGGAAATCGAACAAGAGCGCCATCTTAACCAGATGCGCTCTGAGATGCTCTCCATGCTCTCGCATGAATTCCGCACCCCTCTAGCCATTATCCGTAGCTCCAGCGACCTGCTCCGCAGCTACAGCCACCACCTCTCGCCGGAAAACCACGAGCGCAAGCTACAACGCATCCAGGAACAGGTCGATCACCTGATTGACCTCCTCGCCGAAATCTCGCTGCTCACCCGCGCCCACCAGGGGCTGATGACCTACGAGCCGGAGTCGGTGAATATCGAGGACCTGTGCCTAGATGTGCTGAACGATCTGCGCGACTACGCGGGCGAAACCCACCAACTTCGCCTCCGCACCGCCAACACCAACCCGGTCGCTATCCTGGACCCCAAGCTCATCCGCCACGCGCTGACCAACCTGCTCACCAACGCCCTCAAATACTCGCCAGACGGCGGCGACGTGTTGTTAGAGGTGAGACAGAAACCCTGTTGCTATTGCTTTACCGTCAAGGATAACGGCATCGGCATCCCAGCGGCAGAACAGGAAAAACTGTTTCAGCCGTTCATCCGTGCCAGCAATGTGGGAACCATTGCTGGCACAGGAATCGGCTTGGCTATCGTCCAGGCCATCGCCCACAGACACGGGGGGCACCTGCACATGGCAAGTGAGGTCGGCGTGGGAAGTACCTTCACCATCGAGATTCCGCAGGAAGCCTAGTCGGCAATGCCAAACCCGCTACAACGCCTGTTCATCTGGGCGGCACGCCTGTGGAACGCAGATGACCCCCGCGCCGACCCCGAGCCACTCCCGACTGACGCGGCGGCCACACTCGAAGCGGCACAACAGGCCACCACAGCGGGCGACTACACCCGCGCCGCCACCCTCTACCAACGCGCACACCGCATCGACCCGTCCGCCCTTACGGTGGATGGCCGCCCGCATGATGCCGTTACTCTCGCAGACCGCCACGCGCTCTACGTCAAAATCAAACGCCTCTCCACCGCCAAACACCCCGTCACCCTCCAAACCGCCTGGGACGACTGGTGCGACTTCCGTCAACGCTTCGGCACCCACTACGACCCGGACAATCTCGCACCCGTGATGGCCGCCACCGCACAAACCCACGGCTTCAAGGACAAGCACCTGTCCGCCTATAGCCACCGCGCCCAGGACGCCCTGCGAACAGCACGCGCCGCCGCGCTTACAACGGGTAAGGTAGTTCAGCCACAACACCTGTTGCTTGGTATCTTGCTTACAGCAGATAAGGCGGACGCAGAGGTATTACAAGTAGCCGGGCTGGACGCCGGGACGGTTGCAGCCGCGCTGGGGATAGATCATCACAGCCTCGCAGAGGCCACACCCACCGAGCGCACCTTCGCGGATGTAGACCCGGCCTTTGTGGGGATGCTAGGGGCTGCCCGCACCATCGCCGACGACCAGGGAACATCTACGGTGGGCACTCATCACCTGCTGCTGGCGCTATGGATGACAGAAGACCCCGGTATAGCGCGACTGCTCGTACAAGCAGATGACATCCGGGACATCAGGTTAAGCAATACCTAGCGCAGCGTTGACGCGCAATAAGCGTTATCATATAGTTTGAAGGGGCATTTACCTTTTCAACAAAGGAGCAGAACACACATGGCACAGTTTGACGGTAAGACGGTTATCGTTACCGGGTCCGGATCGGGGATTGGCCGGGCGACAGCGATCATGTTCGCGGCACGCGGGGCCAACGTCGTCGTCAGCGACATAGACGAGGCCAAATGCCGGGAAACCATGGGCATGATCGCGGGCAGCGCCCAGTACAAGGTCTGCGACGTAGCAGACGCCGCCCAGGTTGAAGCCCTGGTCGGTTTCGCGGGGGCACAGTTCGGCGGCTTGCACGCCATGATCAACAACGCGGGCATCACCGGCGCACAGATGCCCACGACGGAACTCCCCGTGGAGGAGTGGAACTACGTGCTGGCAGTGAACCTCAGCGGCACCTTCTACGGTATGAAGTACGCCATCCCCGCGATTCTGGCATCGGGCGGCGGTGCAATTGTCAACCTCTCCTCGATTCTAGGGCAGGTCGGCTTCGGCAACCTCCCGGCATACGTCGCCACCAAACACGGGATCATCGGCATCACCCGCACCGCCGCCATTGAGTACAGCGGCCAGGGCGTGCGCGTGAACGCCGTTGGCCCCGGCTTCATCGAGACGCCCTTCTCCCAGGCCGCCATCGATGACCCCAACCTGCGCGAGATTTTGATCGGGATGCACCCCATTGGGCGCGTCGGCCAGCCAGAGGAGGTCGCCGAGTTGATTACGTGGTTGTGCAGTGACGCCGCCTCGTTCTGCACGGGCGGCTACTACCCGGTAGACGGTGGCTACTTAGACAACTAACCTGCCTTCGGGGGCGCTCCTCATCTACGGAGCATCCCACACGAACCCAGCGCAGCGCCAGCACCCGCAACGGCCCGCCAGAGCCGTCCTCATACTTCGGAATCCCCACAACACTCTCGCCCAGTGCATTGAGCTTTCGCAATACAAAGGGGATTTCGTATCACCATTTACACGGGCATTCCCTCCCGTATACACCTCATCTGCCCTATAATCCCCCGCGACCTGTCCACCACTAAGGACCATCGCCCATGCGCTATCGCCTGCCCCTGTTGACGCTCATCCTGCTAACAATCACCGCCATCAGCCTGTCGCGCTTAGACGCCGCTAGCCTGTGGTACGACGAGGCGTGGTCTGTCTACGCGGTGGACGCCCCCCCGCCGTCCACCTACGAGCCGCCGCGTGGCCTCCGCGCCCAGCTACGAACGCTGGCCTACGACGCCCGCGACGACGCCCTCACCACACTACAAATCGTGGCGGATGATGTGCATCCCCCGCTGTATTTTCTACTCCTGGACGGGTGGACGTGGCTTGCCGGGGACAGCGTGTTTACGTTGCGCTTGCTATCGCTGTATACAGGATTGTTGGGCGTGGCAGCTACAGCGGCGCTGGGACGGCGCTTGTTTGGCACCCCTGCCGGACGCTACGCGGCGTTGCTGCTGGGGACATCCCTTCTGTGGACCTACTATGCGCGTGAGGCCCGCATGTACACGCTCCTCATCACCCTCACCACCGCCGGGACATTGGCCTACGTGCGCTTTATTGACCGCCCCAACTGGCGGCGCGGGGTCGTCTACGCAGGGGTTACGGCGCTCGGCGTTTACACCCACTACACGGCGGCGTTGCTCCCCCTGGCACATGGGGCGCATTTCATCCTCAGCGCAATCTACCATAGGGACGCGCAACAGTGCGCCCGTTGGCGTGGGGTTTTCCTACGCTGGATTAGCGCGATGGCCGTCGCTGTCCTGCTCTACGCACCGTGGCTCCCCACGCTCTACGCTCAGGTCGTCACCAACCCCAACGGCCCACTCGCCACCCCAGAGCCGACCCACTGGGCCACCGTCCGCACCTTGATCGGCTACTTCACAGCACGCGGCACCCTCATCTACGCTGTGCTCATCGTCATAGCAGTATTCAGCACATGGCAGAAAAGATCATCACCCGCTCAAACCGCCATAACGACAAATCTTCCTTCCCCTGTTTACAGGGCCGGGCTGTTTCTTGTTATGGTCTGGCTCATTCTCGTCCCCGGTGTCATCCTCGCCGCCAACGCGCTTCTCCTGCCAATCTACAACCCACGCTACACGCTGGCGGCGCTCCCAGCACTGTTCCTCCTCGCCGGGGCCGGGCTTGCGACTCTCTCCCACTTGCGCTTCGGGCGCTGGCTCGCCTTGTTGGTCGCGCTTGGGTTGGCAATCGACGGCCTCAGCGCCTACAACGGCAACTGGGGAGCCAAACCGCCCTATCGCGAAGTGCTAACCGCAGCGGCGGACGCCCGCGCCCCCCTGCACCCCGCACTCGTCCAAGTTGTGCGCTACGACCCCTTTCACTACCACGGGACGCAGTTGGGCCTGCTCGGACGCATGACCGTCAACCTCGCCGAGCGCGACCCGGCCCCCGCCGAAGTCCGTGACCTGACAGCCCGTTTTACAACGGTCGCTGACCTGTGGCTGATGATGCCCACCAACCACCCGAACACCTGGGTTGCCCTGGCCGCACTCACCGAACAGGAGCGCGTCGTCACCTACCGCGCTGGCGTCCAGAACATGCTGATCTATCGGCTGTCGCGCCCAGCCGATTTCGGACGGTTGGAACTCCCACTAGCCCCCACCTTCGGCACCCTAGACGGCGAACAGGTCGCGACCTATACCGGCGGCATCGCCCAGCCACACCCCGCGCAACCAGGTGAGGCGCTATGCCTTGTCCCCCCCGTGACGGACGCCGCGCCAGGCGTAGGCGTGAGCGTATCGCTAACGCACGGTGCAAACATCGTGCTGGACCAGTGGCACGGCGCACCCGGCGACGAGGCCTGTGTGACCGTCCCCGCCGACGCCACCGGCGACCACTACCTCTACATCAGCGCAACCCACACCGCCGACGGCACACTGTTCCCCGTGTGGGACGGCCCCGTGTGGTGGGGCAACTGGATTGTAGCCTATCGACTGGTGTTTTAGCGGCAAAGTGGGCAGTTCGCCGGGGGATGCTGGGCGAAAGCTGACAATAGCTAGGGAACACGAACCTGTGTAAGATAATCGCATTCATCTGGTTATGCAGGTAGCGCACGTTTATGTCCGGCATTATGCCGTATTTGTCCCAGGGGCTAGGATACGGGTTCCTCGCAGGTGTCACCATCGGCCCGTTTCTGGGATACATCATCAACATCGTGTTGACGCGAGGCTGGCGGCGGACGCTGGTTCTGGTCACAATCCCACCCTTGATAGATACGCCCATCATCATCCTGATGGTGTTCCTGCTGGGCGCACTGCCAGAGTTTGTCCTGGATATTATGAGCGTGATCGGCGGGTCGTTTGTGCTGTGGCTGGGGTGGTCTACCTGGAAGGACAACAAGAACGCCCGCGACGAAATGCAACGCAAGTCCATCCACGAGACCGGGCGCTTCACGATTCCCCAGGCGCTTGGCGTGTCGATGGGTATGGTCTACCTACGTGGGATGTTGGTCAACGCCCTGAACCCCGCCCCGTACCTGTTCTGGTCCACCGTCAGCGGGCCAATTCTGCTAGACGGCATCCGCGACGGCGGTGCGCCTTATGCGGCGGCCTTCCTCATCAGCTACTACACCATGTTCCTCTCGTTGATCTTCATCCTGATGATCGTGGTAGAGCGCCTCGGCAAACTGGACGAGCGCATGAACCGCTACCTGCTTCCCGTGACCATTGTGCTGATGATCGTGCTGGGGCTGGGGCTGGTGGGCGCAGGCGTGTTCGACCTCACCCAGACCTTCGCGTCCTGATGCCCCCACAAACCCCGGCTAGACGATTGCCCCCGGAACGATGCGACAGACGCTAAATTGGCTCACCCACCCTGCCCACCTGGCCCCGTTGCTGTTGAGCGTGGCGCTAGTCGCGCTGGTCGTCGGCTTCCAGAACGCCCACGCCGCCAACTTCCCCCGTGGCGACCAGTTCCGCACGGTTCGTAACGCGGTTGCTGCCCATGATGGCACCCTATCACTAGTGGACCTTTTCGAGCCGGAGGACGGCCATATTCAGGTGTTCACACGGCTCCAGACAGTAATCATGACGTGGCTCACGGACTGGAACCTGAACGCAGAGATGCGCGTCAATCTCGCGTTGGCGCTAGTTGTGTGGGCGCTGCTGGTGACGCTGTTCGCCCGCACACACCCCGGCCAGGTGGGGCTGGCCCTCGTGCCGTTTGCGCTGTGGGTGTTCAGCCTCAACCAGGATTTCATGTGGGTCGTCGGCTTCTCAAGCTGTTGGTTCTACACAAACGCCTTTCTACTGGCCGCGCTGAACCTCGTCGCCTACCGTCCACAGCGCCCGGTGGCCTTTGGGTTGGCGGCGTTGTGCGCGACAGCAGCGACCTTCGCCTTTGGGAACGGGCTGTTAAGCTGGGTCGTGATCGCCGTCGCGCTGCCGTTCCTCGGCTTCCGCGATTGGCGCTACTACGCGGCCTGGGGCGTCACTGGGGCCGTGGTGATCGCGCTGTTTCTATCATTGGCGGGGATTCAGTCCGGCGGGGATGACGCGGCAATCGGCTTCACGCTCACATTGGATGCGCTGGAAACGGCGTTTGGTTTCGCGCTGGCGTTTGTCGGCAGCATCCTCACGACGAATGATGTGGGACAGGCGAACACCTTCACGCTCTGGGGGGTTGGCTTTGCCGCGCTCAATATCGGCTATCTTGTGGTGGCAAACTGGCACGACCTCGCCACCCGCCGCTTGCTTGGCGTGTGGACGGCGCTAGCGTTGTTCCCGGCGGCGTCGGGGTTTCTAGCAGGTCTCAGCCGCCCGAACTGGTACCAAACGGGCGCAGAAACCGCCCTGCAAACGCAATACAAGACCGGGGCGGCGCTGTTCTGGGTGGCGTTGGCAGCCGTGATGATCGCTGCCGGGGTGCATCTGTTCTCACAGGGCGGCTGGTGGCGACGGCTGCTGTTGGCCGCTAACCTGACGTTTGCGGCGGCGCTGGTGCTGGCCTACATCGTGGTGAACTACGGTTCGGTCGCCGCGCCGTGGCACTGGTCCCACAACATCAAATACCAAACGGAGGACTGTTTCGTCCGGGCGCTGTACATCCAGAACCCCGCACTCACGCCGGACGCCGACTGTTGGAGCACAAGCTACGTCAACGATCTGGCCCCGCGAGGGCTGGCGTTGTTCGCGGACATGGAAGCCGACATCGTAATCCCCAACTATCAGGCGGGGACACCCGTTCTCGTGGGCGGTGTGGATGCGGTCGCGGCACGTCACACGGCAGACTGGTTGCTGGCAGGTGTGCCGGGGGATGACCTCACAATCCTGGCGAATGCAAGCCTCCCCAATACCGACCGAGACAGCCTGTGGACGGTGCGCTGGAACGGTGCGCCCCCACTCGCCGATGATGGCCTGGTGGATTTTGTCGCGACGGACCTCACCCACGAGATAGACGCCGGGTTAACGTTCACGCTGACGCTCTACCAGCGTGTACCGGATGATAACGCGCCAACCGCCGCCCTCGGTGATGCGATCCGGCTGGTGGTGGATGACCACCTGCCGACGGCGGCCACCGCCTGCGACACAATCAACGTCACGACGTTCTGGCGGACGACGATAGCGAACCCCACCGAAGTCCCGTTCAGCATGACGCTCGCGCTTGCCGCGCTGGACGGCACCCCAGCCGCACGGGCGGACACGCAACTGTCCCTGGTGCCCTCGAACATCTGGGAGCCGGGAACAACCTATCCCGACGCCCGCACGCTGACGCTGCCCTGTGACCTACCCGCCGGGGACTACACGTTACAGGTCGGCGTGTACGACTGGCGCGACGGCGCACGCTTGCCCGTCACCCCGCCAGACGCGGACACGCCAAGCGGCGACCTGCTAAACCTGGGTAGTGTTCGAGTAGCACCCTAACGGACGCGCCGCGGCAACGTCCCTACGCGCTGTCCCGTTCGTAACGCATATCCGTTACCCCGAGCGCCTCCAACGCAGCCCGTACCCGTTCGACATCGGCGGCGGCGTCGCTGTCCGCCACCCGCACATGAAGCAACCGGGCGCTAGCGTGGCCCTGCTCCTTGCCCGGTGCGGTCGAAACCTTGGCCTTGTAGCCGAGTTCCCCCCCTTCTGTCGCCGCTTTCACCTTCGCCCACAGCGCATCCACCACGTCCACCGTTGTCGGCACAATCCACTTGCCCGCCCGGGACGTGGGGTTTGGGTCCGGCGCTTTCGCCTCAATCCAGTAGACCGCGCTCACCTCGGACGGCTTGGCGTTGGCATCGTTCATCATGCGTGCGCGTTGCACCATCTGGATCAGGCCCAGGTCCAGCTTAGGGGCGTTGTTGTCGTCTGTCATGCTGTGCTTCTCCCGTGTGTTGTTATCGTTCCAAGTTCAATCTACCAGAATCCCCTGAAAGCAGCGTGAGGACTGCCCCACAATCAACAATCCCCGTCTTTGGACCGAATCGGACGTGACGTGTGCCGTCCGGCACGTCATAATAGATACATGTCTGCAAACGGTCATCACACGAGAGGCCCACACACCATGCCGCGCAAGCTCGACATCCTGAGTACCCGCACCGTGTTTAAGAAGTTCATCTTCCGAATAGAGGAGGCTCGCCTGCGCCACGAGAAATACAACGGCACCATGAGCAAAGAAATCATCCGGCTGAACCTAGACCGGGGCGATGCCGTGGCCGCCGTCATCCACAATACGGAGGACGACACCATCGTCCTGACGGAACAACTGCGTTACCCCACGCAAGCCGTCACTGGCGGCTGGCTGGCAGAGCTTCCAGCGGGGATGATCCGCCGTGACGAGGACCCCGCCGTCGCCATGCGCCGCGAACTCACCGAGGAGACAGGCTACGTGGTGAACGCGCTGCACCCCATCAACACGTTTTTCCTGTCGCCGGGCGGCTCGTCGGAACGTGTTTTCCTGTTTTACGCCGCCGTCCACACCACAGACAAAACGGGTGCGGGTGGCGGGGCCGCCAAGGAGGGCGAAGATATTCGCACAATCTACGTCCCAGTTGCGGACCTACCACAAACCTTGCTCGAAAACCGCTACCCCGACGCCAAGACAATCCTCGGCATCCAGTGGTTCCTCATGAACCAGGACAAACTAGGGTCGCTCTCGTGACATTCCTGCAACACATCGCGCGGCTCTTCCACAAGTTGTGGGTGAGCGGCGTCCGCCTGCGTTGCCCCAACTGCGAACAGGGCGCGATGTTCCAGGGTTTGCTCCGGCCCCACCTACACTGCCCGGTGTGCCAGGTGCGTTTCGAGCGCATGGACGGGGAATCTATCGGCGGGCTGGCAATTAACGCATTCGTCGTGCCGTCGTTGGCGCTGGTCGGCTTCTTCCTGACGGAGGCGCTGACCGATATTCCCTTCGCGCTCAACGCGGCAATCTGGGGCATGGGGATCATCCTCGGCTCCACCTTTCTCTATCGCCATGCACGGGCGGCCTGGGTCGCCATCAGCTATCTAACCGGGGGCGTCTACGCCGACAAACACCCGCCGGAAGCACCACCGCCCCCCGTGGACACCACCGTCCAACGAGAGCAGATGGTGGCCGCCTTCCGCCGAAGCCGCCCAACGGGGGATAATACCGCCCAAACAGAAAAAGACATAGGATGACGCGATGACTTCAAAGACCCTGATTCCGCTCCTGCTAGCGCTCGTCGCGGTGTTTACCGTCACGGCCCAGCCGGAACCGTGGACGGCGGCGCTCTACGACGGGCTAAATGGGCGTATGCTGCTGGTAGACCGGGCCGGAACACTCACCTACGACACCGTGCTGCCCCGGCGCGAGGACACTGCCCCCCCACAACAGATTGGTATCAGCCCCAGCGCGGCCCACGTCGCCTACGTGACCTATGGCACACCGTCCGAGTTGGTGGTCTTCGACCCAGCGACCAATAGCAGCGTGAACCAACCACTCCCCGCCGAAACCACCGCCGATAGCCTGAGCTTCATCGCCGGGGATATGCCCTTCTCGCCGGATGGCACACGCTTGGCATTTGGGTATGCCGGGTCAAACGGCACCTGGGCTGTCAATGTTTACGAGCGTGAGGTCGGATGGGCGTCCGTCGCCACGCTGGACAGCAACGCGACCTTCCCAAATATGGCCGCCGTCAACGTGTTGGGCCGCACCCCCATTGTCGCGGATGTGACAGCAGCCGGAACCGTAACGGTCATCCTGGCCGAGCCGTTCAGCGGCTACGCGGCCAACTTCGCCGACGTGTTCACCTGGGACACCGCAACCGGGGCTATCACCCGGCAACCGTTCCCCGCCACCGTAGACCGTGACACGGCAGATGGCACCACCATCACGACTGTGTTTGATCCGACGCTCCCCAACACCGCAGCCGCCTTTCCGTACCCGCAGGCCAACGCGCTCTACCTGACGGAGCCGGACGGATCACGCCGCTTGTTGTTCAGCACCGCGAATCTGTCGCTGTTCTGGCCGCGTGTGGTCGGCAATGGTGACGCCGTGTGGGCCGGGGGGTTCTCCCCACAGAACCGCCTGACGTGGTTCCTGCTGGACCGTAATACCGGCGACTTGCTCACCGCCCAGTTCCCACCTGTGCAGATGACCGGCATCACCGGGACGCCGGAGGGCTTTGTCTACACCGTGGAGGCCGGGACCAACGCCGGGACACTGCTCAACGCGGTGCCATATGACAACGGCATTTTAGGTGAGCCGCTACAGATCTGGGAGGGGGAACCCGCCGCCTCCTATCGCGTCGTCTGGGCCGGGTAGATTATCCCTCTGCAACCGTGATGAACGCCGTCAACTGTTCCGCCGTCAACACCCCCGCATGAACGGACGACACCGTGCCGTCCGGCGCGACAAATACCGTCGTCGGGTAGCCAACCACCCCGAACTGGTGCTGGAGCCGTCCGCCGGGGTCCAGCAGAATAGGCAGCGTTAGCCCCAACGTCGTTGCAAAATCTGCGACGGTGGCCTGTGCCTCCGCGTTGTTGACCGCCAGCACAACCACACCCTCATCAGGCGCGTGTGCCGCGTCTAACAGTGGCATCTCCGCACGACATGGGCCACACCACGTTGCCCAGAAGTTCAGCACCGTCACCCGCCCGGTAAAGTCATCAACAACCACCGTGTTCCCGTTCAATGTCTGCGCGTCAAACGCGGGAACCGTTGCACCAACACGCATCACGCCCGTTTGGAGCCTACCAGCAGTCAGCGATAGCGCCGCTGGAAGTGTGAACAGGACCGTCACGGCGAGGACAATCAACCAGCGACGGCGGGGGGAGCTACCAGTAGCAGGGGTATTCAATAGACAACCTCTTATCTTGAACGAATTGCGTTCAGATTAAACACGGACTGGCCCACCGCCCTCCGCACAGCAGCGGCCTGTGGTGCGCTCATCGTCACCCGGCACGGGTGCGCCAACGACATGCCCACCCGCGACGAGGTGAGGGTGTTTTTAGACAAACCGTAACCAAAACAGGCAAGGCCCCTGCCCAGTGTGCCAGTGCGATCACGAATCCATCACTTGAAATATTTTCTCAACTACCCGGATTCTGGGTGCAAGGACTATCCAAGACTGAGATTATAGAGGCCGTCCGTGAAGCCAACCTGGTGCCTCAATTCGTTCTTTCGGCGGCAGCAAACAGCCCTGTTTTTCTGTTGCCGCCGCCACACCGTCCCTACACCAGCCCCGCGTCCTGCTCCGCACGGGTGAGCGCCGCCTCGAAACGCCGCAGCCCCTCGTCCACCGTCTCGCGCTCAATCATCAACGGCGGGCAGAAGCGCACCGCACTCGTCCCCGCGCCCAACAGCAGCAACCCCGCCGCCAGCGCGTGCTGCTCCAGCGCGTTACGGACGGCCTTAGCCGGGGTCCGGGCCTCATCTAGCACGAGTTCTACGCCCACCATCAGCCCGATCCCGTCAATCCGAGCGTAGCGCATCGTCGGGTGGTTGGGGCGCATTGCCTCCAGCGCCCCCAGCAGGTAGGCCCCCTGTTCGGCGGCGTTCGCCATGTATGCGTCCTCAACGAGTTCCAGCGTCGCCAGCGCAGCCGCGCACGCCAACGGATTCCCGCCGTAGGTCGTGCCGTGCGAGCCTGCGGGCCAGCTCATAATGTGCTCGCGGGCGATGATCGCGCCCAGTGGCATCCCACTGGCGATACCCTTGGCCGAGGCGATGATGTCCGGCTGTACGTCGTAGTTCTCGATGGCCCACCATTTGCCCGTGCGCCCGATCCCGCTCTGCACCTCGTCTGCAATCAGCAAGATCCCGTGCTTGTCGCAGATCTCGCGCAACTGCTGGACGAAGCGAGCGTCTGGCACCACATAGCCGCCCTCCCCCTGGATCGGCTCCAGGATGATCGCCGCCACATCCTCCGGCGGAACGGTGCGCTGGAACAGCACATCCTCAATGTAGTCCGCACAGCTACAGTGGGCGCGGCAAGCGTCCTCCTCGCGCATGTGGGCACAGCGGTAGGGGTTGTTGAATGGGACGTGATGCACGCCAGGGACCATCGGGAAGAAGCCGTGCTTCTGGACCGGCTTGCTGGCCGTCAACGAGAGCGCCCCCATACTGCGCCCGTGGAACGCGCCGAAGAAGGCAATCAACTGCGTGCGGCCTGTGTAGTAGCGGGCCAGCTTCACAGCACCCTCAACAGCCTCCGTCCCGGAGTTGGTGAGGAAGATACGGGCGCTGTCGTCGCCAAACGGCGCAATCTCGTTTAGCTTCTGCGCCACTTGTACCTGGATGTCGTAGTAGTAATCGGTCCCGGCGATGTGGATAAAGCGTTCCGCCTGGTCCTGGATCGCCTTCACGACTTTGGGGTGGCTGTGCCCGGTGGACGTGACGGCGATCCCCGCCATGAAGTCAATGTAGCTGTTACCGTCCACATCCCAGACAGTCGCGCCGCGTCCCCGGTCGATCACGAACGGATAGCGCGGGACAATCGACGACGACATATAACGGCTGTCGCGTTCGATGATGTCCCTGCTCTTCGGCCCTAGTTGGATGTTCGTCTGTGTCACCATAGGTTCGCCTCCTCAGCAGTGTGTGACGGCGCGGTAGGTGGTGATCCCCCTACGCCGTTCCTTCTTTGTGTAAAATCTACAATCTGAACTGTGCAGAGTTTACTACGCAGGGGTGGGGGTCGCAATGGGCGCGGCATACCAACTTCGGGTGGTTTAGCTTGTGCAAAACCACAACAGCAGATGTTCACAGCCGTTTGTTGTCCAACCTCCACACTTTACACCCAAAGCGACCTGCGAAATACTAAAGACAAATGCCAACCACTCGGAGAACCAACCCATGTGCATGTTCTGTGCTGCCGTTCCCGCTGCCGCCGCCCTGGGCGCAACCGCCAACGTCAAGAAGAAGAAGGACGCCAACACTGCCAAGTGGCTGCTATCCGTCCCGGTTGCGACGACAACGGGCGTGGTCATCGTCGCACTGATGGCGGGTTCCGTCGCCTACCACAGTCAAATCGGCCCGGCATGACCGGCTACGGCAACAGCCCCGCCGTCAACACCTCGGCAATCACCGTTGTGATCTGCTCGCTGTAGTCGGTCTCTGGCGCAAACGTCGCCCAGTCGGCAGCGCGGGTAATGTCTGCGTTCTGATACTGCTCGAACGCCCATTGTTGGAACAGCGCATTGTCCGCCTGGGTGCGCTCGCCGCCGTCCTCGGTGTTTGTCACCGCCCGATAGTAGATTTCACGCAGCGCCCGTCCCGCAAACAGGGCGCGAATCTCGTCCTCCGTTGCCCCCGTCTCGGCAGCCGCCTCCGCGATGAAAATCGCCAGTGGATCGTCAACAACGGGGGTTGCCATCGCACCCGGCGTAGCAGTTGCGTCTGGTTCCTGTGGGACAACCCCCTGCGCCAACGTAACGTGCGCCAACATGAGCGCCTCCACCGCGTGCTCATCCACGACGATGTCCTGTTCCACCGCCAACCCGCGCAACACAGCGTCTACCTCCATGCTGTTGAGGACCGTCTCCGCAAATCCTGCCGGATCGTTCAACGCGGCGATCTGCGTGCTATAAACGGCCTGCACCGCCTGGACGAGTTCGTCACTGTCCGGGTTCTGATTGTAGAACACCGCCGCGAACCCGCCAATCTCACGGATCGTCAGCCATGCTTCGAGGTCAACCCGTGCCACGAAAGCATCTGCGGTGATCGCCTCCCCATTGACCGTGCTCACGACGACAGGCGCGACCTCAGTCGCCTCCTGTGCGTCGACCTCACCCATAGCCCCCAGCACCAACACCAGCGCCATTCCCACTGTCTGAACAATTCGCATTCGATCTCCCGTCCGTCTGAAATATGATATGATAGGCATGAGGCCAGTTCACACCTATCAGCGTCGTTTGAGTGAGGAAAAACGGCATCTAATGTCCTACTCGCGTAACACCGAAAACTCGTCGGAGAACTTTCTGAAAGCCGTCTACGTGCTGCAACAACAGGTCGAGCGCGTCTCTACCAACGCCCTCGCAGACGCGCTAGAGATCAAAGCCCCGTCCGTGACGGACATGGCCCGCCGCCTGGAAACCGCCGGCTATCTCGACTATCAGAAATATAAAGGCGTGGCGCTCACCACGAAAGGGCAGGAGGTCGCGCTGAACCTGCTCCGGCGGCATCGGCTCATCGAACTGTACCTGATGCAAGAGTTGGGCTACGAACTCCACGAGGTCCACGACGAGGCCGAGGTGTTGGAGCATCACGTCTCTGAACGCTTCATTACGGCGATTGCCCATAAGCTCGGCGACCCAGCACACGACCCCCACGGCGACCCCATCCCCACAGCAGAGGGGGTTATCGTCCAGCGTGACCTGCAACCGCTGACCGTCGTTGACCTGAACACCCCTGTGATCGTCGCCCGCCTGAAGGCCCCCGGTAACGACATGCTCCAGCACATCCTGGAGCGCGGCCTGGTCCTCAATGCGACGGTGGAGGTATTACAGCGCGACCCTTTCGACGGCCCCGTGACTGTTCTCGT
>CAYWZS010000043.1:15393-31387 GCA_964462905.1 uncultured Anaerolineaceae bacterium
GTCCGGTGTGGCCCGTCCGTTCTGATCCCTACACCAACCCCATCTACCGCTCGTGGGTCGGACGCGCCAACGGCAACGCTATCACATCCAATTCATCCACGTCTACGCGCTCCAACGGAAGCCAGACCGCCCGCGTTTCGTTGCGCTGGAGTTGCAACCAATCCCCATCGAAGTTGCGCCCCAACACGATAAACGTGTCCCCCGGATACGCCACATCCGGCGAGACGTAGTCCGTGCTCGGCCCATAGCGCATACTCACACCCGTATCCCCGTTGACCAACACCTCGAACGGCTCCGCCGGGTACAACTCCACCTCATATCCATCATACCAGCGCGGCACCAGATTGATAAACGTATTACCAGGGGCGAACGGCAATATGTTCCCGTCCAAGTCCACATAGCTCAACGGGGCCTCGCGGGTTTCGCGCACCCACTCCCCCTCGTGCAGTTGACCATCACGCAGCAGGAACACCCGCCCACTGCCAATGAGATTCACGGAAAAAGCGAAGTTCGCCGGACCCCAATACTGTTCGCGGACAAAGGGCTGCTCGGTGTGTTCCTCTTCGAGTATCAGCACATTCTTGGCGCGAACCTGGGAATCCGTGCCGAGATCGTTGTGAGGTTCGCCATCCGTGAAGCGCAACCACACGTCCGCCTCGTCATCCCACACCCACTCGACCACGGTTTCACGGTAACGGACCAGCCCACGCTCCAGCGGAACACCGCCTTCCGGCGCGGTTTCACTGAACGCCATGCCATAGACCGGGTCCGGCGTGGTGTTGGCCTCGCGCTCCACTGCGAAGTCCGTGCGAATCGCGGCTGTGTCCGCGTAGAGCGTGTGCTCCAACGCCAGCCCCTCCTGTGGATAGCGGCACAGCGGCGGGCACGGCCCACTCCCACCGACCACACGCTCACTCATTAGCGCGTCCCCAAACAGAACTTCATTCGTCCCCTGGCTCATGCCGGAGTACGTGAACAACGAGCGATAAATCCGCGTTAGCTCAAAGTCCAACAGCCGCCCACTCCGCACTGGGCCGACCTTCTCGAAGTCCTTTTCATAGAAGACCGCGCTAAAACGGGTCACACCACCCGCCAGCAGATGCTCCCAAACGATCTCGGCGTCGTTCAGGCCAATCTGTTCCTCACGCACAAACGGCGGGAAGTTCGAAATTTTTATGATCAACGGACGCCGATCCAACGTCACTGGGTCCTCCACCGGGAGGCCCGTCAGCGGGTTGATCCCCGCCGGGTAGGCAGTCGGGCCAATGAGGGTGTCGTCCTGGGCGGTCGTGGGGGGCACGGCCACCACAACCAACAACACCAGCAAAAATAGACGATTCAGCATAAGGGGAGCCTGTCCTCAAGCACACTTACCAGATGATAACGACGCGCTATGTTAGCACCGCATCCCCGCTTGGGCCTAGCATGAATTTATGCTCAGGCTCGTCGCGTGCATATGGCTATTCCAGATAAAAGATAGCGTTATCCCCCCGCCGAGGGATGAAATCCCCGGCTACGGCTAAAACGTGTCCACTGAAGTGGACATCGGCTCACGCAGATGCTTTGGCGTTCCTTTAGTGGACGCGCTAGGCTGTAGCCTGTGGTTTTAATCGCAGGTGGCTTGCTGGAATAGCCTAAGCGATGTAGGCCGCCATACAAACAGACACAGCGCCATCACATATACTGACTGAGACATCCACAGACGAAAGAGACATCACATGACGGGTAACGCCCTGCTTCATCAACCCGCCCCAGATTTCCGCCTCATAAACGACAACAACCAACCCCGCACCCTGGCCGAACTCGCCAGGGCAAACGGCACCCTGCTCGTGTTCGTGTACGGCTCATACTGTTCCACCTGCGTACAAACCCTCATCAGCCTGTCACGGGCCACCACAGACTTTGACCATCACGAGATTGGCCTGGCAATCATCTCGTTGGATGAGTGGGCGCACAGCAACACCTTCAAACTCGGGCTACACATGGACATCCCCTTCGACATCCTGGCAGACCCCGACGGCGCAGTCCACAAGGCCTACGGAGCCTACAACCAGAGTTTCGGCGCAGCCTTCATCCGCCCAGACGGCACAGTCGCCGGGACCCGCTACGACGACCGTTACCCCGGCACCCGCACCCTGTTTCGATTGATGGTCGAAGACAGCGAAGCCAGCCGTTGACAGAGCGCCCCCCCATGAGTAATATTTCCACTGTCAGGTTGGGGCGTAAAAATCCACTATTGACCCTTATAACCCTGCACCGTAGAATGCGCCAACATAGCTCAATTGGCAGAGCAACGCTCTTGTAAAGCGTAGGTTGTCGGTTCAAGTCCGACTGTTGGCTTGGGTTAACAACCACATACAACCCACCACATGCAGGTGTGTCCCGAGCGGCAAAGGGGGCGGACTGTAAATCCGCTGCGGAAACGCTTCGCAGGTTCGAGTCCTGCCGCCTGCATCTTCGCCTTCATAGCTCAGGGGTAGAGCGCATTCTTGGTAAGAATGAGGTCCCGAGTTCAAATCTCGGTGAAGGCTACAACAAGCCTTGTTGTTGTGACGTAAACCCACTGGAGAACACGAAAAATGGCAAAGAAGGGTAGCCGTGTGCTGGTGAAACTCAAGAGTACCGAGAGCCACCATATGTACTACACGGAAAAGAGCAAGAAAAACACGACCGAGCGCCTGGAACTCAAGAAGTATGACCCGGTGTTGCGTCGTCACGTCATCTACCGCGAGACAAAGTAGCGTCTCCTAGCCTGCTCCGGCCAACGGAGCCAACAATCTAGGGGTGTAGCTCAATTGGCAGAGCAACGGTCTCCAAAACCGTAGGTTGAGGGTTCGAGTCCTTTCGCCCCTGACGAAAAACACCGTCCATCGTGGCGGTGTTTTGTTTACCAGCTTCTTATGTTGAGGCTGTAGGCTAATGGTTGAAAGAGGGGCGCTTTTCTAGGCGCTCTCCATTATAATGCGTCGGACATTCGTCTAACCCCTGTATAATCGAGGAGAGAGAACTCATGGCAGAAAGTATCCAGGAGAAACGCAAAGCCCGTCGCAAACGACGTGAAGAAGGCGGTGATGAGCTAGAAAACACAGGCATCACAGAGGGCAAAGGTCGTGCCACCCCCAGCCGTCGCAAGGGTGAAATTACCGGCGCAGGCGTCACCGTCCAGGATGGCAACGCCCTCACACGCTTCTTCGGGCGCATCATCGAGTATTTCGCTGGCGTGCGCTCCGAGCTAGAAAAGGTGACATGGCCCACCCGTGAGGAGACCAACCGCCTGACACGCATCGTACTGCTCGTCACGCTGGCATCGGCCCTGTTCCTGGGTGGCCTGTCCATCCTGTTTACGGAGATCTTCAACCTAGGTGTAGTCCGCCCGTGGATCTTCATCCTGGTTTTCGTCGCGTTCATCGGGCTGTTGTTAGCCTACGCCCGTTTCGTCGGCCAGAACGAAACCCCCGACTACTAAATTGCAGTTGAACCAACCGGAGGTAAACCCGCTATGGCGGAAGATTCAAATTTCCTGAACCCCAACTACGACCCCGAACCCGTTGACATTGACGGCGACAACGCACAAGACGACGATGGCTTTAGCTTTCTGCCCTCCGTCGATGTCAACGAGCCTGTCGAAAAACTCGAGCGCTACTGGTACGTGGTCCACTGCTATTCCGGCTATGAGAACAAAGTTCGGCACTCGATTGAACAGCGCATCGAGACGATGGGGATGCAGGATAAAATCTTCGACGTGATCGTCCCGACCGAGGAAGAAATTGAGGTTAAGGACGGCAAGCGTAAAACCGTCGAGAAGCGCGTGTTCCCCGGTTATATTCTGGTCGAGATGGTCATGGACGAGGACTCCTGGTACGTTGTCCGCAATACCCCCAACGTCACGGGCTTTGTCGGGATGGGCAACGACCCAACCCCGCTACGCCCAGAAGAAGTTGAAACTATCATGGAGCGTATGTCCTCGGAGACGCCCCGGATGAAGGTCAACTTCAAAGTGGGCGAAAAGGTCCGCATCATCAGCGGCCCCTTCAACGACTTCCCCGGCACCGTCGCCAACATCGACCCGGACAAAGCCAAGGTGCGGGTGATGGTGAACTTCTTCGGGCGAGATACCCCCGTCGAACTCGACTTTATAGAAGTCGAAAAATACACCTAAACAAACCCGGCGAAGTCTAGCATAATATCTGCACACAGCCCGCACACCTCGCGGGTTGTTGTTTGTCCCTCACCCAAAACGGGGCAAACACCCATCGGTCTTATCGTTCGGAGGAGAACCCGACATGGCAAAGAAAGTCAAAGCTATTGTCACCCTGCAAATCCAAGCAGGCAAGGCAACCCCAGCCCCGCCCATTGGCCCGGCGCTGGCCCAGCACGGCATCAACCTAATGCAGTTCACCAAGGACTACAACGCTCGTACTGCAAACCGCATGGGCGAAATCGTCCCTGCGGAGATCACCGTCTTTATGGACGGCTCATTCAAGTTCGAGCTAAAGTCCCCGCCCACCGCCTTCCTCATCAAGAAGGCAGCCGGTATCCCCAAGGGTGCAGGCAACCCACCCAGCGAGATCGTCGGCAGGCTCACCCGCGTCCAGGTCCGCGAGATAGCAGAGCAGAAGTTCAAGGACATGAACGCCAACGATATCGAGGCCGCCATGCGCCAGGTTGAAGGCACCTGCCTGAACATGGGTATTGAGGTCGTGGACTAGACCTAGATCATCACGTTCCCTGCCATCATACGTAGGGGCAGGGCCTGCCCTGTCCGCTGCGGGAACACGCATTACGCATTGCTAGAATGATGTGGGAGGGCGCAACCACGCCCACCAGAACCACAAGGAGAAACCAACCTATGCCACGAGGCAAACGTTACCAAGAAGCAGCATCCAAAATCGACCGCGAAATGGACTACGCTCTCGCCAAGGCTGTTGAGATGGTCCAAACAAACGCCAAGGCCAAGTTCGACGAAACCATTGAGCTTCACTTCCGCCTGGGGATTGACCCACGCCAGAGCGACGAGCAGGTCCGTAGCACCGTGATGCTCCCGCACGGGCTGGGTAAGGAAGTGCGCGTGCTGGTGTTTGCGGAGGGCGAGGACGCCACCGCCGCCAAAAACGCTGGCGCAGACATCATCGCCGACGACGAAATTATCCAGAAGATCCAAAACGACGGCTGGACGGACTTCGACGCCGCGCTTGCCGTGCCGTCGATGATGAGCCGTGTCGGTCGCCTGGGGCGTGTGCTGGGTCCGCGTGGCCTGATGCCAACCCCCAAGGCCGGGACCGTCGTCCAGCCAGACCAACTGCCGCGTGCTGTTGACGAGTTGAAGGCAGGCCGTGTGGAATTCCGCAATGATAAGACCGGGAACCTCCACATGCCCGTCGGCAAAGCCAGCTTCGAGGCAGAGAAGTTGCTGGAGAACTGCCGCGCCGCGATTGATGCCGTCAACAGCCAGCGCCCCGCCGCGACCAAGGGCCTGTACGTCCGTCGTGTCGTCCTGACCTCCACCATGGGGCCGGGCATCCGCGTGGACTACAACAATCCGTTCCGCGACGACTAAACACGTCGATCTACTGGTGGGCGGCCCTAGGTGGCCGCCCCCTGCTCTTAACAGCGGTCATATGAGGTAGCGCCCCCATGCCCCTTACCTACGTCCAAGGCGACCCCCTCCTCACACACATGCAAACACTCGCCTTCGGCACCAACGCCCAGGGACGAACCGAAGTCACCCCACTCGCGGACGAACTTCATCGGCTGTATCCCGCTGCTTTCGCCACCTACCGCAAACAGGCACGCGCCGGGCGCATTACGCCCGGTGATCTGTGGGTCTGGCGCGAGAGTACGCCCCGGCTGGCGTTTATGGTCGTCCGGGCGAGTGCTGTCGGCGCGACCCGCCCCCGCTTCGTGGACGCTGCCGCCCTCAAGCTGGCGCGAGATCACCGGCTGTTGGGGATCACCAGCCTGGCGATTGCCCCGTTAGGCCGCGACGACGAACAACCTAGCATTCAGGATGCCCTAGACCTGCTCCTGCCCCTGACCGATCTCCCCGTGACCGCCTACACCCGTTACACACCCGGCCACGCCGCCGAAACATTTTAACGACATTGCAATCATCCTTTTGCAGCGAGATTCGCAAAAATCACTAAAATGGCAGTGTGCGGTGTGTGCTATGCGCCGCCTGGACCCTTTCACATCTTAAAGGAGAACCTAGTGAACAAAACAGGACGTTATTTGGTGCTGTTGTTGGCCTTGCTGATCGCCGTAATCCCGGCATCTGCCCAGGAGGGCATCTACGGCCTTAGCGCGGAGGACACCGCCATCTTGCTGGCAGGCAACGAGAACAGCTTCAGCCAGGAACAGTTTAGCTTCACCTACACCGTTGGCATGTCCGCAACGGTCGAGGGCCAGACAATTGACGTTGCCCTGGACGGCGCGGGGGCATTGGATGTCCCCAACGAGGCCGGATTCCTCAGCATCGACGGGACGGCGATGGGGTCCACCATCAGCGGTGAGATGCGCGTGGTCGGCGGCCAAATCTACGGGCGTGCCAGCGACCCGGCCAGCGGTGCCGATTTCGGCTGGTTTGCTGTGGACATTGCCGATTTGCAGGGCGCAGACTTAGACACCCAGGGCCTTCAGGATTCCTTCAATGCAGAGGTCTTTGAGGCCAACGATATTGATCCGTTCGCGCTGTTGGCTGTCGGCACGGCCTTTCTGGAGATCGACCCGGAATCCTACATCAGCGCCACCCGCACCGATGATGGCAATGTGGCTACCTTTACGGTCAACCTCAGCCTGAGTGACCTGCTCCGCGCTGACGGCGCAACCGATGTCACGGTAGCCTTAGGCGAGGCGTTTGCCTCGCCGCTCTCCGCTGGCGAGGCCGCAGGCGTCAACGGCCTCGGTGCAGAACTTCTCGGCGACACGATCATCTCGCTGGACCAGCGCGTCAACACAAGCTCCAACCTGATTGAAGGCGCATCCGTGCTGATCTCCACGCAGATTGACCCAGCGGCCATCGGCGAGACGGGCGACCCGATCAACGTTGTGTTCACGTTTGATGTCACCGTGAGCGACTACGGCGTCCCGGCCACAATCGAGGCCCCGGCGGACTTCACCCCGGTCCCGGCCAGCGTCATTGAGGCGGGTATCGCAGGCGCAACCGGTGCCCCGGCCCCGTCCGACGACGGCAACATGGGCGATAGCTCCGGCGGTGATATAAGCACCGGCACGGACCTGGGCCGCCTGGATTGCAGCAGTGCCGCCCAGGGCTTCCGAGGGACCAACGCCAGTTACACGGGCATCTGCCCGGCAAGTTGTGACGGGAGCGTGTGGGGGACGGATGTCTACACGGACGACTCCTCCATCTGCACCGCTGCCATCCACGCCGGGGCCATCCCCCCCGCCACGGGTGGCGCTGTCACCTTTACCGTGGTTCCCGGCCAGGCCAGCTATGAGGGCACCGACCGCAACGGCGTGTTCACCCTCAGCTACGGCGAGTGGGGCGGCGGCTTTACGTTCGACGGGGCAAACACCGCAATGGGAGATATGGGCGCAATGGCTGGCGGCGATACGGGCGGTATCACCATCGACATCCCGCTGCCCAACAGCTACAGCTTCCCGACGGGTGTTTCCTTCAGCTACCCCGGCGACTACGTGGTCCAAACAGACAGTGAAATCGTGACCGTCGTCCAACTGCCAAACACCCCCTCCTTCGTGCAGGTCTACGACCTCACGAGCCTGTTCGGGGACATGGACATGGGCCTGGATTTCTACCAGACCACCTACGGCGGCACCGCCGCGACCACCTGGGACTTTGCGTTCGACGCCAAAGATTTCCAGGAGATAACCGTGAACAGCGTGACGATGTCCGTGTTGGACTTCGTCGGCACGCAGAACGACCAGACGACGACGGGTTCCGTTGTGATTGTGACACTGCCAAACGGTAGCACCACCTACGTGCAGTCCTATGCCGTTGGTTCGGAGCCGCCGAACTTCCGTGACATCACCCTGGCCGTTGCCGCGTCCATCGCCGCCGGCTAGGCGCTTCACCGCCTAGCGGCTCCCCTGCTTTGGCCCCACCCCCAATCCCGCTCCTAGTAAAGCGGGATTGAACAGACGACATGCGCCCATTCTGATGTGGGAGAACGCGCTGGGGGATGAGGGCCACCCCTGTCCACCCAATCAGTTGAGAGACACGCCCCATGATTCGACGCTTTACCGTATTTTTGATGCTGCTGACCCTGGCCCCGGTGGGCCTCTCTGCACAGGCCAACACCCCCACCGACTATCCCACCGCAACGGCGCTGGCCGAGGCCGTCGTCCCCACCCGTGACCTGACAGACCTCGCCTATCGTCTCTCCGGGTTAGAGGCAATTGCCCCCCCGCCGACCAACCCCGCCCTGCTAACACCCGGCACCGTTCGCAGCCTGTGGGCCAGCGACACCAGCAACGACACCTCCTTCCAGTTCGACGCGGAGCTGTTGATTGTAGGGGATCACATCTACATCTGGGCGGAGGTCGGTAGCGGGATTCCACTACAGGCCGTGGAACAGCTCGCCCGCCAGTTCGACGAGGAAGTCTACGAGCAAGCGCGTGACCTGTGGGGCAGCGAGGCATCCCCAGGGATTGACGGCGATCCCCGCGTTCACGCCGTATTTGCGCGGAACCTGGGCTTTGGTGTGGGGGCCTACTACGCCGGGAAACACAGCTACCCGTCGGAGGCCGTCCCCTCATCCAACGAGATGGAGATGATGTTCTACAACCTGGACACGATGGTCGGCGCATTGGGGACCAACGCCATGCGCGACATCACCGCCCACGAGTTCCAGCACATGATCCGCGCTAACGTGGATGCCAACGAGGACGGCTGGATGGACGAAGGGTTTTCAACCTTCACGGAGTGGTACCTGGGCGAGCCATCACTAGGCTTTGTCCAGTCCTTCCAGGCAAACCCCAACACCCAACTCAACACCTGGAGCGAGGACGGTAGCCGCATCGCGGACTACGGCGCGGCCCAGCTATGGGTGACGTACCTCTACGAGCGGTTTAGTGAGGCAGGTATTCGATCCCTCAGCACGGACCCGGCCAACGGCTTCTTCGCTGTAGAGAACCTCGCAGCACAATACGACACCGACGCCGACACGCTTTTCGCAGACTGGGTAATCGCCAACCTGCTGCTTGACCCGGCCCGTAGCGGGAACGCCGCCTATGGTTACACTGAACTCAGCGGGTTAGCCAGCCCCGCCGTCAGCGTAATAAATGGGCTACCCGTCGCCCAGATGAGCGTCAACACACGCCAGTACGCCACACAATATCTACGGGTGGCGGACGTGGGCGGTGCCTCTGCCCTGACCATCGAGGTGGGTAGCCCGTTTGAAGTGGGCCTTGCGCCCATCACCTCCCCCAGCGGGACGCCCATGTGGTACTCCAACCGGGGCGACGCCAGCAACCCTCGCCTGACCTTCGCCGTTGACCTCACCAACGCGACCGCGCCCACGCTGGACTACAGCCTGTGGTACCACATCGAGAACCTATGGGACTACGGTTACACCATGGCCTCCACCGACGGCGGTACAACCTGGGACATCCTCCAAACGCCGAACATGACAACGGAGAACCCCCACCTCAACGCCTACGGCCCCGGCTACACCGGGCGCGTTAACGGCTGGCTGGACGAACAAATTGACCTCAGCCCCTACGCAGGACAGGCGGTTTTGCTGCGCTTCGAGATGATCTACGATGACGCCATCAACCAGCCAGGGATGTTCGTGGACCGGGTGCGCGTGACGGACCCTGGCGCGGGGACGTTGCTCGACACCGATTTTGCGAACTTCGACGCGCCGGGCTTCACCGCTGAGGGCTGGGTGCTGACGGACAACCGCCTGCCGCAACAGACGTGGGTCCAACTGATCGCGGAGAGTCCCAACCACGCGACCGTCACCCGCTGGCTGCATCCCGGCGGCGACGCAACCTACACACCGAGCCTCCCCGCAGGCACGACCGCCGTCACCGTGGCGCTATCGCCCTTCGCCCCCACAACCACCGTTCCCGCCCCGTTGAAGCTGGCAATCTCGGCAGCGGGGTAGGCCGAACACAAGGGCCGGCTTGCTTGTCGGCCCCTGTGTCGGGTTGAGGATTGGGTTTTGAATCTGTGGAATTGCGGCGCGGCCCTAGTAGACCATCACACCGTTGCTGCTGCTACCGGGGAGCGAGTTCAAGAACTCCTCGTTGCTGTCCGTATGGCGGAACTGGTTAATCAACTGTTCCCACGCCCCCACATGGCCCATCTCCGGGTCCTCCGCGAGATGCGACACCATCCGGCGCATGGTGTACACGCGCTGCAACACATCTGGGCCAAGCAGTAGCTCCTCGCGCCGTGTGCTGGACTGCTCCATATCGAAGGCCGGGAAGATGCGGCGCTCTTGCAGCTTACGGCTCAGGTGGAGTTCCATGTTCCCCGTCCCCTTAAACTCCTCGTAAATCACATCGTCCATCTTGGACCCCGTATTCACCAAGCACGTCGCGATAATCGTCAGGCTACCGCCCTCCTCGATGTTACGCGCCGCCCCAAAGATGCGCTTCGGCGGGTGGATCGCGGACGGGTCCAGACCACCAGACAACGTGCGTCCGCTGGTCGGCACCACCAGGTTATAGGCCCGCGCCAGTCGTGTGATACTGTCCAACAACAACACGACATCCCGCTTGGACTCGACCAACCGTTTCGCCCGTTGCAGCGCCATCTCCGCCACCCGAACGTGATGCTGCACCGGGTCGTCAAACGTAGACGCGATGACTTCCGCCTCCACACTCCGGTCAATATCCGTCACTTCCTCCGGGCGCTCCCCCACCAGGCATATCATCAGGTGGACTTCCGGGTAGTTGTGGCTAATCGCGTTGGCGACTTCCTTCAGCACCGTCGTCTTACCGGCCTTCGGCGGCGACACGATCAACCCGCGCTGCCCCTTCCCAATCGGCGCGATCAGGTTCAGCAACCGTGTGGACAGGGTGCGCGGGTTCGTCTCCAGGTTGAACCGTTCCTCCGGGAAGATCGGCGTCTGTTCTTCGAAGTACGGGCGGCTCTTGACCTCGTCCGGGTGTTGCCCGTTGATGGCCTCCACACGTAGCAGGCCATAGTACTTCTCGGAGTCCTTCGGCGGGCGCACCTGCCCAATGACCATATCACCCGTCCGCATGTTAAAGCGTTTGATCTGCGCCTGGGCCACGTAGATGTCGTTCGCGCCAGCAACGAAGCCGTCCGCCCGCAGGAAACCCATCCCATCGTCCACAATCTCCAACACACCGCCGCGCAGCTTCAGCCCGCGCTTCTCCGCATTGTGTCGTAAAAGCGTCAAGATGAGGTCTTGCTTTTTCAAACGGCTGAAATTGTGAATTTCTGTGTCCTGGGCCAGAGAACGAAGTTCCTCGAGCGTTTTCTTCTCAAGTTGGCCGATATCCATGTAGTTACTATTATTACGGGGCATAGAGACAACCCATTCCTCAGTGGTTGGAAATATTCGCGTGGGGGCATCACAGACGACGCTGTGAGTTGTATTGTAGGGACATTCACATGTTGTAGATGTTCGTGTCTGGTCACGCCACAAGGTTTCCCCACAGTGTTACTAGGGGGCTACCGTTGCGTACTCAAGTTGTGGCGGTTCGGGTAGATTGGTTTTTGTGAGTGGAGTCGCAATATTACATGGGCAGATTAACATAGAATCAAGACAAGGTCAAACGTAGAAACAATTGGAATTCTGCAATAACGGGGGAACACGAGCAAGCGCGGTCCCGGTCCGTGCCCAGGTTAACGTTTGCGGGCCACAATCCACATCATGTCGTAGGGATTAATATAGGCGGATTTCTCACTGAGGTTCAACCACCGCTCCACCGTCTGCAACGGCTGCGACAGGAACGGTGCGTAGAACCCCAGGCGGTCCAGGAACAGCCGCAACGTGACAAACTTACCCTCATGCCGCACGTCCACCACATCGAACCCCGCCTCGTTGAGCATCCGCGAGAGTGTCCGCACGCTGAAGTAGTATACATGCTCCTCACTCAGCTTATACCCAATCCACCGCTTGCCGGTCAGCTTCGCCACCAAGCTCCCAACATCCGGCGTAATCAGCGCGAAGTAGCCGCCACTGTGCAACAGGTCCGCTGCGCGTGCAATGTTTGCGGCGGGGTCCGGCACATGCTCAATCACATCCCACATCGACAACAGGCTGTAGCTCTCCGGCTCCAGGTGGTCAGCATCTAGCAGTGAGGTGTTGTAGGCCGCATGGCCGTAAGTTTCCGTCACATACTCCACCGCAAACCCGGACACATCCAACCCCTCGACCAGCCAACCCCGCCGGGCCGCCTCGTCAACAAAGAAACCCGCCGCGCAGCCTACGTCCAGCAACTTTCGCCCGCTCCCTGGCTGGATATAACGGTGCAGCATGTCCAGCCGACGGTTAAACGTGCGCCGGATGTTGCGCTCGTCTGCGATGTAGTTGTGGTACCCCACAGTGCCGTTGTCGTCGTTGCGGAAGTATGTCTCGCCGTAGAGCGCGTACAGCTCGGCAGCGTCCGGTCGCGGGCTGACGTACACCATCCCGCAGCTCTCACATTGCACCAGCCCCCTACCGTTTTCTGGCATGAAGGGCTTACGGGCCTCACTGCCACACAGGTTACACGGGATATGGTGGCGCGGCACATGATCCGAAATTCGGGGGGAGAGGGGGCTTTGTTCGACCAAAATATAATGTCCTGGGATTGCAGTCCTGGCAAAATTAGGACAAGATTGTACAGCGTCGGCCTATCTTCGACAACCGGGAGTTCCAGTCGAACAGGCCCACGACGCACTATATAACGTTGCATTATGACTTTACGTCATGTATACTGATATCTTAGACTGTTTCGGGAGCAAAACCGCTAGTACATGAATAAATATGACATTCTCCAGAATGTAAATCGGCTGCTGGTCATGCGTGACCTCGCCCTATTAGACGCTGCGGAAGAACCCTTCTTCGACCGTTTAACGCGGTTTGCGTCCAACGTTATCGGTGTGCCTGTCTCGCTGGTGAGTTTGGTTTCTAACAACTACCAATTCTTCAAAAGCGCAACCGGCCTGCCCGAACCCTGGGCTTCAGACCGCCGCACCCCGCTATCCCATTCGTTCTGCCAACACGTCGTTGCCACCGGGAAACCACTCGTGGTGACGGACGCCCGCCTGGATGCGCGGCTGAAGGAAAACCTTGCCATCCCAGACCTGAACGTCATCGGCTACCTGGGCATCCCCCTCCGCACCGAGGACGGCAAACAACTTGGGAGCTTCTGCGTCATTGACGACAAGCCGCACAACTGGACCGAGAGCGACATTGAGGTCATGACGGCCTTCGCCGCACTGGTGAACGCCGAGATTGATGCCCGCGTAGTCGCCCGTAACAACGGAACACTCCGGCAGCACATCAAAGCAGCCAGCGCCGGCCTTAATGCCTTCATGGGGACCATCAACGCGGACCTTCCCCGTGCAGACATCATCACCAAGCTGAAAAACTACACCGATACGGTCCGCAACACCTAACACCCCGCTGGTTGGGCCGCCCCATCAGCATAAGGCGACGGCCTAACCTCACACGTCATCTGCTACGCTTTCACCCGCTTAAAGCACGCCTTCGCGCCCTGTTCGCCTTCACCCTCCCAGTTAAAGCTAACCAGTTCCCACCCCGCCTCGCCATAGCCGTTCAACTTCTCCGTGAAACGGTCCGCATCCAAGTGCAGGTCCATATCCTTATCATCGGTCAGGTCCGTGTCAACAATGTAAACCACGAGATACTCAAATTTCGGCATGTTCGGCCCCTTCTTATATGGCTGATAAACAAAATCACCCCATCTTTTGCGATTTTAGTCGAAAAACACACAATCTGCACAAAATCCAACCGCGCCCCCTTCGGCTGTGAACACCACCCCACCAGCACAACCGGGGCTTGATGCACAGCCAGTCCCCAGTCACAATCTATGTAACTTCGCATAAGCCAACAACGGAGACAATTTCACCCATGAACATCCTAAAAAATTTGTTTGGCGGCGGTGGCGACGGCCAGAGCAAAGACAATGGCATCTATCTCTACGTACAGCCGTTGGGCTGTGAGGAGGTCGTGGAAGTTCGCATCAACCCGTCCAACGACCTCAGCCGCAATGACGACGGCACCTTGTTCATGATTAAGACCGTGCGTGGTACCCACCGCTGCTTCACCCCCGCCGAGATGACGCTCTACTTCAACAAGGACCGCGCCCTCACCAACCACGAAATCAAAGGCGGCAAGTTGCTAGACCGCGACGCCTACGACGCCTGGCAGGAGCAACTCGCCGCCAAGAAACAGGCCATCCGCGAGCAAAACGCCGCTGTAGACGCCGCCAATGCTGAACAAGATGCAACAGACGAAACATAACACTCAAATAGGCGCTCCCCATATCAGAAGCGCCTGTTGAACAGTCCTGGCCCGGCAACGCGCCGAGTAGCACCGTGTAGCTGTGATAGCGAATTTAGCTCAGGCCGCCCGTCGCCAGCGCCACCCCTGGGTAGAAGCGGTCCAACGCCTTGCGTTTTTTATTTGCCAATGCAGGTTTTCTCCAGGTTCGTTTCGTCTGTGATGAATGGATTCAACGTCTCCCAGCGCAGGGCAGGGAACGACGTGGGCGCAGCGTGAACCACAAACAACACCCGGCCAAGTTGGGGTGCAGGTACGAACCTGTTACAGTTGTGCGGGGGTGTAGGGTGATGCTAAGGGGTAATGCGTTAGTGCGTCCGCCCAGATGCAACAGGGATACCCGCCGGGACAATGGCTACGTTGGTCATGGTCATCATAGCGGAGTTCCTTTCGTTGCATCGTTTGTACGACAGGGGATATTTCCCCTGTCGAGCAGATCGGTCACGCGATAGACGGCACCTCCCACATCGGTTGCTCGCGCCGTGGGCGCATAACCGCCCCCAACAACGCCAGCGCCGCACCACCATAAAACACCATCTCTAGTCCGGCCACTTCCGCAACCGCACCCGCCACTACCGGCCCCACCACCTGTCCAACGGCAATCAACACCAACATGATCCCCATCCCCGCAGACGGGCGCTCCGCGTACACCTGCACACTCCAGATTGCCAGGATGCCGTTCACCGTGATAAAGCCCACACCGAAGCACAGCGCACTCACCAACACCGCCACCAACGACCCCGGAAACATCGCCAACAGCAACAGCGATACCGCCAACACCACCAGGTTCACCGGGACCACCAGCCGCAACCCGTAGCGGTCAATCAGCCCGGCAATGCCCACGCCGAGCACCCCCGCGCCACCACTCACGAACCAGAAAAGCTGCCCCAGCCATGGCGCGGCCACCGCGTTCGACGTAATCAGGTCCACCGCATACGTCCAGTAAACCGCCACCACCAGCCCCACCGTCAGCGCCAGCGCCAGCAATGGCCCACTACTCGGACGTATAAACCACGCCCACCCCAGCGGGGCAGAAGGTTCGCTCTGTATCAACTGCATCCGGGGTAGTGCCCACCACGTCCACGCCAGCACCAACAGCGCCAATGCCGTGTAGATGACGTAGGCAATCCGCCAATCTGCGACAAAGAAGGCAACTGGGGCCGCCGCCAGCACGCCCACCCCTGTCCCACTGTTAACCCAACCGAGGATGTTCGACTGTTCCCGCAACACAAACAACTGTGCGACCGCATCCGGCATGATTGTCCACACCAACCCCGGACTCATACTCGCGATAAACGCCCCGACTGCCAACATCACCGACGACTCCGCCGTCCCCAGCAGCAAAATCCCCGACGCGCCACTCACCCCACCGAGTAACATCATAGCTCGCGGTGACAAAGACCGCACAAGCCAGACTGTAACTAGAATCGCAACGATATATCCGAGGTGGCTGACGCTCGCGACTAGCCCAACAGTAAATGTGCTCAAGCCGAGCGCGGCGCGGATGTCCGGCACGAACAGACCGT
>CAYWZS010000044.1:0-31045 GCA_964462905.1 uncultured Anaerolineaceae bacterium
GAGGTTGGCGTATGCTCACGTTTTAGCAGCAGCAACGCCTACGGCGTGGCGCGTGACCTCACCAGCCAACGTGAGATGCTCCACCAGGAACAGGCCATCCAGCTTCAACCACACAGCGAATTTTAGCAGCTTCTTTATTTCACCCAGCTCTCAACTCATGCTAAAGTGTTCCTAGCATTACAATATAGCATGATGGTTACATACCTAACGCTGTATTACCCGGCTCTACACTTACCTAACAAGGACACGCTCCCGATGGCGACAATTCTAATCGTTGACGACGAACCCGGCTTCCGCCAAATCCTAAATATTATCATCAAGCACGCTGGGCATGTTCCCCTGTTAGCACAGAGCGCCGACGAAGCAGAGGCCATCGTTTATGAACGTCGCCCAGACCTGCTGATTCTTGATGATAATATGCCAGATCGATCGGGGTCGGACCTGTGTCGCACCCTCAAAGCGGACAGCATGACCGCCAATATCCCCATCGTGATGTACACCGCCAACAACCGCTTCGACAGCGAAGCCTATCAGCGCCAGGTCGGGGCGGATGCCGTCGTGAAGAAGCCATCCATGCCGGGGGACATAATCGCCGCCGTGCAGAACTGCTTGGAAGCCCGCGCCAGCGTCTAGCAGCCCACAGGCAACCGTAGATTAACCAACCGGACGCCTAGCATCGGCATCCGTCTGCGTTAGCCTGTGTTTGGGTGCTATTCGCTGTCGTCTGCTCGTGGTGCCATGATGTCACTCAGGGGACGAAAACGCACCGAGTCCAAAATCGACTGGAGCATCACACGGGCGGTTTCCTCCTCCGGCGTTGGCCCCAGCGGGTCAATCGGATCCAGATACGCGTAGAACACAAAGTTCATGCTCTCGTGTGTGGTAGAGACAAACCAGCCGCGTGTGTCTGGTAGTTCGGGGCAATCCACTGCGGACCACGACACTCCCGTCCCCGTGCGCCCTTCCGCTAACGTGTATGTGCGTTCCGGGCCAGTCCCCACGTTACACCCTGCCTCCACCACAGACACCCGCAACAGGCGGCGTCCGTCCGTCACCAAATTCGGCACGGGCGTCGGCCCACCCAGTTCCGCCGCGATGGGGTCCCCCGCTACCAAGCTCGGAAAGCCCCAGTACATCGCAATGTATCCCGTCCCGCCCGGAACCGGCCCCCGGTAAAGCGTCAACGGCACCGACCGTAGCGCGTCAATGTCCCGCACTAAAATCGCGTCGTCAATTGAAACACCCCAACCCTCTGGTAGTATGATGTCAATGGGCGTCGGCAAATCGCCCTCAATCAACGGGTTAATCTGCACCTGCTCTGGGATGTCCGCCTCACGCTCGTAAATCGGTGTTGCCAGCGTGCCCACAACACCCGTTTCGCTGTCTACCCGGACCAACATCTGCTCTAACACCCGTTCGATGCTCACGCGGTCGTTGAGCATATACGCCCCGTTCAACAATACCGTCGGCGTCCCAGAGAAAAACGGCTCATCAGCGGCGGCAGTCTCCGCAGCCACCAGCACATCATCCGGGCGCGTGCTGCCAACACACGCCTCCCACGCCGCTGGGTCTAACGCCAACGTCACGGCAATATCGAACAAGCTCGCGCCTAGCGTTGCATTGGCCCCCTGCGCCTCTATCTGACCAAACAGCGCCGCGTGATAGTCCCAGAATGCCCCCTGCTCCCCGGCACACAGCGCCGCCCGTGCGCCCCCAGTCCCGTCCGCCGAGGCACCCGCCCCCGGCAACGGCACATACACATAGCGCACCTCCCCCGCCGCCACCCGCGCCAACAACGGCACCAGCACATCCTGATGCAGCCGCCTTGTCGCGTCACTCGCGTAACTGCCAAAGACCTGCGCTGTCACTGGGGCATCGTCCGCGCCCAATGTGGGGAACCCTGCCGCCGTCGTGCCTGTGGGCAGCCCCTCAAACACATCCGTGATAACGGTAGGAACTGTTGTTGAGGTCGCCACAGGTGTCGGGGGGGGGGTAGGCGTTGGCACCGCAGGCGCGGCGGACTGGCACGCGACCAACATCACACCACAAACCAGCACAACAACCATCGTTGAAAGACGCATCATATTTTCTGAATCCCCTCACAATTAAACAGGCGTGAGCGTTCACGATTTTAGCCCCTGCTAACATGCCCCTGAACCACCACTCGCGACCTCTACCAGTCCACGCCGTCTACCCGCGTCGTTAGAATCGGCTCGCCGTCCGTGATAACCACCGTATGCTCGTACTGAGCGGAGAGTGACCCGTCAATCGTGCGGAGTGTCCACTTGTCGTCCAGCGTCTCGATCTTGCCCTGGCCCGTGTTCAGGAACGGCTCAATCGTAATCACCTGCCACTTTTGCAGGCGTTGCCGGGCGCGTTTGGTGAAGTAGTGTGGGATGGAGTGCGGCGGCTCGTGCAGCTTGCGCCCAACGCCGTGCCCCCCCAACTCACGGATGATCTTGTAGCCGCCTTCCTTGGCGACCCGCTCCGACGCCCGCCCAATAACCCACAGCCGTTCCCCGGCCTTCACCGCGTCGATGGCGGCGGCAAGTGCCTTCTTGGTGTAGTCGCACAGCCGTTGCACCTCGTCGGACACAGGCGGGACGGGAAAGCTCGCGCCGCTGTCGCCGATGTAGCCGTCCACAATCGCGGACACGTCAATATTCACCAGGTCCCCCGGCTGGATAACCCGGTCTGGTGAGGCGATAGCGTGGGCCGCCTCGTCGTTGATGCTGATGCAGGTGTGCGCCGGGTACTTGTACATCTTGATGGGCGCACTCACGGCACCGTGTTGCTTGAGGAAGGCCGCGCCGATTTTATCAAGCTGTTGAGTCGTCATGCCCGGTTCCATTGCCCGCGCCATGTGGACAATCGTCTTGCCAACGACCTCCCCCGCCTTCATCAGTCCGGCCAAGTCCTCGGGTTTGTTCGCAATCATCGTCTGAATGTCCTCAACTACGCTCGAAATCGAAACGGCACAGGTGCCTATGTGGGATTCTAGCAGAATCCCCACCGTTTATGGACCCGTTTTGGGCCTCACTCGATATACCCCAGCGCCCGCAGGTGATCCACCACCTCGGCGTCCACCTCGCCGAAACCACCATCACCGACACGCCCACGCCCCACCTCTCGCGAGAAGGCGTTGATCTGGTCCAGCAGTGCCGCTGCCTCATCCGGGTGGGCCTCTGCCAGGCTGTTCACCTCGGTCGGGTCGTCCACCACGTCAAACAGCCCGTCAATATCGTTGCCAACCGTCGTCAGCTTGCGCCCGCCGCTATACACCCCGCGCCGGATGTGCCGCAACCGCAGCTCGTCAATCAGCGCCGGGTTACGATGGCGCATCACCGCCAGGAACGTCTGCGGCGGGAACGCCTCGGCGTAGGCGATATTGCCCTCCGGGTCCGGGCGTCCGTTGACGGAACGCGCCAGCGTGAGGTCGGCGGTCTGCGCGTTGGGGTCGGCCTCGTCTAACGGAGCCGGAACCCCCACCGTGTCAAGAACCGTGTGGAAGATACGCCGCGTGCTGACGTTCGTCGCGATCCGTGCGCCAACCGGGAACCGCTCAGGATAACGCACAATCAACGGCACATGCACCAGCTCTTGATAGACGACAAAACTATGGCCGATGTAGCCGTGGTCGCCGTGCGCCTCGCCGTGGTCCGCCGCGATAATCACCAGTGTCTCATCCAGCGCCCCAGACCGCCGCAGCCCGCCTAGCAGATTGCCCAGTAACTCGTCCTGGTAGGCAACCTCAGCATCGTAGAAGTCCGCCAAGGCACGCTGCTCCCAGTCGGCCAACGGCTCGTCTAACGGGGCCGCCCACCGTGCCGCGTCCGCGTTAAAGCGCCGCACAAACGTATAGGCCGCCTTGTCCCGCTGTAACCCCGGCGCGACCCGGTTCACGTAGTCCTGCGGTGGACGATAGGGCAGGTGTGCGCCCATCAGGTTGACAAAGGTAAACAGCGGTTGGTCGTTGCACCCAGCGCGGTGCGTGTTGATCGCGCTCAGCGCGTCCGTCAGTGAGTGTTCCGTGTGCCCCTTGTAGTTAACGTAGCGCGTCCACAGGGGCACCAACAACGGGTTCAACGACACCCGAAACAGCCAGTCGCTCTGTGCGAACTGGTTCTGTACCCGGTGGGCAAAGCGCCGAAACCCGCGAGACAGCGCCCGCCGCAGGGGGCCGCGTCCGCTGTCGATGGGGCGGTTGGGTGATGCGCCAGAGTAGTTGTAGAAGGCGTCGAAGCCGCGTGTGAGGCCGTTATCCAGCAGGCCCACCAGTGGATTGTTAGAAAACGCCTGCGTGTGATACCCCGCGACCTGTAGCGTCTCTGCCAGCGTGGGGTGTGCGCCGCTGAGTGTCCCCCCTGCCTCCGTCAGCCCGTGAGCGCCGGCATACAGCCCCGTGAAAATCGAGGCGTGTGAGGGAACCGTCCACTGCGCCGGGGCCACCGCCCGTTCAAAGACCGTGGCGTCCGCCGCGAAGCGCGAGAGCGCCGGGGAGGTCTCGCGCCCGTAGCCATAAGTAGAAAGCCTGTCCCGGCGCATCGTATCCAAGATAATCAGCAACACATCAGGGTGTTTGTCACGCATTCGGGTTGCACCATCCTTCACAACATGAACAAATAAGGATAGCACCCCCTGCTACGCTTCACAACGACCTTTCGGGCACTCCAAGGGACTGTTCAGGCGACGTTTACCCGCTAATCTTCTGCTTCATGCGCTTCTCCTCGCGTTGGCGGTCTGTCGTGGACAGAATGCGCTTCCGTAGCCGCAACGACTTCGGCGTTACCTCCAGCAGTTCGTCGTTCTCCATGAACTCAATGAAATCGTCCAGGCTCATCTGGCGTGGTGGTACCAGACCGCCGTCGTCCTCCTTCGGCTTGCCCCGGTGGTTGGTGACGTGCTTGGCCTTACACACGTTTACGCTCAGGTCGCCGGGACGGATATGCTCGCCCACAACCATCCCCTCATAGATCTCAGCCGTCGGCCCGATGAAGAACGCCCCGCGCTGCTGCACGTTCTGGATGGCGTAGGTGGTCGCTGCCCCCTGCTCCATCGCCACCAGTGACCCAAAGCGCCGCCCCGGTACTTCCCCGGCAAGCGGTTGATAACTGTCGAAGATGCTACTGTACTGCCCCATGCCGGACGTGCTCCGCATGAACTGGCTCTGGAACCCGAGCAGGCCCCGCGTCGGCACAATGTATTTGACGAAGGTCGTGCCGTTCTGCGAGCGCATATCGGTCATCTGGCCGCGCCGCTCACCAAGTAGCTCCATGATGGTCCCGGCCATGTCGTCCGCCACCTCGATCTGCACCTCCTCCACAGGCTCGAGCGTCTTGCCCTCGTCATCCGTGATGAAGATCACCTCCGGCTTGCTCACCTCGAACTCGTAGCCCTCACGGCGCATCGTCTCGATGAGAATGCCCAGGTGCAGTTCCCCGCGCCCACTCACCAGGAACTTGTCGGCGCTCTCGCCATCCTCCACGCGCAAGCTCACGTTAGAGCGCGTCTCACGGTCCAGGCGCTCCCGTAGGCGGCGGGATGTTCCCCAGCCTGTTTTGCCCTCACGACCCGAAAACGGTGACGTGTTCACGCCGAAGGTCATCCGTACCGTCGGCTCCTCCACCCGAATCGACGGCAACGGTGTTGTCACGTCCGGGTGGCCGAGCGTATCGCTGATGTTGATCTTCTCAAACCCACCAATCGCCACAATATCCCCGGCGTGGACCTCGTCAACTTCCTCGCGACCGAGATTGTGGAACGTGAACAGGTATTGCGCGTTGCCGTTGATCCGTTCCTCGTCCGGCGTGATGCGAACCATGCCCATCCCGCGCTTGAGCGTGCCACTCCGCAGCCGCCCGACGGCCAACTGGCCCTTGTAGGTGTCGTAGTCCAGCGTCGTGACGAGCATCCGGGCAGGCTTGTCAGCCTCGATCACAGGCGGGTGCACCTGCTTGATGATCGTGTCGAACAGCGGGGTGAGGTCCTCGGCCAGCGCGTCATGCGTCAGCCCAGCGCGTCCGTGCAGGCCAATCGCGTACACCACCGGGAAATCCACCTGGTCGTCGTTGGCTCCCAGCTCGATAAACAGGTCGAACGTCTCGTTAAGCACCTCGTCAATCCGGGCGTTGGCACGGTCCACCTTGTTGATGACCACGATAATTCGCAGGCCGAGTTCCAGCGCCTTCCGCAACACGAAGCGCGTCTGCGGCATCGGCCCCTCCACACTGTCGATGAGCAGCAACGCGCCGTCCACCATATTCAGGACGCGCTCCACCTCACCGCCAAAATCGGCGTGGCCGGGTGTGTCCACAATATTGATCTTGGTGTCGTTGTAGGTGATGGCCGTGTTCTTACTCAGGATCGTAATCCCGCGCTCTTTTTCGAGGGCGTTGCTGTCTAGCACGCGCTCCTCTACGTCGGTGTGCGCCTGGAACACATTGGCCTGCTTCAGCATCCCGTCAACCAGGGTCGTCTTGCCATGGTCAACGTGGGCGATAATGGCGATGTTACGGATGTCGTCTCGGGTTTGGGTCACAGTTGAGGGGTCCTCATGTCAGTTTGGGGTATTGTGGCTATACATTGTAGGGGATGACGAGCTAAAAAAGAGGGGAGAGCATGTTAAGCGTTTGTTGAGGATATGCCACACCTCCCCATCTGGGAACGCGCCAACCGACTGGTCAGCGTTGAGAACACGGTCTACACCACCTACGACGGCGACCGGACCAGCCAACGCGCTGGCAGTGTCGTCACAGCGTACCCAAACGACACGAAGCCCGGACTCACAAAGCTGCTGGCGGAGCGTGAGTCGGGCGTAACAACGGCCCGCTACCTCCACGGTCCGCGTAGGATTCTGGCGCAGATGACGCCCCAATCGTCCCGGCTAGGCTATTCCAGATAAAAGATAGCGTTATCCCCCGCCTACGGCTAAAACGTGTCCACTAAAGTGGACAGCGGCCCACACGGATGTGTTGGCGTCCCTTTAGTGGGCGCGCTAGGCTGTAGCCTGTGGTTTTAACCACATGTGGCTTGCATGCTCTCCCTCCGCGCCGCCGGTTTGTGTCTACGCTCCTCGCTACCACTACGACCCGGCCACCGCCACGTCGCTCGTCCCGTTTGAGGGCACGGCGGCCCGTCCGATGAGCCTGAACGGGTGTACGTTGAAGGCGACCCGGTCAACATGACGGACGCCACCGGGATGCAAGCCGACCGTGTAAATGGCGTGTGTCACTACCTACCCAATGCGCTTTGTGCGTGAAGGTTGTGTGTGCGATTGCCCTACAGGATACCCGGCCTGGTTGCGGTTTAACGGCAGGATTGTCTAAACTAGACGAACGTTTACATCGACAAGGCTACCGCCATGCACGACACCAACCCGTATCACCCCACCGCCGACGGCCCCTATGTGCCGAGTGCGTTTGCCGGACGCACCGAAGCCTACAGCACGATCAACCAACACCTGACAGACACCACCTCCGCACAGGCTGCCACCATCACCGGGCGGCGGCGGGTGGGCAAGAGCGCGTTGTTGTGGCACTTTCACGAGTTCTTTCCGCCGACTTATCTCAGTGTGTATCTGCCGTTGCGTGAGGTCGATATAACAGATGAGAACACGCTTGTGATGACGCTGGCCGAGGCGATAGACGAGGTGCTGGCTGCCGAACCACGCCCGCCAATGGTCACGTTGCCCCCACTTCCAGAGCCACCGTCCATTAAGCAGATGACCGATGTATACCTCCCGGCGGTGTTGGCAATGTTACGCGGCAACCAGCGGCTTGTGTTGTTGCTGGATGACCTGGAGAGCCTGTTAGACGCGGTGGCAGCCGGGCAACTGCCGTCCGACCTGTTGACGGTGTTCAGCAAGTGGATCAGCACCCACGCGCAACTGGGTATGGTGATGACGTTGGGGGACAGCGCCGGAGGCGCGACCCTCACCCAACTGGACCCGCTCGCCGACGGCATTGCCGGGTATCGCCTGGGTGTCCTTACAGAAGCCGAACACGCGCTGCTGTTGCGTATCCCCAACGAGTACAACCTCACGGACGATGCGGTGGCGGCAGCTTACCGTGCAACCGGCGGCGACCCCCTGTTGGCGCAACGGCTCGGTTATGCGCTTTACTCACTTGGGCGCGCGAGCATCACCGCAGACGCCGTGCGTGCGGTGTTGCCGGGGTTGGTCGCGGCACATCATGAGGTGTTCCGGGCGGCGTGGATGGGGCTGGCATTAAATGAACGACTGGCGCTGACGGCCATTAGTGGGCTTGTTTACCGCGACCCGCTAGACCCCGTCACGCCGGAGCGCATCAGCCGTTGGTTGGCGACAAACGGCTATCCGCTGGACAGCACGGCGACACGGGCGGCATTGCGTGGGATTGAATATGCTGGGTTGGTGCGGGTGGCCGGGGACGGGGTGACGGTGGCGGCGGGGGTGCTGCAAACGTGGCTGTTGCAACACGCCCAACTGGACGCAGATGCCACCCCAGCGCGGCAGCGGGGGGCGTGGTGGCCGGTGATAGTGGGCGCTGGGATCGTGTTGTTGCTGGTGCTTGCGATTCTCGTTGGGCAGGAGGTAGCCGGGAGCCGAAGTGCGCCGCCCGTTGCCCCAGCCTTGCCTACTGTGACGCTGGTCGCGCCAAGCTAACGTGTTGGCGGCACCTGAATACTGCACTCTTGGTCGGCCCGGTTGTCTGCAACCACTGCTGGGCAGGTGGCGATGACCTCACCGCTTAATTCGACGTCGAAGGGAACAGCGTTTTCGTCTACCCAGAAGTCCCGCCCAACTGCAATCGCGTAGAACGCCTGTCGTGTGCAGTAGCCTGGCGCGGGTAGATTGACGAAATTCGTCGTCCACGTCTGGAAACAGTCGCCCGGTGGCAGGTTGCGGGGGTTCTGGGTGCCCCGGTTCCAGATGCCAAGCACCGACACCCGGCGCAGTCTCTCCTCGTCCTCGTGCGAGAACACGATCTGGCTGACATCCACCATCTGCTCCGACGAGTTAAACAACATCAGGCTGCGCTCGTTATAGCGTAGTGTGATTGTGACGGCATCTGGGGGCAGGGCAGAGGGGCGTGTTGGGGTGGCGTTCGGCTCGCTGTCTGTAGGTGTCGCGGACGGCTTGATTGTGGCTTCGGTGGCCGTGGGTGGGGCAGGGGTGGCGTCTTCTGTCGCCGCAACCGCTGTTTCCGTCGCTGTAGGAGCCGCCGTATCTGTCGTTTCTGCGGTTTCTGCCACCGTCGGCGGCATGTCGTCGGTAGCGCCCTCGGTGGCTTCCTCTGTCGTGGCTGCTGCAACGTCCGTGTCGGCAGCCGCAACGACGACGGTCGCTGGCGGGGGGTTGGTCGGCGTTATGTCGAACAGGCCCGCCGCATTGAGGCCGAAGATCAAGCCACCAACCAGAATTGCCACCACTAAGATTGAGCCGATGATGATCGCAGTGCGTTGACGGTCACTGCTGTCACCACGGGCGCGTCGTTTGAGGCGGTCGGCCACAACGCTTGGCTTGCTGGCGGCCTTTTCGACCGAACGCTGGCGCATCTCCGAGGCCGAAGCGTTTGTCTCAACACGGCTAGGGCGTGGGATTGACGGGCGGCTACGTGGGGTGGGGGGGGCGCTGGCTGTTCCCAGGTCTATGGGCCGGGGGATGGAGGCACTAGCGTCTGTGTCCCCCAGGTTGTGCAGGTTGGTTGTCTCAAAGGCGGCAGTGAGGGCCTGGTGCATCTCGCGTAGTGTCTGGTAACGGTTCTCCGGCTCTTTTTCCAACGCCTGTAGCAGCGTCCGTTCCACCTCAACCGGAATGTTGGGGTTCAGGTCGCGGGGTGGGGGGGGCGGGTCGCTCAGGTGTTTGAGGGCCACACTCATCGCGGAATCGTCGTCGAATGGCACGCGGCCTGTTAACATCTCGTAGAGACAGATTGCCAAGGAGTACATATCGCTCTGTGGGACGGCATTAGCGGACGACACAGCCTGTTCTGGGGCGATGTAGTGGGCGCTGCCGAAGGTGTTGCCGATGGTGCCGTCAGACGTGTTGAGCGCCAGCCCAAAGTCGGTTAGCACCGCCGTGCCGTCGTCCATCACGAGAATGTTAGACGGCTTGACATCCCGGTGGATCACACCCTCACGGTGGGCGTAGTCGAGCGCGTCGGTCATGGCGTCCATGATCTTTAGCACCAGGGCCGGGGCCATCAGCGTGCCTTTGGCAACGTGTTCCTTCAGCACATAGCGTAGGTCTTGGCCCTTGATGAAGATCATCGCCATGTAGACTTGCTCTTCGTACTGGCCGAACTGGTAAACCCCAACGATGTTCGGGTGGCGCAGGCGGGCAATAGCCCGTGCTTCCCGCTGAAAACGCTCGAAGTACTCTTCGCTGTCGTCGCTGTTGATGAGAAAGGAGTCAATCACCTTCACCGCCGCGTAGCGGTCGAGGTTGGCGTCATATCCTTGATAGACACGCGCCATCCCTCCCCGCCCTAACACGGATTCAATGGTGTAGTCTCCCATCTTCTTGCCTATCAACGGATCGCTTGGCATGGTTCAGCTTTCTCAGACAGATTCGACAATGAGTTGGGAATTTCCCATTCGCAATTATACCCCAGCGTGGGGAATTTATTGCGGTTGATGCCCCAAAATTAACAAAATCTTCGGATAACCAGCGAGACTGTTATAATCACCAGCCCGATGATGCGTTATAATGCACCAGATAGTGTACGTCAAAAAGCTGTGACAAACAGGGGTTCACGTTGAGTTCATCTCCCGACATTCCAGAAAAAGAACTGCGCGAGCGGGCCGCAACCGTACTCACGCTGGCTGCGGAAGAGGCGCGGCGGCTTGGGCATGAATACATTGGCACCGAGCATCTGTTCATCGCAATCAGTAAAAACAAGGACGGCCCCACCGCCACCCTCTTGCGCCGCGCCGGGTTGAACCCCGTCACCGTGAGGAATGAGATTCGCATGGAGATTGGCAGTGGTGAGGGCGCAGCCAAGGAGGTGTTGCCGCTTACACCCCGCAGCGAGATTGTGCTGTCGTTGGCGATCTTCCTGGCAGAGCAGGAAAGCCTGTATGAAGTGGGCGAGAGCCACCTGTTGCTGGCGCTGCTCCAGGAGGGGGAAGGCGTGGCCGTCCGCAAGTTGGTTGAGATGGAGTTCGACCTCAACCTATGGTTACAGCGGTTGCTGCTGGAGGCGCAGGAGGAGATGGAGGCGATGGCCCCGCCCAGCGAGGATGATCCCTTTGGCAGCGCGGGACTGTTCGACTTTGACAGCGACGACTTCAACCTGGATGATTCCGAGGTAGACGGGTCACGTCCGGCCCCAACCCCGTTGCTAGACAAATACGGGCGCGACCTCAACGCCGCCGCCGAGAATGGGCGCATTGGCCCAGCAATTGCCCGCGACAAGGAAATTCGGTCCGTCGCACGGACGCTCTCTCGCAGCAAGAAGAACAACCCCTTGCTACTGGGCGATGCCGGCGTCGGCAAGACGGCAGTGGTGGAAGGGCTGGCACATGCCATTCACAACGGCCTTGCCCCACGCTCGCTGCAAGATCGGCGCATTGTCGAGATTGAAATTGGTACCCTCGTCGCCGGGACTAGCCTGCGTGGGCAGTTCGAGGAACGCCTATTGGGTATCGTCAACGAGGTCAAACGCACGGGCAATGTGATTCTGTTTATCGACGAGATTCACACCATCGTCGGCGCGGGGGACACCATCGACAGCAACCTGGACGCCGCCAATATTCTCAAGCCCGCCCTGGCCCGTGGGGACATCATGTGCATCGGCGCGACCACCCACGAGGAGTATCAGAAGGCAATTGCAGCGGACCCGGCGCTAGAGCGGCGTTTCCGCACGATTGACATTGAGGAACCGTCGCCACAGGGCACGCTGATGATCCTGGAGGGGCAGCGGATGCGCCTAGAATCGCACCATGGCGTTACCATCCCGGAGGAGACACTACAGGCCGCCATTGACCTCTCCGCCCGTTACCTGCCAGACCGCCGACTGCCGGACAAGGCCATTGACCTGTTAGACGAGGCCTGTACCCGTGTGATTATCCGCACAAACATGGGGGAAGAACCTGCGTCGGACGACATCGACAGCAGCGACTCCCAGGCGTTTGACGTGGCGGATGTGTTGCCGAACGATGTCGCCAGTGTCCTTTCGGAGTGGACAGGTATTCCAGTCAGCGATATGACGCACGAGGACCGCAAGCGCCTGACGAACTTGGACCAGACGTTAAAGGAACGTGTCATCGGCCAAGATGAGGCCATTCATGCCTTGGCCGATATTATCAAGACGGCCCGCGCTGGCCTGGGCGACCCCAATCGCCCAATTGGGGTGTTCTTGTTCCTGGGGCCGTCGGGCGTCGGTAAGACGGAACTGGCGGTTGCCCTGGCGGACACGTTGTTCGGCACGGAGGACGCCATTTTGCGTCTGGATATGTCCGAGTTCCACGACGCGCATACTGTCTCGCGCCTGATTGGTGCGCCGCCCGGCTACCGAGACACGCGGGGCGGTGGGCAGATTACAGACTGGTTGCGGCGGCGGCCCTACAGCGTGATTCTGCTGGACGAGGTGGAGAAGGCCGCGCCGGAAGTTTTCGACATATTTCTACAAGTTTTCGACGAGGGCCGCTTGTCCGACGCTAACGGACGGGCCGTAGACGCCCGTCATGCCGTCTTTATCATGACGAGCAACATCGGCACGCAGGCGGGCAGCAACAAGCCGATTGGCTTTGGTGGGCGTGACGACGCCGACGTAAAACTGGACTATTCCAGCTACCTCGGCCAGTTCTTCCGCCCGGAGTTCATCAACCGCCTGGATGAGGTGCTGACATTTAACTCGCTTAACGAGGAAACCATGAGCAAAATCCTCGAATTGCAGATGCGTGAGGTCCACAAGCGGCTCAACAGCCAGGGCGTGCTGCTGCACCTGTCCGAAGATGCACGGGCCTTGCTGTTACGCGAGGGCTACGACCCCGCCAACGGCGCACGTCCGCTCCGCCGCACGATTGAGCGCCTGGTCACGCGCCCGCTGAGCGATAGCCTACTGCGCGAGGCATTCCGCCCAGGCGACCGCATCGTCGCGCACGTTGCCGAAGACGGCAGCATCCGTTTTGAAGCCGAACCACCCGTTTAACCGCCAGCCAGGGAGTCAATCACCAGTCTTATGCGCCCCCCCCAAACTGGAAGACAACCACTTCGGACGGCGGCTCGCCGTCAACTGTTAGCGCAACCACATGATGCCGACACGACCGATTTGTTTGCGACGGACCCCAACGCAGACGTCTGTGAGCTAGGACGGCTCGCCTTGCGCCGGGCCAACGTTGATGATTTCTTCGCGTTGGGCGACCTGTGTGCCAACCTCGGCTTCACAACGGATCATCGTCTGTCCGTGTTTTACATGGACAAGACACTCGCCGCCTACGACCGTGCGCTCAAAGCGGCTGAGAACGACATCGACCGTAAAATGGCCCGCCGCGCTGTAGATAACTACCTGGCGTGGGCGGTGCAGGTCGCGCAGACCTACCCCACACGGCGCAATATTGCGGCGATCATGTGGGCGCTGGCAGAAAACGAGCAGGCGGTGCTGGCACACATTGGGATTGATGAGGGCATTCTGCAATCTCTGGTGGATCGTTATGTTCAGCGGTCAATGGGGACACAGGTCGCCGAAGACCCAGTTATGGGCCATGATGATATTGACCCGGACGGGACATATGCAGCGGATACCGACGCTGACCTGACCGACCTCGACGATACCGACCCCGACACAGCCTTCTACAGCAGCGAGCGCCCCCGCGCCTACGGCTCTGATGATAGGTCAGAAGCTCGCCTGGAGAACGACGACGTGGGAGATGAGGCGGAACACGATCCGGAAAAAACGACCCACACCACGCTCTATCCCTCCCCGCAGGACCCCAACGCCGCCTCCGGGCCGCTGCCCTCCACCAATGCGACCCATGCCGAGAACCCCAACCCGGATGAACGCGGCCTGCTGTCGCAGGTGTCCGGCGATTTCGACCGGGACCAGGCGACAATCGTCGCCCAACGGAGCCAGGGCGAAAACCAGGCAGACGAGGCCGGTGGACGGGTACGACGTGGCCGGGCCACGCCCAAGCGTAAACGGCGGCGCGGCCAGGACGAACCCCGCGAAAATGAGTTTGACATCGGTGAACGCATTCAAGATCGGTGGGAGGTCGCCGAGGTTAAACGCGGCGGGATGGGCATCGTCTACCTGTGCTATGACCATCGGGACCGCGCCCCGGTCGCCATCAAGAGCTTCCAAAGCCGTTTTCTCAAGAATGAACGGGCCGTCGCCCGCTTTACCCACGAGGCGCTGACATGGATTCGACTGGAGAAACACCCGCACATCGTCCAAGCGCGAATTGTACAGTCCATCGCGGCCCGTCCGCACATCATGTTAGAGCACATCAGCGGGCCAGACGGCCTGGGGGCGGACCTGCGAAGCTGGATTGACCATAATCGGATTGATGTGGTTCAGGCAATGATCTTCGGCCTGCACATCGCGTTGGGGATGCGCCACGCCACCCAGATTATCCCCGGCATGGTCCACCGTGATCTCAAGCCTGCCAACATACTCGTGACGCATGACGGCGTGGCAAAGGTCACGGACTTCGGGCTGGTGCGTTCCTTAGAGGTGGAACCGCGTGACACCGCCCAGGACAACGACCGCTCGACCATGCCCGCCACCCAAAATGAGATGAAGCACCCGTTGACGCGGGTGGGGGCCATCGTGGGGACGGCCCCCTACATGTCGCCAGAACAGTGCCGCAGTGAGGATGTAGATACGCGTGCAGATGTGTACTCCTTCGGCGCAGTGATGTTCGAGATGCTCACCGGGCGCTATATCTTCCCCGCCCGGCGCTGGCAACAGTGGCTCTACGCGCACATGAACGACCGTCCGCGCTTCGAGGAGAAGGACGCCGCCCGTTTGCCAGCGTCACTACAGGCGTTTGTGTTGGCGTGCCTGGAGAAAAACCCCGCCAAGCGTCCCTCCACCTGGTCGGAAATTGTGGACCAGTTGGCCGCGCTCTACTATGAAATTACTGGGGAGGAGGCCAATCTCGAACTAGACGGACCGCAGTTGGAGGCCCGTGAACTGATGGACAAGGGCTACTCGCTGACGGAACTCTACCGCTACGATGAGGCCGTGGAAACCTACAACCGGGCGCTGAAAATCCACCCGGACGACGCCTGGATTTGGGCACGTAAGGGGCGCACGTTGCGCCTGCTGGGGGAGCCAGAGGCCGCGTTAGCGGACTACAATAAGGCGTTGGCGCTGTTCCCCAACTACGGCTGGGCCTACAACGGGAAGGGAATCGTCCTGGAACAGCTTGAGCGCCTGGAGGAGGCGCTGGTTGCCTTCACCCGTGCGGCGGAGATCAAGCCGAATGAGGTCTGGCATTGGTACAACAAGGCCAATGTGCAGTACGCCCTCGATATGATCCCCGAGGCGGTTGAATCGCTCAAGCAAGCGTTGGAGCTAGACCCGGCTCACAGTTCAAGCTGGGCCAAGCTGGGCCAAATCTACCGCCAGCAGGGGAAGTTCCAGGCGGCGGTCGATAGCTACCAACAGGCGCTACGGTTGGAGCCGGATTACGGCTGGGCACACAATGGCGCGGGCTTGGCCTACAAGATCATGGGTAAGCTGGCACAGGCAGCCCAACACTTTGAACAAGCCGCCGAGCACAGCCCGGAACAGGTCTGGCACTGGTACAACTGGGCCGAAACCCTGGTGGACCAGAAACGCTATGAGGAGGCGCTCAAGCCCGTCCTGGAGGCCGTGGCGGTTGACCCAGCACACAGCAATAGCTGGGCGAAGATGGGGCAAATCTACCGCTACCTGAACGAGTACGAGAAGGCCATCAACGCCTATGAACAGGCGATACAACGACAGCCGGAATACGCCTGGGCTATTAACGGTAAGGGCATTGCGCTGGAGAACCTGGGGCGCTACGAGGAGGCGCTGGCCTGCTTCCAGGAGGCGGCCAAGTACAGCGATAATGAGATCTGGCAGTGGTACAACCAGGGCAATGTGTTGGTGCTGATGGACCGCTACGAGGAGGCGACCCCGTTGTTGGAGGAGGCCACGCGCCAGAACCCCGGCCATGCTCGCAGTTGGGCGCGGCTGGCAAGCGCCCTGCGTCACCTGGGCCGCTACGACGACGCACTGGCGGCGCTGGCGGCGGCCACAGAGATTGACCCGGAATACGCCTGGGCCTGGAACGAACGCGGCATCACGCTGGAGCAGGCCGGCGACTACAACGCGGCGCTGGCGGCCTACAAACACGCCGCATCGCTGGCCCCCGATGAGGCATCTTACCGGTACCAGCAGGGCAGTGTGCTGATCCTCATGGGGGCGCACGAGAACGCCATTGAGCTACTGACGACTGCCGTGCAGATGGCCCCCGATGACGCCCGCACCTACGCCAAAATGGGGCAGGCCCAACGCTACCTGAACCGCTATGCAGACGCGCTCCGCAGTTACACACGGGCCATTGAGATCGACCCGGCCTACGCCTGGGCGTGGAACGGGCGCGGCCTCACGTTAAGTATGCTCGGTGAAAACGATGACGCCATGTTCAGCTTCCAGAAGGCCACCGACAACGAGCCGGACAATGTGTGGTACTGGTACAACCTCGCAGACGAGTACATCAAGCTGAAACGCTACGATGATGCGCTCTACGCGCTGGGGCGTGGGATCGCGGTGGATGGCACCCATGCCGAGAGCCTCGCCAAGCGTGGGCAGGCGCTCCGTTGGCAGGGCCGTTATGAGGCCGCGCTGAAGTCCTACGACAAGGCGCTCCAGTATCGGCCAGATTACGCCTGGGCGTGGAACGGACGCGGCCTCACGCTCCAGGCCCTCAGCCGGTTAGAGGAGGCGTTGGTGAGCTTTGAACGGGCCACCGAACAGGACGACCGCACCATCTGGTACTATGTGAACCAGGTCGATGTGCTGTTGCAGATGCGCCGCCGCATTGATGCGCTAGACATCATCGACATCGCCATCGACAATGTGCCAGATCAACCCGTTGCCTGGGCGCGGCGCGGCCAGGTCTTACGGCGTTTGGGCGAGTTTGAGGCGTCCATCAAGAGCTACGAGCGTGCGCTAGAGCTAGACCCGGACTACGGCTGGGCCTACAACGGTAAGGGCCTGGCCCATGCGGAGTTGGAACAGTGGGAGGCCGCCGTCGAAGCCTACACACAAGCGGTGCGCTGTAACCCGGAGGATATGTGGTTTGCCCACAATCTCGCGGAGGCTCTGCTACAATTAGGAGACTGCCACCAAGCAATAGAAGTTTTAGAGCGTGCGCTGGCGCTGCATCGGGATCACCTGCCGCTGCGGCAACTATTAGAACGGGCACGCAACCAGTGTGAGGACGACAAAGCCTGATGCAAAAGCATATTTCGATCACCTACATGAGTGGCCCCTATGACGGTAAAACGATGCGCTTTAGCCAACCCACCGTCGGGGATGAGGCTATCCTGACGTTGGGGCGGCGCGAGGGCTGCGATATCGAAATCGACTTCGACAACCAGGTATCCCGCCTGCACGCCCGGTTGGGCTGCCAGTCCGTCCCGGTGACGGCAGTGGATAACCTGACGGCCCCCTATCACCTTGCCTTCTGGTTGGAGGACGTAGACAGCCGTAACGGAACCTATATCGAACGCCAGGAGGAACCGATCTCTGGACGGGCCGAGCTACGCCCCGGTGTGTTGTTCCGCATTGGGCGGACGTGGATGCGCCTGGATGTGCCGTTCTCGTTCGAGTCCACATACGATAACAATAACCTATAGGGAAATCTATGCAGCACATTAGCAGCAGCTTCAACACAGCAGATAATCTCGAAATCCATACAGAAAGCTGGCTGCCAAGCACGACCCCCCGCGCCGCCGTTGTGATTGTTCACGGCGCAGCAGAACACATTGGGCGTTATGCCCATGTTGCCGCCCATTTGACAGGGGCAGGCTACGCCGTTTACGGCTATGACATGCGCGGCCACGGTAAGAGCGACGGCAAACGCGGCTACTTCCGTAAATTCGAGGACCCCATCAACGACTTTGACCGTTTTCTGCGGCGCATCCAGGGGAAACAACCTGACGTGCCGCTATTTGTGTACGCGCACAGTATGGGGGCCGTGGTCGCGTTGGCTTACCTGCTCCGGGCGGACAACGTGCCGCCTGCCGGGTTGATAACCTCCGGCGTGCCACTGTCGATGGACGATGGCGTCCCCAATTTGTTGATTTCCGCCGCCCGCACGATCAACCAGTTGGCCCCAACCGCGCCGCTTGTCTCGCTGGACGTAACGGGGATGTCCCGCGATCCTGCCGTCCTCGCGACCTGGACAACTGACCCCCACGTTAACTTGACGTTGCTCCGTGTGCGGACCACACTCGGCATCCTGGGGACCGTCCGCCACATTCGCGCCAATCTCGCGGACATCCAACTGCCGATACTCGTGATGCACGGGGGCGGTGACCGTGTGGTGGACCCAGCCGGGAGCCGGGTGCTGCACAACGGGGTTTCCTCTGCCGACAAAATCCTCAAAATCTACCCGGAACTGTATCATGAGGTCATCAACGAGCCAGAACGTGATATGGTCCTCAACGATATGGTCGCCTGGCTGGACACGCACGCCCCGCCAACCCGGTGAACCAATCGCCCGGTGGCCTTTGACATAGCCGCCCTGTCGCCTTATTCTGCAAGGGTGGTCTGCGGCTTGCCACATCCACGACGATAAATAACAACAACGAAGGGCAAAAGACGATGCGTAAGGGCGCGTGGGTCGGGTTTTGGGCGTTGGGGCTGTTGTGGGGCAGTTCCTTTATGTTGATCCGCATCAGTGTGCAGGAGGTCAACCCGTTTCAATTGGTGTTCACCCGCGTGGGGATCGCGGCGGTCGGATTATTGGCGTTGCAACTTTTACGCGGACGGCGTATCCCCACGGACCTACGGGCGCTTGTCCCACTGATGATTATCGGCGTGGGCAACACCGCCATTCCGTTCCTGCTGATTAGCTGGGGCGAAACCATCATCGAGAGCAGCATGGCGAGCATTTTGCAGTCCACCGCCTCATTGTTCACGTTGATCGTGGCGCACTTCTTCTTTGAGGACGAGCGCATGTCGGCGCAGCGCGTCGGCGGGATGCTAGCGGGGTTTTTCGGCGTGGTGGTGCTGTTCAGCGCCAATATCGAGGGCGGGCGCGTGCTGCTGACAGGTATCATGGGCCAGCTTGCGATTGTCGTGGCGTCCATGTTCTATGCAACCTTCACCACCTACAGCCGTACTGTTCTCCAAAGGCAGCAGGTGGAACCGCTGACTGTCGCCGCCATGTCCATGTCTAGCGCCGCCGTCGTGATGGGGATTGCGACCTTTGTCTCGCCCCTGCTCGGTGGGCCTTCCCCCGTCTGGCTGACGGAGGTGAGCCGTACCGCCGCTACGTCGTTGATCGCGCTGAGTGTGTTCAACACGCTGATGGCCTACGGCATTTTCTACTTTATCGTGTCGTCTTTGGGCGCGTCGCGGGCGGCGATGGTGACCTATGTCGTCCCGGTGGTAGGGTTGATTCTCGGCGTCGTATTCCTGAACGAGCCGCTGACGTGGCACCTGCTGGCGGGGGCAGGGCTGATTCTCGGTGGTATCGGCATCGTCAACCTGCCGCGCACCCGCAAACAAAAGGCCAGGGACGCGGCGCTGGCCGAGGCATCGTCTTAAAAATCATCCAGCGGACGCCGCAGGTTGGGGATATTCCCCGGCAGGCGGCGTCTCGGCGGCGTGAGGCCGTCATCCACCAGCCCCCGGTAGCCCCCGGACCCCATATAGAGCAGCACCAGCAATAACACCCCTAGCACCCCCAATCCCTGCGCGATCCCCGCATTGCGCGGCCCACACGCCCACCACACCGCCAATACGAACAACGCTCGTTCGATCATCGCATATAGTGGACGGTCCCAACGCCGACGGTCCATGAACCCCCGCAGAAAGCCGTCGGCCAACGCGCCATTACGCTCCAGGCCGTAGGCTTTACGCGCATGACGATACCGCACCCGAAACCCCTGGATTGCGAGGGGCAGCCGCACCAACGACCGTATCAGATATAGATAACCGACGAACAACAGGCCACTGAGGACGGCCTGGGTCGGCGTATCCAGGTTCACAGGTGGCGGATAGCCGTATAAGCCGTTCGCCAGCGCCATCACCAACGCGGCGACCACACCCTGCCGCAGCACCCTAGTAGACCTTACGCTTCGGTTTGGCGGGCGGCTCAATATATGTCTCGATGAAGTCTAGCGCCTGTTGCCACGCTACACTGACATGTGTCCGCTCGTTTTCGGTGGTGCGGTCTACGATGAAATCGTGACCTGCGCCTTCTACCATGAAAACCTTATGTCGCTCTGCGAGCGGGGTGTCGGCCAAGGTCTCGCGTAATCGCTTGACCACGACAGGCTTGATAATCTGGTCATTGCTGCCATAGACCGCCAGAATCGGCGTGTTGGCCCCCTCGAACTGGTCCATGAACTTGTGCGGGAACCCATAGAAAGACACCGCCACCTCCAGGTCATCGCGCTCAATCGCCGCTTGGTACGCCAGGGTGCCGCCCATGCCGATGCCCACCGCCGCAACCTTGCGGTTGGTCATGTGGTGGTTTTCGAGCACGCTCAGGGCGGCGTCAATCTTAGGGAAGGCGTTGTCGCCCAGCTTTTTGACAGCAGCGGCGGCTTCCTCGTGTGTCTTGGGGAGTGCGCCGTCGAACAAGTCCGGGATGATGGTGTAGTAGCCCGTCTGCGCGAACAGGTGTGCCATCCGCCGGACGATGGCCGTGATGCCCCACCAGTTGTGAATCAGCGCCACCGCTGGGAACTTGGTGCCACGGGCGGGGTGCGCCCAGTACGCCGGGAGCTGTGTCCCGTCCTCCATCGAGATGGTAATGTGTCCGCTGGTGACGTTGTACTCGACATGATCCGTTTTATACAGCGGCATGGGTTTTCCTCTAAGTCGTTGGTGAACAATGAAACAGGCGCTACAGGTCTACCGCCAAGACAACCTCACGGTAGCCGTCCGGCTCCGCATCCAGGCCCAGCGTTTTCACGCCGGACGTGACCACCGGGAACACCAGTTTACGGTAGCCCTCGCGGTGTGCCCAATCGCGGATGGCGGTAATCAACTGGCCCGTGGGCGGTTTCGGCGTCCAGGCGAACACGTCCGCAAAGCGTGGCATGTAAAGTTGCTGGCGTATGAACACGAAGGCGTCATTTCCAGCGGCGGTAAAGCTCAGGCGGTGCGTTTTGCGCTCGCGCACCTCTGGGATGGTGTTCCAGGTGGGCGGCCACAGGGTTTCCCACTGGTACCGGGCGCTGCCCAACCGCCCGACGTGCATGAACCAACCGTCAATATGGGCCGGGTCCGCGCTGAGGTGGTTAATCGCCTTGTAGAACACTTGCCCCTGCTTGGCCGTTAACGTCATGCGCTGGATTTCGTCCGTCTGGCGTAGGCCATGTCGTGCGTAAAACGTTTGGGTGGCGGTGTCGTTGGCGGCGAGGTTGGCCGTTACACGCTCGGCCTGCATCCGTGCGCCGTGTTGCAGAATCGCCGTCACCAACGCATCACGGGCGTCGGTGTCGTCTGGCAGTGTATACAGCGCCCCGATATGCAAGTGCTGGCCGTAGGGGGCGGGTTCGCGTCCGCTGTACACCTCCGCATAGCCAACAACCCGCTCACCGTCGTCGGTGGCGACCAACGGAATCCCAGCGCCCAGCAACAGCCGGCCCAGTTGTAACGCGCCTGTCTCTACGCTCATCCAGGGGCCGCCGTGTAACCAACGCTCGTAGACCGTTAACGTATCATACGCAATGTCTTGTACCTGGCCCGCGTCGTCCATGCGCTGCCAGACCCCCACCCGCGCCCGTGCGACCGCGCCAATGGCCTGTGTGTCGTCTAGTGTTGCCGTCCGCACCGTGTAGTTCGCCATAAAACTCCCTGCAAATGCGCCTGTTCTCGTTGTCATTCTAACATTTCCGGCGTGAATATGTGGGGAGAATTACAGTGTTTCGCCTGTTTGCCATTTAGCATAAAATTGTAGGCAGGTAACGCGATGAAAGAACAACATAGGTATGGCTTATCGATACGTGGCGTTGATGGTGGCGTTGGTGGCGTTGGTTGGCGGAATGGTGCTGCTTCGTGCCGACAACACGGAGCCGATACAACCAATCAACACCATCCAGACGGATATTCCGGGCCTTGCCAACTACCGCGAGGCACTGGTCCACTACGCCATCATCACCCGGCCAGACAACCGCTCCCGCGATCTGTTCATCAGCCCCGGCGCGGCGGAGATGATCGCCAACAACAGCACCGCTCGCCTGCCAAACGGCACAGTTATCGTGATTGAGGGCTATCACGTTCGCAGTGCAGGCGGCCAGTTCGAGCGTACTGGACTCGCTGACAACATTCATGCGGCTGTCAAAAGTGATGACTGGACCGCTGCCGACTACCAGACGAATGAGCGGGCCGGAAGCTGGAATTATTTCTCATTCGACCCTGAAACCGGGGCCATGAGCGATGAGTCCGTCTTTGAGTGTTTCGATTGTCACAGTAACAACTCGCAGATCGACTTCATCTTCTCGCGGGATAACCTGGCAGAATTTGGCACCACGGGCCAGCTTGTAGATGAGTTCTGCAACCTGCCGAACCGCATCCCCTGCCGCTAATTAACGACGCCTACCCCAGAACGGACCCACTTATGCTGCTGGCAATCGACATCGGCAACACCAACATCTACCTCGGCCTGCGCCAGAATGATGCCTGGCAAATCACCTGGCGGGCACGGACCGTCCACGACAAAATGCCGGACGAGTACGCGGTGTTGGTGCGTAACTTCCTCAACAGCGCCGACCTCGGCTATCGGGCCGTGACCGCTGTGATTATCAGCAGCGTGGTCCCCGTGCTGACGTTGACTTTCACCGAACTGGTGCAGCACTACCTCGAAATGGAGCCGTTGGTTGTCAACCATGAGACAAATACCGGGATCAAGATCGCGATTGACCAGCCAGAACAGGCCGGTGCGGACCGCATCGTGAACTCAGCGGCAGCGGCGGCGCTCTACGGCGGCCCCGTGATTGTGATCGACTTTGGCACGGCCACCACCTTCGATGTGCTGTCCGAGGACAACGCCTACATCGGCGGGGCCATCACCACCGGGCCAAACGTCGCAATGGACGCGCTTGTGAGCCGTGCCGCCCGTCTGCACAAAGTAGACCTGCAACCGCCGCCGTCTGCGGTCGGGTCGAACACGATCCACGCGCTGCAATCCGGGCTGTTCTGGGGCTATGTTGCGATGATCGAGGGGCTGACGACGCGCATCAAGGCGGATATGGGGGCGGCAAAGCCCGTGAAGGTCATCGCCACCGGGGGCCTCTCACGGCTGTTCAACCAGTACACCGATGTAATTGACGTGATTGAGCCGGAACTCACGCTGGAGGGTTTGCGGATTATCCACGAGATCAACCGCCAGCAGACAACAAAAAAACCGCCACGCCCGTGACGGTTTCTGCTCCACCGACTGGATTCGAACCAGTGACCCATCGGTTAACAGCCGATTGCTCTGCCGCTGAGCTACGGTGGAATATACGTGCTCAACAGCGAAAAGAATAGCAAACGGGGCAGGGGGTGTCAAGGGATTATAAACCCCGTTTAGGATGAATATATGTGCATCGCTTAGCTGGACGCAAGCCACCCTCTTGCAAGTGTTAGCGCCTCTTCCAAGGATGCTGCGAGCTTCACATCGATGCCGCCATATTGTTCCTGTTTGAACCCCTCCGCAACAAGCCGCACCATATCATCGTCACCAACGACAATACTCAGAACCTTCGGGTGCCGGAAGGCAACGTCAGATGACATACCCGCGACGAGTATATCAAACGGAATGGGTGTGCGCGTGTAGTCCGTAATACGGCAAATTGTCCCGTTCACCTTCTTTTGAAATGCTAGGGTAGCCTCTGTTGCTTGGGGTGGGTCCATTTCACCGTCGAGTGGAGCGTGGGTTTCGATAATCAGAATCGCTTCATCTAGCCGTTCAGTAATATTGAGAGTCACTTTGTTTTCTCCTGTGGTTTGGGTGGTTAAGAATAAATAAAGTATAAATTTTTTGTTGTGTGTCTGGCAAGTTTTTATAGTATTAGCGGCGCAATCGCCGTTGGAACTCGGAGTTGCCAGCGCGTTGCAGCGGCGCGATAATGGCTTCTATGACGATTTATACGACCAAACACGACCGCGTCACCTGGATGAACATCATTCACCCCACACCAGAGGACCTAGCGGCCCTCAAGGCGGAGTATTCTTACCTGCATCCATTAAACCTGGAGGATATCCTCAGCCCTATCGAACGGCCCAAGCTGGACGAGGACGGTAACTACCTGTTCATCGTATTGCACTTCCCCCAGTGGGACCCCGTGCAACGGCTCTCGCGGGCGCGGGAGGTGGACCTGATTATCGGGCGTGGCTACGTCATCACGATCCATGATGGCACGCTCAAGCCGCTGACGCGCTTCTTCCAACAGTGTGAGCAAGACCCAGAGGCGCGTCAGCGGTTGTTAGGGCGCGGCGCGAACCACACCTTCTATACCATCATCGACCAATTGGTAGACTACGTTTTTCCCATGTTGCGGAAGGTGGACCGTAACATCCAGGCAATTGAGGAGCGTATCTTCTCCGACGACTCACGCACCGTCATGCGTGAGATCGCCCTTGTCCGCCGGGATGTGCTGGCGATTCGTCGTATTATCCGCCAACAGGTCCCCGTGCTTGAACAGCTAGAGCGCACCACACACCCCATTATCCACGAGGATTTTGAGGAGTACTTCGGCGACCTCGTGGACCATATGGCAAAAGCGCGGGACTTCATCGACGAGGACTTTGAGATTATCGGCAACCTGGCAGACACCGCCGACGCGCTCGCCAACTACCGCATCAACGAAGTGATGCAGATTCTCACCGTGATCTCCGTTATCATGTTACCGCTCACGTTGATTTCCAGCATCTATGGGATGAACGTGCAACTGCCATTGGAGGAAAATCCGTTTTCGTTCCTCTATATCGCTGGGGGGATGTTCCTGCTTACGATTGTCCTTTTGTACTACTTCAGACGCCGTGGATGGTTATGACCCCCAACTTACCCCCTTTTCGCATGATTGACGACGCCGACACGTTCCGCTGGTTGGCTGTGGAGCTGTCCAAAGAGCGGCTGCTGGCACTGGATACCGAGTCGAATAGCCTGCACGCCTATAAAGAGCGGGTGTGCCTCGTCCAGCTTTCGACCCGCCAACAAGACTACATCATCGACCCCTTTGCCATTGCCGATCTATCGCCGTTAGGTGTGTTGCTAGCGGACCCCCATATCGAGATTGTGCTGCACGCTGCCGAGTACGACCTGATGACGCTCAAGCGCGACTACGGCTTCGCCATCAACAACCTCTTCGACACCATGATCGCGGCCCGGATTGCCCAGTACACGTCCTTCGGGCTGGCGTCCGTGCTAGAGTACCACTTCGACGTGAAGCCGGATAAGTCTCACCAGCGTGACAATTGGGGGAAACGCCCACTCTCGGCAGATAGTTTGCTCTACGCCCAAATGGACACGCACTACCTGCCCCGCCTGCGTGACGAACTACACGCCAAGCTCGTCGAACTTGGGCGCTGGGAGGAAACACAGGAAATCTTTCGCGAGGCGGCGGAGGTCCCTGCGGCAGACAACACCACCGACCCCGAAGGCTACTGGAACATCGGGCGTCCGGCGGACCTCAACCGCACGCAGATGGCCGTCCTGCGCGAACTCTACTTGCTGCGCGAGGAACTGGCCGAGGCCGAGGACGTCGCGATCTTCAAGGTGCTGACAAATAACCAGATGGTCAACATCGCCCGCGAAATTCCGCGTGCGTTGCGCCAGTTGAACGACGTGAAACGTGTTCCAGGGATTGTCGTGCGGCGCTATGGCGACCAGATCATTGACGCAGTGAACCTGGGGCGGTTAGGCGTGGATGACCTGCCGCCGGAGCCACCGTTGCCCACCCCACCCGACTCACAAATTGCGGATCGCTTTACGGTCCTCCAACAGTGGCGCAAGGAGAAGGGCATCGAGCGCGGTGTCGGGTCGGACATGGTGCTGCACAAAAGCGTGCTGTGGGCGCTGGCGAAGGAGGTCCCGGCGTCACTAGACGAACTGCGCCAGGTGGACGGGATTGGCCCGGTGCGGTTGAAGCTCTACGGCGAGGAGTTGATGGGTGTGCTCTCGAATTTTCATAGCGAATAACGTCCGCCTGGGATATACGTCCGTGCTATACTGGCTATCGCAATGACCACCGACGAGGACCGATCCTATGGCCGACGGCAAGAGCATTTTCTCCGACGACTGGCGCGAGTGCCTGGAGGAACACTATAAGGACGTGGTGCGCCGCGATGACCAACTCACGGAGCGAACGCTGGTGGGCGTGCTGCACGATGTCGGCTTCCGGGATGCGGACTTGCAACGGCTCAAGTTGGCGGCAACCATGCGGGCCGAGGACATGCAGGTCGATGTCGTGCCGGAACTTGACCTGGAAGCGTTGGAAGGCGGTGAGACGGTTCATGCCGGTGTAGATGTCCCTGTCGCGCCTGAGACCGCCCCGCACGAGGTCGAGCTGGACCCGGAGGACAACTTCTTGCCGGAGGAGGTAACGGTTGTCGCAGAGAACCCAGAAGACGAAGCAGAAGCCGGCGGGGAAGAAACGCCAGACGAACCCGATCCCGACGCCCCGCAGCAGATGAGCATGTTCTAGCAATGCCACCCACCGACGCCGACTGGATGCAGCGCACGCTGGACGAGGCCGCACTCGCGCTCGAACACGACGACGTACCAATCGGCGCAATCGCTGTGCTAGGCGGAGAGATTATCGGGCGCGGCCACAACCACCGTGAGGCAGACGGCGACCCCACCGCCCATGCCGAGATGATCGCCATCCGGCAGGCAGCGCAACACATCGGCCACTGGCGCTTGGAGGGCGTCACGCTGTACTGCACGTTGGAACCGTGCGCCATGTGTGCCGGGGCGATGGTGCTGGCCCGCTTGCCGCGTCTCGTCTACGCCACGACCGACCCCAAGGCCGGGTGCGCCGGGAGCATCATGGATATCGTCCGCCACGATGCACTCAACCACCGTGTAGATGTCACCGCCGGAATCATGGCAGACGAGGCCGCCGAGCAGATCCGCGCCTTCTTTCGGCGGCTACGGGCGGGCGGGCAAAAGTAGCGGGATCGGCCCTTTACGCCCCGTTATGGACGGCTATACTTAAAAGCTACCACCATTGGAGAGGTGCCGGAGCGGCCGAACGGGCTCGTCTCGAAAACGAGTGTAGGGTAACCCCCTACCGAGGGTTCGAATCCCTCTCTCTCCGCAACCACACGCGGGCGGGTTCCTACATGAAACCCGTCCTTTTTGTTCCCCATCGCAGCGGGCCGCGCTTGCAATCTACTCATCGTTTGTTAAAATTTTGCCGCAATGCACACCGTTATCGTCGCAAAATCTACTGTTTTGACTATTGGGGAAATACCACCTTATGAAGAAGTTGCTTGCTGTATGTTTGACCGTCCTCGTCATGACCGTGGGCGTGGGGATCGTGGGCGCACAGGGCGGCGTCCTCACCACGGTTGACACACAAAGTCGATTTCGTAGCGGGCCAGGGACAGACTGGCGTATCCTGACTGTGTTAGAACCCGGCACACCGATCCAGTTGGATGCCCGTGACGGGACCAACAACTTCTGGGTTCGCGGCGCGATTTCCTCCGGCGAGGTGGGTTGGGTCGCCTCCTCCACGCTGGCCGTGACCGACGCCGAACTGAATTCGCTGCCGATCAAGCTCCAGTCGGACCCGTTCTCGCTGGCCGCGCCTAACGCCGCTTCCCCTGCGGAAGAGGCCGCGCCGGAGGCCCCTGCTGATGCGGCGGCCCCCGCCGCCCCCGCTGCTGCCCCGCCGCCCCGCAGTTCCGCCTCCATGAGCGGCTTTGAGATCGGCGGTCACGTCCAGGGCCTAGACAGCCGCGCTGTTGGCTACATGAACCAGGCCGGGATGACCTGGGTCAAGAAGCAAATTCGCTACAGCGACGGGCAAACCGCTGGTGGGGCGATCAACGCCGCCAACGAGGTTCGTGCGGCGGGTTTCCGTGTGCTGTTGGGTGTCGTCGGTGCGCCGTCGGACCTGCAAAAGCCGGGCTACAATGACCGCTACGCGGCCTTCGTTGCGGACCTCGCAGCGGGTGGTGTGGACGCCATCGAAATCTGGAATGAGCCGAACATTGACCGCGAGTGGCCTGCCGGGCAGGTCAGCCCACAGATGTACACCAACCTGCTTGCGGCTTCCTACAACGCAATCAAAGCTGCTAACCCCGGCACCATTGTGATTAGCGGTGCCCCGGCCCCGACGGGCTTCTTTGGGGGATGCTCCGGCGCGGGCTGTGACGACCGTCCCTTCCTTCAGGGGATGGCCGCTGCGGGTGCCGCTAACTACATGGACTGTGTGGGCGTCCACTACAATGAGGGTATCGTCCCGCCGGATGCGCGTTCTGGCGACCCGCGTGGCAACAGTGGCTTTTACACCCGCTACTTCATGCCGATGATCGAGGTCTACAGTGGAGCCTTTGGTGGCCGCGTGCCGCTGTGCTTCACGGAGATGGGCTACCTCACGCCGGAGGGCTACGGCCCGTTGCCGGGTGGGTTCGCCTGGGCCTCCGATGTCACCGTTGCACAACAGGCCCAGTGGACAGACCGGGCAATGACCCTGGCCCGCAACAGTGGGCGCGTGCGCCTTGTCATCATCTGGAACGTGAACTTTGTGGGCGGCGGTGCGGACCCGATGGGCGGTTACGCCATCATCCGCCCGGATGGTTCCTGCCCAACATGTGCGGCCCTCGCCAACTAGGGCGCTGCGTAAATAGGGGGGCGTGGCACGTCCACGCTCCCCTAAACAGAAACTCCACACACAGTCCCCTAACCCACCACCCAACTAGGCGTGGGTTCTCAAATCGCTACTTTTCGGCATAATGGTGGCGCGACAGCGGGGAACACCATTGCCCAACACCCAACCCCAATTTCCCCTACAATCAGCCGACCAACGTTCGTGAGCCTACCAGGAGCATTGATGGCGAACTTCCCAGGAGACCAGACACCCCCTGCCTTCCAGCGCGTCGGGGAACAATCACCTACACCCAGCGACCCACCACCACGACGGTCTGGCGGTGGCCTGGGTTGTGTGGTGCCGTTTGTGGTGGCGCTATTGCTGGCGTTGGTGCTGGTCGGTGTTGCCTTACTCTTGCCGCCCTTCAGCCTGCTAGACCGCCTCAACGGGACGCAGTACGTGTTGTTGGACGCACAGAACAACGCCGCTCGCTCCCCAGACCAAGCGCTCACGCTCGTCCTCAACCCGGAGGATACCGGGACAGCGTTCGGCGTGGCGCTGGGGACAGTCTCCCAGTCCGCCTTTACAGACGGCACCACCGATACACCCTGGGGCAATCCAGCGCTGGCTGCGCTCCCGGCGAACCTAACGCTGACGAGCAACCTCTATACCGTCGAAACCACCGGGACCGCTCCCGAATCGCTCACGTTGAGCCTGTCGATTCCCGAAGGCGTCACCAATCTGGACCTGCTAGACACCTATACCTGGGATGGGCGTGCGTGGCGCTTCCTGCCGATGCAGCCCGTAGACAACGCCACGCTGATTACGGAGACGGCCAGCGTGCCGGGGCCGTTGGCGCTGTTCACGGCGGCGTCCCCCCCCGCGCCCCGTGTGATCGTTCCCGTAGATGTGCGCCAGACGCTCGTGACAGATATTGCGGGTATCGCAACGATTGTGACGCCCGGTGGGATTCAGCCCACATTAGACGGCGCACTCACGGGGAGCTTGGCCGCCGGCGTTGAACTCAACGCGGGGTATCGCTCGATGCCGGCGGTTCGTAACTTTGCGGACCCACGGGCGCTGGACGTAGACACGATTAGCGCCATCATCAACAACCGCACCCTCCGCGAAACGCACATCCAACAGATTGCCGCCTTTGCGGGAGCCTACAACGGTGTGTTCATCGATTATCGCGGCCTGACAGCCGATGACCGTCTCACGTTTACGCTGTTTATCGAGGAGTTGGGGGCAACGCTCAACGCCCGTGGCCTACAGCTTGGGGTCGTGGTCCCCGCCGCCCAGAACGCCAGCGGAGCCTGGGACACCGGAGCCTATAACTGGCGGGCGCTTGGGGCTGCTGCTGATTACGTGCAGGTGAACCTGGACCGTGTAGACCCTGCCATGTTCGCGCCGGGTGAGGATCGTCTGGTCGAGGCGATGTTGCGCTGGGGTGTCGGCGAGGTCAGCCGTTACAAGCTGCTCGTTGGCCTCACAACCCGTTCGCAATTGCAGGCGTCTGGCGGCTACACCCCCGTCGGTTATGAGGAGGCGCTAGCTCCGCTCGGTAACGTACAGATTAGCGGTGAGCTGACCGCCGAGGGCAACATCATCCCCGGTGCACCCTTCACCGCCGCGCTCGACGGCCTGCAAGCCGCTACCGGCGAGAGCGAGGCGTCCCAAACGCCCTATATCGACTACTTAGACGACAACGACAACCCCATCTCGCGTGTGTGGCTCACCACCGACGAGGCGCTAACGTTCCGCTTGGCCCGCACCCGCGCCTTTGCCGTCGGTGGCGTGGCCCTGCCGGACCTCGCACAGGGTGACCTGGCCGACGGTGTGCTAGGGGCGTTGGCGAATTACAAGCTCGGTACGCCCTACCAGCCGACCCGCACCGACCTTTATGTCCAGTGGCGCGTGGAGAGTAGCGCCGGGGTTATCGCAGAGGCCACCGCCGACCTCAACGCGCCGTTCGAGGCTACAGTGGACGCACCAGAGGGCAACTATGCCGTGAACGCCGCTGTCGTCGCGGAGAGCGCCCGCGCCCGTGGTGGGGCCGCCGTTGTGTTGGCCGCACCCACCGCCACCCCCACCCCGCTCCCATCC